>JAITCL010000072.1 GCA_031283105.1 Treponema sp. | reverse complement strand
AGCATTTCCTCGCTGCCGCCCTTTACCTGCCGGGTAATTTCGTTTACATTGCTTACGCCGTCGAGTATCTGCCTACTTCCCTGACCCTGCTCTTCCATCGCGTTTCGGATATTATCCTCCTGCTCCGCTACCGTCCTTACGCCCGAATCAATCGCTTCAAACTCGTTAAGCACGTCTTCAGTGGATTTGGCTATCTTGTCGATTGATTCTTTTATCGTTTTCAAAACATTGCCGATAGTTTTGGACTGCTCGCCGGCACTTTCCGCCAGTTTGCGGATTTCATCGGCGACTACGGCGAAGCCCTTGCCCGCGTCTCCGGCGTGAGCCGCTTCTATCGCCGCGTTCATCGAAAGCAGGTTAGTCTGGCTGGCGATGCTTTTCATTACCGAGTTAATTTTTAACAGCCCCTCAGACTTGCGGGCTATTTCCTGAATGTTTTCCACAACTGAAGTTTCCGAACAACTTTATTATGTTAAAAGAGTCTATTTTACTTTGTTATTACCAGACAGTACCGTTTTTTGCCCGCCCGTAAAATCAATTCCCCTTCCGCGTTAAGCCGGTCTGCGCCGATGACGGCCGCTAAATCGCCAATTGCGGCTAATTCGCCGCCTTCGGGAACAGACACAAAAGCCCCGCCCTGCTGAACCAGACGGCGGGCTTCGCTTTTGCTGGGAGCCAATGCCGCATCGCATAACAGGTCTACAATGTTGTAACCGGCTTCAAATGCGGCGCGGGGAAGTTTGGCATGGGGCATGGCGGATTTGTCGCCGCTGACACCGCCGCCAAAGGCGGCCTTTGCCCCGGCAAGGGCTTTGTCCGCCTCGGCCTTGCTGTGGATCAGGGCGGTTACTTCCCAGGCAAGGCGTTCTTTGGCTTCGTTGGGGTTTCTGCCCGGCGCGGTCAGGGTCTCACATTCTTCGATGGACAGGAAAGTAAACATCAGCAGAAAACGGCGTATATCAGCGTCCTGCACATTGCGCCAATACTGAAAAAAGTCGTAAGGGCTGGTCAGCGCCGGATCAAGGAAAAGCGCCCCCTTTTCGGTCTTGCCCATTTTTTTGCCGTCGGCGGTGGTGATTAATGGAAAGGTTATGCCAAAAACTTCCGCCCCCTCAATGCGGCGAATCAGTTCCACGCCGGCGACAATGTTGCCCCACTGGTCATCGCCGCCGATTTGCAGACGGCAGCCGTGGCGGCGGTACAGTTCCAAAAAGTCGTAACTCTGCAAAAGTTGATAATTAAATTCAATAAAAGAAAGACCGGTCTCCATTCGTATTTTGTATGCCTCGAAACTCAGCATACGGTTCACCGAAAAGTGGCGGCCAATATCCCGCAAAAAGTCAATATAATTGAGTTCGGCAAGCCAATCCTTGTTATTTACCGTCCATGCGCTCGCATCGTCAAACCTGACAAAACGGTCAAGCTGGGCGCGGATGGATTCCGTGTTGGCATCCAATTGCTCATAACTCAGCATTTTCCGCATTTCGGATTTTCCCGAAGGGTCGCCAATTCGGGCGGTGCCGCCGCCCAGCAGGGCGATTCCTTTATGCCCCGCGTCCCGCAGGTGCCGAAAAGCAAAGTAGGGAACCATGTGGCCGATATGCAGACTGCCGCCGGTAGGGTCGGTGCCTTCGTAAAACGTAACCGGCCCCTCGCTCATAAGGCGCGACAGTTCTTCTTCATTGGTACATTGGGAAAAGAAACCCCGTGTTTTTAAATTTTCCAGCGCCGAATTCATTATTCCTCCGGTGAACAGTATACTATGTTTTTCTGATATAAGCTACAAAACCAGCCGGAGGGGGCGCTGCGGGCGCGCCGCAGGCGAGCGGAAACGCTTGTAGAACCCGCCTACGGAGCCTCCCAGCACCTACCACCATACGAATCGTTATACTATATGAAATAATAATTGTGGTATGTAGGTGCTGGGCTTTTATTGTCCCTACCCTCGTTACTGTTATCCGCTGGTCTCCTCCGGCGGAGAATTCCAAATGTTTCCGCTCGCCTGCGGCGCGCCCGCAGCGCCCCCTCCGGCTGGCCTCTACCGGTATGGTAACAACTATTTACTGTAACACCAATTTCAGTAGTTTTAAGAAGGGGTCTATCTCCACGCGGAGGCGTTTGAGGAATGAAATGGCCGCGCCTGATTCCAGTTCGGCTTTGCCGGGGCGGCGGTCGGCGGCGGCATAGTCGGGAAAATGCGCCCACAGATAATCACATTCATCAATGAGCGCGGCAAGGGCATTGTAATCCATCGCGCTTTCTCCGGTAAGCATATTCAACAACAGCGTTAGGCGATTCTGTTCGCCGCGGATAAAGGTTCGTAGTTTTTCGGCAAGAACGGGATTGTCCGTGCATGGTGACGCGGTGGGGGTGTTATCGGCAATGGAATTACCGGCGGACAGTATATCAAAGGCCGCTTCCGGCGCAAGGGTTTTTATACCCAGGGGAAGGCCGCTGCCGGCAATGTCGAAGAACCGGGAATCGCTGCTTGCGGCGGCGAATTCCCGCTCAAAAAGGTCACGGTAATTGCGCAGGGATGGGCTTGAAAAAACTTGCCCGCCTGTTTTGGAAACCGCAGGAGTGACCGCCCCGCCAAAAGCGGCTTCTGTATTCAGAAGGCCGGTAAAGCGGTTGTGGCGGCGCAGTCTTTTTTTATGCCCCGGCGTTGAACGCGCATGGTACGAATCAAGGGTAAATGAAAAATCAAGGCCAGCGGTAATTATGGTTCCGCGGGTAAGCCGCCGGGCGATCATCGCGGCGCTCAGGCCCACCGATCCCAGCGGGGGCAGACTTGCGGGCAACAAGCCGGCGGCTCCCAGCCGTTCAAAAATGTTCAAGTGCGTCCAGGGGGTAAAAAACAGAAAAAGGCCGCCCGCAAGAACGGCAGCCGAGCGGGGCAGAGCCGAAAGGTCAAAGGCGGCGGAAACATTCCAGCCGGACAGCCCGACAAAGTCCTCCAGATTCCAGTGCTGGCTTTCCAGAATAACGGCAAGATCAACCGTTATGCCCCGTTCCTTCAGCGCCGGAAGGCAGGTGTCAACACAGATGATTCTGAACAGCCGCTTCTCCGGCGCCAGCAGCGCCCGGCCAAAACGGGCTTGAAGACCATCAAGCGTTTTGTCCAGCGAAGGGCCCGCCCCCAGTACCAGCGCCGGGGCGCTGCCAAAAGAAAGCTGCCGCAGCGAATGGCAGTTCGGTATCAGGCTGAGGTTGCGCAGAGCATTGTGGATATAGCGGCGGCCCAGTTTGGTCAAGGTCATGGCATTGCCCCAGTCAAGGGCAATTTCCCGCCGCAGGGAATCCGCCAGCATATCGTATAACGTTGAGTGCAACTGCCAGCCCCCGTTCAGGCGTACCATTTCCACCCGGCGGAAAAAACGCGGCCCCCATTCCCGCCGCAAAAGCGCGCATAGTGTTTCAGCTTCACCATTATTTGTTAAGCGTAATTTTTGACTGTTGTTCAGCGCCGGGGGAAAATGTTCCCGCGAAAGGGCAAATAATTCAGGATCGGCCTCAATGCACAACACGGCGGAATGGGAAAAACCGGCAAGACGGGCGAGTAGGCGTTCCAGCCCGTAACCGTACAGGGGAGAAGGGCACAGGTACAAAGTCCTGTCCATAACCGGAACCGCATCAGCTACACGTTCCGCCCTGCCGGCAGGATCAACGCCGGAAAGCAAAGTCTTTCCCTGCCGGGAAAGACCCTGTCCGTTGCCGCCGGGGGGTACCCCGTTCATTGGCGGTTACTCGCCCTGATTCATAAAATAGCGGAAGTATATATCAATAAATTTATCTTCCATTTTGGGACTGTTTATAAAATGCTGCTGCAGGGCCTGCTCCGACACATAACTCAACCAGTAGGAATTAAAGGTAGACGTTATGCTTTCAATAGCGGATTCTTCAATCGCAGTTTCTTCTTTGGGAAACAGCACCAGCACGTTGCTTCCCTGCACCACGGGCCGCGACGGAGTTTCAACCGGAGTGGAAAAAGCAACTTTCCAGAAATTTTCATCGGATGCGGAAGCGGAAAGTTCAGAAACAGGCTGCGACGCAAGGGTGGTAAACAGATCGACATTGCCGTAATTAATCGGAACAGGACCGAAGCTGCGCTTTTCAATTCCCTGTTGAGCTATCGCATCCTCAAGACCCAGTTCATTCACCAGCGTAATAAAACTTTCCGCCTGCGCTATTGCCCAGTCTTCCATACGTCCCCGCTCAAAATTGCGTACATATGTACGGACTTTTTCCAGTACCGCCTCATCAGAAGCATCCGCTTCCTGAACAGCCTCTTCGATACGGAAGAAAGACCAGCCGGAACCTGTTTTCACAATATCACTGTATTCGTCCCTTGCAAGAGAAATAAGTTTTTCGCGTTCTGTTTCTTCGGGAATATCAATACTTAATTCATGAATCATTTTTATCCCCATGTCTCCGCCCCTGTCCGCGTAATCATCTTTGGAATAAGCCCGTGCGGCGTCTTCAAAAGTAGTTTCACCGTTCTTGATTGAATCAAGTATCTTCCGCGCTTCCCGCTCATTTGAATTAACTGTAATCATTGAAAGGTGGACAGAGCGGAACAGATCGGAATGTTCCCGGATATAGGCTGCATATTCGGCCTCAGGATAGGAGTCCACCGAAAAAACCGTCATATCGAAACTCCGCTGGGCGGCTGCCATTTTACCGATAAACTCCGCTTCCGCGGCGGGTTTGAGCAGTCCGGTTACATCAGCATGAAAATGTTCTTTGGCAATATCTTCCTGTACCTGCCGCCACAGGGACAGCCGCTGATTATCATCCATTTGCCGGTAGAGGGCGGCGGAAAAACGCCCGTTCTCCTGAAACTGGGGAAGCCGGGCCACATCACGGTCAACCATTTTTGACGGCGCCGTGTAGCCGGACTTTTTCATTTCATGAAGAATGGCCGTATGAATGGCGGCGCCCTCAAACGCTTCACGCCATATCTGATAACTTGCATAGGAATAATTTTCGCTGTTCATGGTATTCTGCCGATAGCGGGCTACCATCTCGTAATATTGGGCAAAATAATTCCCCGGCACATAGCTGATGGCAACCTTATCGTAATAGCCAAAAGTCAAATCCACATCGCGGCCAAAACCGGAATTGGGCACAATAGCCGGAACCAAAACAAAAGCAACAACAACAATGACCAACACGATAAAGGTCCCGATAAAAAGAAATGGTCTTGTCTTAAAACGGCGTACCAGTTCTGAATCCGATTTTTCATGCGCCGTTTTTTTCTCTTTGAAAGCCATAAACCTTACCTCTCATTGACATTATCTACAATTTATACTATTCATAAACCAGCAAAATGTCAAGTTTACCGGTTGTTGATTTTCACACCCATATTTACCCGGAAAAAATCGCCGCGAAAGCTATCGACAGCATCTGGGAATTTTACCATATTCCCATGCAGAGGGACGGCACGGTGGACAGTCTGCTGGAAAGCGGACGGCGGGGCGGCATTGAACATTTTGTGGTGTTTTCAGCCGCCGCTATTCCCGGCCAGGTACAGTCAATCAATAATTACATCGCTTCCGTTTGCCGTGAACATTCTGAATTTACCGGCTTTGGAACCCTGCACCCGGATATGGAAAAACCGTTAGATGAAATTGAGCGGATTATCGGGCTGGGGCTGCGGGGAATTAAATTTCACCCCGATATACAGCGTTTTAATATAGACGATGAGCGCATGATGAACACATACGCCGCTCTGGAAGGCAGACTGCCGGTTATTTTTCATACCGGCGACTATCGTTATTCTTATTCCCACCCTTCCCGGCTGGCCCGTGTGCTGGATAATTTTCCCCAACTTTGCGCGGTGGCGGCCCATTTTGGCGGCTGGTCGTTATTCGACATAGCATTCGATTATTTTCACAACCGGCGCTGCTATTTTGATGTTTCCAGTTCGCTTCCGTTTATCGGCCACCGGCGCGCCGCAGAGCTTATTCACAGTTATGGGGCGGAACGTTTTCTGTTCGGCTCCGATTATCCCATGTGGGATCCCGCCGCCTGTCTTAAAGAATTTATGTCCCTTGATATTGCGGACTGCGAAAAAGAACAGATACTGTGGAAAAACGCACAGGTGATTTTGAAAATCTAAAGAATATAACTATTACTCTGTAACAACTAAATCTTTACAATAATTACTTCCGAAAGACCTCACACAGCGGCACGGCGGCACAAAGATGAATGAAGGGGCTATGCGTTCAAAGTGAAGTTTTGGAAAATCCTC
>JAITCL010000049.1 GCA_031283105.1 Treponema sp. | reverse complement strand
TAATCAAGAGGGGAACCTTCGCCCTACGGGCTCGGTTGAGGATACCCCGCGGCTTGCCGCGGAAAGCCGCCGTAGGCTTTTGTAAGTTGCGTAAGCAACTTCCTTGCAGGGCTTGCCCTGCGGTATAATACCCTTTATTGTACCACAGCCCTTGACTCCTCCCCTTTTCCATGTTAACCTGTTGTTTATCATGGTTAACACGACTTCTACCAGAGCCGCATTACTGATGACCCTGCGTGAAAAAGCGGGGAAACCGGTCAGCGGCGGCGCATTGGCGCAAAATTTGGGCGTTTCCCGCGTGGCCGTCTGGAAGGGAATACAGGCCCTGAGCGGCGCGGGGTATCCCATCGAAACCCGGACGACGGGCTATACACTTGATCCCGCAAAAGCCAATGACTTTCTCCATCCCTGGGAATTTGGCGAACAGGAGGCCATGTTTCGCCACTTTGACCATACCGGTAGTACCATGGACAGGGCGCGGGAATGCGCCCAGCGGGGGCTTGCCGCGGGAACGGTCATTACTGCGGAGAAGCAAAGTGCGGGAAGAGGGCGTAACGGCAGCGCCTGGGCTTCGCGGCAGGGCGGCCTGTTCTGCACCATTCTGGAACGGCCGGGCATTGCCCTTGCCGATTACTACCTGCCCGCCATGCTGTTTCAAATTGCCGCCGCCCGCGCTCTGGGTTCCTTCTGCGGAAAGCCGGTGCGGTTACGCTGGCCCAATGACCTTTATATTGACAAACGGAAAATTGCCGGGGTGATGACCGAGCTTGCCGGGGAAGCCGACAGCATAAACTGGCTGACGATAGGGATTGGGGTTAACGTGAACAACGCCGTTCCTTCGGAAAAAGCGGTCAGTTGCGCCGGCATTACCGGGCATACGGTTTCCCGCCGCGAGGTTTTGCTTAAAATTATCAATGAGGCGGAACGCTTAAAGAAGCATACCCGTTCCGGTACGGCATACGCCCAGGGAAACCGGTTTCTCGCCGCCGAATGGAATTCTCTGGCTGACTGCATGGGCGCGAAAGCCGCAGTGGTTTATGCCAACAAAATATGCGCACGGGGGATTTTTGACGGCATTGATCCCGCAGGGCGCTGTATCATCAAATCTGAAAACGGGAAAGGGACGCTGTATTTTAATCCCGGCCCGGTATCGGTGGTGTTTTGAAGAAGAAAATACGGTGAAGGTAAAATAATGAACAAAAAATTTCATGCGCTGGTTTTTGTCGCGCTGTTTGCCGCGTTGATTTCCGCGGGGGCGTTTATCGCCTTTCCCATCGGCCCCGTTCCCATCGTACTGCAGAATCTCTTTACCCTGCTTTCCGGCCTCGTGCTGGGGCCGGTTCTCGGTACGGCGGCAGTGGGGCTGTTTATCGCGGCGGGGGCTGTCGGTGCGCCGGTGTTTGCCAATAACGGCTCGCCGATGGGCATTGCCCGTCTCCTCGGCCCAAGCGGCGGTTATCTGTTCGGTTACCTGTTGGGGGCTTTTGTCGCGGGGCTTATCGTGGGCTTTCCCCGGCCCGGCGTAAAAACACCGGTCTGGCGGATCGTACTTGCCGCCGCCACAGGAATGTTCGTGGTATATATACCGGGGCTTATCAGGCTTAAATTTTTTCTGAATGTTGACTGGAAGCAAACCTTTATCGTGGGTTTTCTTCCTTTCATGATCGGCGACATTATCAAGGGCGTTATTGCCGGCCTCATAAGCCCCCGCCTGCGCCGTACTATCGCGCAACTGTTTGTATAAGATGAACCCGCCGCTTTTTGCTGTTAATAATATTTGCAAGATTTTCCCCGCCGCATCGGGAGGTGGGTCTTTTACCGCGTTACACAACATAAACATCGATATTTTAACGGGACAGTGCCTGATAATTGCCGGATCAAACGGGTCGGGGAAAACCCTGTTAATGCGAATCATTGCCGGACTTTTGGAACCATCAAGCGGGGACGTGCTGTTTCGGGGGCAAAGCCTGTACAGCGGGCGGCGGCGTGAAACCGAAAAGGCGCTCCGCAGGGAATTGGGGCTGGTGTTTCAGGATGCCGACGCGCAAATAGTGGGGGAAACCGTCATCGAAGACGTTACCTTTGGGCCGGAGAACCTCGGCCTTTCTGCCGCCGACGCAAGCGCCTGCGCGGACAAGGCCCTCGCCGCGATGGGTCTTGCCGAAAAGCGGGACAATTCCCCCCGGCGGCTTTCCGGCGGAGAAAAGCGCCGCCTTGCCGTTGCCGGCGTACTGGCTATGGGCTGCGGTACGATCATTATGGATGAACCGTTTGCCAACCTTGACTGGCCGGGGGTGGTTCAAACCCTCAGCATAATCCGCGATTTAAAAAATGACGGCAAAACCCTCATCATCCTTACCCATGAACTTGAAAAGGTTCTTGCCCTGGCTGACCGGCTGATAATACTCCATCAGGGCGTTATTCGCCATGACGGCAACCCTGCCGCGGTTGTGGACGGGCTTGATCCTGTTTGGGGGGTGCGCGACCCCCGGCGCAACTATGCCGCCGTAAAGGATTGTTCATGGCTGGAAGATTAATGCCCACCCTGCGCACCCCCTTTAGCTACCGCGCCGGAAAAACATTCCTGCACCGCGCCCCTGCGGCATTCAAACTCCTCGGCGTACTGGCGCTTTCAACCGCCGCCTTCGCCTCCGTTCACGGCCTTGCGCTGGCGATTCTGCTGATACTTGCCGTTTCCGCCGCCGCCCGTATCCCCTTTTGGCAACTGTTGAAAGGCGCACGGCCTCTGGCGGCATTGTCATTGTGTATCATGCTTTTGAATTTGCAGTTGCCCAATATCAGTGTCGATGGCTTGTGCGCAGGAATAATCTCCGTTCTGCGAATCTTTGTTCCCTTTGCCGCCGCCGCCCTGCTCTTCGCCGTTACCACCATGCGGGAACTGCGCCTTTCCCTGGCGGCGCTTGAAATCAGGCTGAAAAATTTATGTGCTGCCGGACGCCCCCCCCAAAAAACCGTCGCATTCTTCAGTTTGGGTATCAGCCTGATGCTGGGCTTTATCCCCCGTTTCTTTGATCTGTGGGAAACGGCAAACCTTGCCTGTGAAGCCCGTTCATGCAAGCGGGGACTGCGCCGCCTGTTCATACTTATTCCGCTGGTAACTGAACGAATGATGGAATCCGCCGCCGATACCGCCCTGGCGCTCCAAGCGCGGGGGTTGGGCGACGGGGAATGTTAAGAGGGAAGATTTACCACGAAGGTCACGGAGAAAAAGATGATTTTCGTACCAAAACTCCGTGTTACTCCGTGGTTAATCTTTTTTGTTTTCCAAACTAATCATTGTTTCGTGATTTATAAAATTTCTGTAACCTGCTGCGTACCTCGTTTTGTCCGCGGCATGGACGGCGAACTAAAGTTCGCCTCCTTTTATTTGTCGCGGTAGACTTGTCCGATGCCGGGGCGTTTGGAATTTACTCATCTACACCCCTTGTCGGGGTGCGTTGTTTGCCCCCCGCTCGCCCGTAGCGCCCCCTCCGGCTGAATTATACGGTCATAAAGTAAATGCTGTTGCCTTGATATTGCAATGCGTTCTATAGATAAAGCTTGCAATTCAAGCTAAACTATAACTGAGGAAATACACATACTATGGCCGCGTTTATTGAACCAAAACTACTAAAAGGCTTTCGGGATTTTCTGCCCCCGGCGGAGATGATTCGCCGTGATTTAACCGAAAAGATCGAAGCATCGTTCCGCTCGTTTGGTTTTATACCCATTGATACCCCCGCTCTTGAATACGCCGAAATACTTTTGGGCAAGGGGGGCGGCGAAACGGAAAAACAGATTTACCGTTTCAAGGACAACGGCGAGCGGGATGTGGCCCTTCGTTTTGACCTTACCGTTCCTTTCGCCCGCTTTGTCGCCCTGCATCAGGCGGAACTGACCTTTCCCTTCAAACGTTACCATATCGGCAAAGTGTGGCGGGGGGAAAATGCCCAGCGGGGACGCTACCGGGAATTTACCCAGTGCGATTTTGACATTATCGGGAGCGACAGCCCCGCCGCCGATTTTGAAATTCTTTTGATGATCCGCGCCGTCCTGCTGAACTTGGGGGTCAATGTAACCATACGGATTAATCACCGGGGCCTGTTCAACCGGTTTCTTGCCCACATCGGACAGCGGGAAAAATCCGTTGATGTGCTGCGCACCGTCGATAAAATTGCCAAAGTAGGTTATGACGAAACAGCCGGGGCGCTTGCCGCAATTACCGGAGATACCAACGCCCAAAAGATACTGGATTTTACCGCCGCCGCTTCCGGTGAAACGTTTGAAGAGACTTTGAATCACATAACGGAGCTGTCCGGCGGCCCTTCACCTGAATCGGAGCGGCTCTGCCTGCTCAGGCGTTTTATGCGTGATACTTTTGATGACAATTTCATTCTCGATCCTTCAATTACCCGCGGGCTTGATTACTATACCGGCGTGGTATTTGAAACTTTTCTAACCGAACTTCCCGATATTGGTTCAATCTGTTCCGGCGGACGCTACGACAACCTTGCCGGTTTGTACTCAAAAAACACCACCATCAGCGGGGTCGGTTCGTCCATCGGCCTTGACCGGATGATAGCAGCCTTGGAAAGCCTTGATAAGCTGCCCGCCACCACCTCTTATACCGCCGCCGCGATTGCCTGTATTAAACCGGAAGATTCCGGGCTGTACCAGGCACTGGCCCAACAATTCCGGCAGAAAGGCGTCCCCTGCGAAGTGTTTCTGGAAGCGCCGCCCGCGGGAACGGCTGACTCCGCCGACAGCAAGCAGTTGGTAAAACAGTTTGTCCTTGCCGAAAAAAAAGGCCTGCGCTGGATGATCATTCCCGGCGCTGACCCTCTGCGCGATCCCCTCACCCTGCGCGACCTTGCCGGACGACAAAACCGCGCGGGGCTTTCCCTCGCGGAAGCGGTACAGATTATCAATAGCAATTGATGCTGTTCCAAAATTTATAAACAAATTAAGTTATTTTGGCATATATTTCAGTGAAAATACGATCATAGTCCTTTTTTGCCTCTGCTAATTTTCTGAGGGCTTTTGTTGAGTTAAGAGAGATGGCGGCTCTGGTTTCATGGGGCATAAGTAATTGAAAAGTCTCTATTTCAAAAACAGCGGCAAGGGCTTTAAGCGTGTTGTCGCTGACCCATGTTCGCTGACATTCAATGCTATTTACCGTTTGCCACGAAAGACCAGCCATTTCAGCCAATTTTTCTTGCGAAATTCCCAGAATTTGCCGCTGTTCCTTGATATTTTCCGATAAAATTTGCCGTAAATTCTGCCCTTTTATATTCATAAATATCCATATTCTATTTTAATTTACGATAAAATCGGACGGAAAGTCTTGACACGTATTAAAAATGAGTGTACTTTATTTTTAAGAGGGTAATAAAAATACCTCTTACCCGTCATTTAAGGCGGATAATTCAAGGGGAGGTAACCCCAAAAACAATGGAGGAGAATATGAAAAAGGGAATTATAGCGGTTATGGCGATAATTTTTATCGTTGGGTTTGTTGGGTGTGTCAGTTATAGCCATACTCAGGCAATCAGGAATGAAACTGGTAATACTATTACAGAAGTTTACATCAGAGATACAGGCACTACCGATTGGGGCAGTGTCAAAAATGTAGAAGCCCGCAGAGACTCGGAAGGGCGTGTAGTATATAACTGGGAGGGTTCAGTTGTTTGGGATACAACTAATATAAATAATGCGGCACAAGTTGTCTTTTTTAGAGATTCGAGTTCATCTGAAACTCCAAGAGGAATGGGAAATAAAGATATAATTATTAAAGATGGTAACGGTCTGTTTTATATGAAAAATAATGTCCCCATTACCTTTACAACTACTAAAGATAATTTAAAAGACGCTTTACTTGGGGGACCAAGTGAAACATTAACCACAGCAGCCCCGATTACTTTTACCGTTCAAGACAGGCTTCCAATGCTCTTTGTGGTAAATCAAACAGGATATCCGTTAACTTTAATTGCTCCCATTGAAGTTCCTATTAACAGCCAGGGAAGAACTCAATTTCAACCAATGGAGATGAATCGAAGCATTAATGTTACTTACAGAATTGGTCAAGCCACATATACCGAGCAAGTAACCATGAAAAACGAAGACGCTACTGTTAATTTAACCAAAAGACCGCCAACGATTACTATAGTGAATAATACAGGTTCTACAGTTGACGCTATTAGTTTTAAAATGCCTAACGCGGCTGCCTGGGAAGGCGGAAGTATAGCCATATCTAAAGACGGTAGTGTTCATATAGGCGGGGCCAGAGTAGCGCAAACAGGAGATGTTGCCGGAAGGATCATAAATAAAGACAGCATGAAACTTTGGCTTGGTAATGTCAATATTACAGGTAATACTTTTGATATAGGAGTTGATGATGTTAATAAAAATTCTTATGTAAAAAGCAATGTTCAAGTCACAAATGATATGACTTTGACCTTTACTCAAGCTGATAAACGTTAAGAATTTTTTTAATAAATCTCCGCGCCAAGGACGGCGCGGAGAGACGAGTAAATGCCGCGCACTCGGGGCTGTCCAATATGTTTGAATTTTACCACCAACCACACGAACTTCTGGTAACATATTTTGTTCGTGAGGTTCGTGGTAAAAATTCTTCTGCCTTTTACCGCCGCGCGCTCGGCTGCCTAAAGGCAACCGGCATTACTGTACACTGTGGCTTTTGTTGTGCGCGGTAACGTATCACATTCATTCGGTCAACGCCGCTTAATGCGGCGCATTTATTCGGTTACCAGTCTTCCATCGCCTTCTTGAAAGCCGAGGCGGAAGCGCGGATTATTGTTTCGTCAACGCAATAGGCAAAACGCAGCCAGCCGGGTTTGCCGAAGCCGCCGCCGGGTACGCCCAAAATTAAATGCTGCTTGAGGTGGTTTACAAAGGCCGCGTCATCGCCGGATTCCGCCGCGCCTTTACGCCGCAGTGGAACTTTGCAGAACAGGTAAAACGCCCCCTGGGGCACGGCGTATTCTATTCCCGCTTCGTCAAGAATCGCGGTAAAAGCGTCGCGCCTGCGGGCATACACGGCGACATCAACCACCGCTTCGGTTAATTCCGCTACAATCCGCTGCATCAGCGCCGGCGCGTTGACATAGCCGAGGATGCGGGTGGAGTAAATCAGGCCGTTCATCACATCGTCTTTGTCAGCAATGGCGGGGCTTACCGCAATATAGCCGATCCGCTCGCCGGGCAGGGACAGACTCTTTGAATAAGAATTCACCACGATTGATTCACTGTACGCATTCAGCACCGGCGGAACCTCAACGTTATACGCAATTTCACGGTACGGTTCATCGGAAACAAGGTAGGGCGGGCGGCCGGTTTTTTCCCCGTGTTTTTTCAAAAGCCCGGCAAGCGCGGCGATACTCTGCGCGGGGTAAATTTTGCCTGTGGGGTTGTTAGGCGAATTTATCAGCACCGCGGCGGTTTTGGGCGAAAGCGCCGCGCCGATAGCGTCGATATTCAAATTAAAATCGGGAAGGGAATCCACTTCAACCAGCTTCGCCCCGTGATTTCCCGTGTAGGAACGGTATTCCATAAAATAGGGACGGGTCACTATCACCTCGTCGCCGGGGTCGCAAATCGTCTTAAACACCGCGTTAAGCCCGCCCGCCGCCCCGACCGCCATGACAATATGCGAACCGTCAATAGAAACCTGATGTTCCCGTGATGCTTTGCGGGCAAGGGCCTCCCGCACTGCGGCATAACCGGCGTTGGGCATATAGCCGTGGCAGCCTTTTTGGTCTTCTTCGGCAAGTTTCAGCAGAACCCGGTGAAATTCAGGCGGCGGATCAAGGTCGGGATTCCCCAGGGAAAAATCAAACACCTTGTCCGCGCCGTGCTGTTTTTTCAGCAGATTCCCTTCTTCAAACATTTTGCGGATCATTGACGATGAACCCAGGGCATTACGTATTCCGGCTGCTATCGGCATAACAAACCTCCCATACTAAACCAAAGGCCGCGCAATCCGCGCAATGTCGGCAAAAATACCGCCGGCGGTTACCTGCGCCCCCGCGCCGGGCCCCTTGATCACCATCGGCAGTTTCGAATAACGGTCGGTGGTAATCACCACCATATTGTCGCTGTCTACTAATGAACGGAAGGGGCTGTTTGCCGCTTCCGGCCTCAAGGCAAGTTTTGCGGCGCCTTCCTCGATAACGGCGACATAGCGCAGAGCCTTTCCCTGCGCGGCGGCTTCGGCGCGGCGTTTTTCAAACGCGGCGTCCGATTTTTCCAGTTCCTTAAAAAACGCGTCCACATTTTTTGCCTTGAAACAGGCGCGGGGCAAAATCGGCTCAATGGCGACATTGGCAAATTCAAGGGAAAGGCCGCACTCGCGGGCAAGAATCAGGGCTTTGCGCGCCGCGTCCATGGCGTTCAGGTCGTCACGGGGATCCGGCTCGGTATAGCCTTTGGCCTTCGCCTCCCGCACCAGCGCGGAAAAAGGTTTCGCGCCGTCAAAATTATTGAAAATAAAACTTAACGTCCCCGAAAGAACCGCTTCAATGCGGCGCACCCGGTCGCCGGAAAGGTACAAATCCCGCAGGGTTGAAATAACCGGCAGGCCCGCGCAGACCGTGGTTTCGTACAGGTAGGGAATCCCCCGGTCGCGGGAAAAACCGGTCAGCCGCCGGTAATATTCCAGTTTGCCGGAATTGGCGCGTTTGTTAGGTGTCACAACCGGAATGGACGCGCTTAAAATTTTCGCGTACAATGCGGAAACTTCATCGCTGGCGGTACAGTCGCAGAAACAGGCATTGGGCAAGTTATACGCAATCATTTTTTCTACAAATGTTTTCAGGTTGACCGGCTCAAGGGAATTTTCAGTTTCCGCCGCCTTTTTGTTTTTTCCGGCTTTATCCGCTACTTGCCCGTCTTCCCCGTTGACCAGGGCTTTGGCTTTCAGGGGATCAAGCCCTTCAGGATTAAACAGCATCCGCTTGTCATTGGCGACTCCGATCAGGTTAATATTGATCTGGTCTTTTTCCGCGAGTATCTTCCGGTGGCTGGCAATCTGTTCCAGCAGAGTCCCGCCGATAAGGCCGGCCCCCATCAGGAACAGGTTCACCGAGCGTACCGTAGCGTGGAAAAACGCCTCATGCACCGCGTTCAGGGCTTTTGCCTCGTCCTGCCGCGCAATGACCGCGGAAATATTAATTTCCGAAGAACCCTGGGCGATGGCAACCACGTTAATGCCGTTGCGCCCCAGCGCGTGAAACAATTTTCCCGAAATGCCGGAAGCGCTTTTCATTTTTGAGCCGACCACCGCAATAATCGAAAGGTCTGTTTCCGCTACCGGTTTGTCGATAACGCCGGAACGTATCTCCGCGGCAAATTCTTCCTCAATGGCATTTTCAGCATGACGGGCCTCTGCGGGCAGCACGGCAAAACAAATCGAATACTCGCTGGAACTTTGGGTAATAAGAATCACACTGATTCCCCGGCGGGCCAACGCGCCAAAAACCCGCGCCGAAAAACCCGCAACGCCCACCATGCCCGGCCCCTGAATCCGCACCAGGGCAATGTGGTTTATCGAACTTATCCCCCTGATAGGATACTCCCCTTCCGCGGCATCGCTCACAATGCGGGTACCGCCGCCCTCTGGGTTAAAGGTATTGCGGATCGAAATGGGAATACCCTGCTCCAGAGCGGGTTTGACCGTAGGCGGAAAGAGAACCTTTGCGCCAAAATGGGAAATTTCCATCGCCTCGGCGTACAATATTTCGTCAATCCTGAAAGCGTTTTTTACCATGCGGGGATCGGCGGTGAGGATTCCGTCAACATCTGTCCATATTTCTACCTCATTTGTTTTCAGGGCAGCGCCGAAAATCGCCGCGGTCAGGTCGGAGCCGCCGCGTCCCAGAGTAACCGTCTGCCCGTCCATCGTTGAAGCGATAAAACCGGTCGCCACCTGTAGGGGCGCTTTCTTTTTGGGAAGACCCTTAAAGAAAGAACGGATATTCGTATAACTGGGGGCGGGAAGGTATGGGGCGTTCCCGAAACGGTCGCCGGCCTTAATGAGGGGGCGGGTGTCGAGAAAGGCCGATTCTATGCCGTTTGCGGTAAAAACACGGGCCAACAGCGACGCGGAAAGCCGCTCCCCAAAACTCATAACCAGATCCAAAGTGCGGGCTGAAATTTCACCTAACAGGGAAATTCCTTCCAAAATGCGGCCTAACTCGCCACAAAGACCGTCAATCTCCGCAAGGGCGTCTTTCCGTTCCCCGCCTTTGAGGAAATGCGATGCAACATCCTGATGCCGCTTAACCAATTCATCAAACAAACCCTGATAGGGGGCATCTCCGCCGGAATGACCGCCGGCGGCTTTGCGGGCCATGTCAATAAGGGTATCGGTAACGCGGGAAAAAGCGGAAACTACCACCACCGGGGTTTTTCCCGCATGATCCGGGTCTTTAAGGATACCTATAATCCGGCTTATTGCCGCCTCACTACCAACCGATGTGCCGCCAAATTTCAAAACTTTCATGTGTTTCTCCGTATCTTTACTTTTATGTGTTTTTCCGGTAAAATATACTACAACTATAGTATAAAAGTAAAAGGTAGCCTAGTATGATAAATGTGTTCCAAATACTCTGCTGAAGACCGCCATTATTTTGACTGGGCCGCTACTGCGGCGCCGGAGCTTTCCTCCCCCGATACGGCTTTCCCTTTTGGAAATCCTTCCTCACCGCATCAGGAAGGGCGAACTGCCCGTGAAGCGCTGGAAAGCGCCCGCG
Source organism: Treponema sp. (assembly GCA_031283105.1). Taxonomy (GTDB): domain Bacteria; phylum Spirochaetota; class Spirochaetia; order Treponematales; family Breznakiellaceae; genus WQXQ01. The sequence continues at coordinate 8,381 of JAITCL010000049.1, read as the reverse complement.
CCCGCTGCGCCGCGGTTTTGGGGATTCCTGTTGAAACCGTTTATTTTACTTCAGGCGGCACTGAATCAAATTGTATTCCGTTATACTCCTGTCTGGCACGGCAGAGTAGCGGGCGTATACTTGCCTCCGCCGCCGAACATTCTTCCGTAAGCGAAAACCTGCAAACGCTGGAACGGCTGGGAAAATTGGTTGGCCGTATCCCTCTGGATTCTTCCGGCGCAGTAACCAAAGACCTGCTGTCAAAAACGCTGGAAAAATACGGCGATACCCGTTTTGCCGCCATCATGGCGGTCAATAACGAGACGGGGACTATTAACGATATAGCCGCCCTGCGGGATGTTATGCGTAACAGGGAAGGCCCGCCCATACATTTCCACTGCGACATGGTGCAGGCCGCCGGAAAAATCCCGCTGGACATCGCCGGCTGGGATATTGATTCCGCGTCATTGAGCGCGCATAAACTCGGCGGGCCGCGGGGCATCGGCCTCCTGTATCTGCGCCGGCCTTTTGAAATCCTGTATTCAGGCGGCGGTCAGGAAAGGGGGATACGCCCCGGCACGGAAAATGTCGCCGGCGCGCTGGCCCTGGCGCACTGTCTGGAAAACCACGCCCTGCCGGAAAAACTGAACCATGAACGTACCGGCGCCCGCAGTCGCTGGAAACGTTTGCTGTCCGCGTTGAGTACAATCGAACGCTGCCGCCTTATCCCCGCCGGGCGGGACATTGACGATGAACGTTTTTCGCCGTATATCCTCCAGGCCGGGTTTAAGGACGTTCCCGGCGAGGTAATGACCCGCGCATTGGATGATATGGGCTTTGCCGTTTCTACGGGTTCCGCCTGCTCCTCCGATTCGCCTGAACGCCCGGTGTTAGCCGCAATGGGCGTTGAAGACAACTTGAGCCTTGAAGGCATTCGCATTTCACAGGGCTGGTCAACCACCGATGAAGAAATCGATTTACTGCTTGACGCCATCGCGGAGGTGCTGAAATTCCTTTGATACCGGAAAGACAAAGAATTTTTACCACGGAGAACACGGAGGAAGAAAATGAGGTTCGTGGTAGAATTTATAGGATAGGTTCATGCGGCTGACATGGCTTATAAAACCCGGCGAGCTTACCTTAAAGGGCGGCAACCGGAAATCATTTGAAGCCGTTTTGAAACGCAACCTCCAGACAATGCTCTCAGGCCGCGATGTACAAATAGTCCTGCACAACGGCCGCTTTTATCTGCACACTTCAGAACATGATCAGGCAGCGGTGGAAGGCGCGTTAAGCCGCTTAATGGGAATATCCGGCTGGGCGCAGACCCGCAGCCTTCCCAAAACCATTGAAGCGGTAACAGCCGCCTGCGTTGAAGAAGGGAAAAAACTCATTGCGCAGGGCATTGCCGCGTTCAAAATAGAGGCCCGCAGAACTGACAAAAGTTTCCCCCATGATTCATTTGCCCTGCGCTGTAGCTGCGGTCAGGCAGTGCTGGACGGCGTTCCCGGCCTCAAGGTCGATGTTCACCAGCCCGGCGCGGTCATTTATATTGAAATACGCGAGAAGGCGTATATTTACAGCGACGCGCACAAGGGCCTGGGGGGGCTGCCCGTGGGAACCGCGGGCCGGGGTCTTTTGCTCCTGTCCGGCGGAATAGATTCTCCGGTAGCGGGCTTTTTCATGGCATCGCGGGGCATGGGAATTGACGCGGTACATTTTCACGCTTACCCCTACACATCCGCCGAAGCCCGGCAGAAAACCGTACGCCTAGCGGAAATTATCGGTGGCTACTGCATGGGGATACGTTTATACATCGTGGGTTTTACCAAAGTCCAGATGCGTATAAAGGAATCCGCCCCCCCGCCCTGGGCAACGGTGCTGCTCCGCATGGCGATGATGGACTGCGCCGAAAAAATAGCCCGCAAAATTAAAAGCAAATGCCTCATTACCGGGGAAAGCCTTTCCCAGGTCGCCAGCCAGACCATCGAAAATTTAAGCTGCACTGAAAACATCGTTACCCTGCCCGTGCTGCGGCCGCTGATTGGCATGGACAAAGATTCTATCATCAGAAAGGCGGAACAAATCGGCACATACTCAACATCCATTGAACCGTATCAGGACTGCTGCGTTCTGTTCAGCCCGCCCCACCCTATCCTGCGCGGCGATCCCGCCGAAGCCATTACACTCTATGAATCGCTTGAACTGGAGCCGCTTATCGAAGAAGCCCTGCGGGAATATGAAACGGTCAAATGCGGATATCCGCTTACTTAAACAAGGGAATTTTCCCGGCAAGAAAATCTTCAAGACTACAGCCATCACCCCCTACGGTTACACTTAACGCATGGGGATACCGTCTGATAAATTCCATGCTGCCCCCAATATGCTTAATCCTGCCGCTCTTTACTTCAATAGCGGTAAGGGCGCTCGCTCCGTGGGCGGAATTGCCGCTTTCAATTACAAAATCAACTTCCTTGTCCCGATCCCTCCACCAGTAGACGGAAAACCCTTCTTCCTTTCCCCTCGCCAAAAGAGACGCCCCTACCGCGCTTTCAACCAGATGCCCCCTGGTGTCCGGCATTTCAAGAAAACGCCTGCGGGAAGCCCCGGCGGCCCATATCAACAGCGACGTATCATAAACCATAAACCGGGGGGAACTTTGCCGTGAACGCAGTTTGTTGACCGCGTATTTGGGAAGACCGCACAGTATATTCGCATTGCCCAACAACTCCAGATAGTGGGCAAGCGTTACCGTATTACCCGCATCAGCCAACTGCCCCAGCATTTTGGTATAGGACAATTCCTGGGCGGAATAGGCCGCCCCCAGAATAAACAGCGAGCGGAGCAGGGCGGGTTTGCGGATTTCTTCCATCATGAGTACGTCTTTGGAAATGACCGGTTCCACAATTGACGACCCCATATAACGAACCCACCGCCCAATATCTTTTTTTAACTTGGCCGCTCCGGGGTAGCCCCCCAGAAAAAGAAAATCATCCAGCGTATATTTAAAGGCCGCCTTACATTCCTGGTAATTCCAGTGCGGGCAGAACAACACTTCAAAACGCCCCGCCATTGATTCGTTGAGGCCCTTTTGAATAAGCAGGGAAGATGAACCGGACAGTATCACCTTAACGGGAATTTTTTTGCGGGTATCTTCATCCCACAAAAACTTTACCATGGACGGCCACTGGGGAACTTTCTGAACCTCGTCAATAGCCAGAATAATTTCCCGTTTGGTCTGTTTGTGCATAAGCCGGGCCTGTTCCCATTCATTGCGAAGCCATTCCGGGGAAACCACCACCGGGTCGTCAGCGCTGATAAAATGATACGGTTTGGCAAGGGATTCCAAAGCCTGCAATACCGCCGTTGTTTTGCCGGTTTGCCGGGGCCCCATCACAATCTGCATAAAAAGCCGTTCTTCCTTCATGCGCTCTTTAAGCTGATCAACCAGTTTTCGTTTATACATACTACTGCTCCTATTTACTCAATGTACTGAGTAAATTGTTCATTATACTAATCTATATGTTTATTATAATGCGTAAACTGTTCCCTGGCAAGCGCAAATTTTAAAAAACAGTGACCCTTGACAAATACGCCTTAAAATAGCAGTATGCCTTAACAAACCAAGGACGGCTATGACTGCAAATTCACCACTCATATACAAAATGGTAGATACCTGCGGAGGCGAATTTGAAGCCAAAACGCCGTATTTTTACTCAATTCAAAACGGAACAGAAAATGAGGCACTGCCTTTTATCCACAAAAGCGGCAAGCAGCGGATTGTCGTGCTGGGCAGCGGCCCAATCCGCATTGGCCAGGGCATCGAGTTTGATTACGCCTGTGTGCATTGCGTATGGACGCTGAAAAGCATGGGATACGAAGTTATCGTGATTAATAACAATCCCGAAACGGTATCCACCGATTTTGACACCGCCGACAGATTGTATTTTGAACCGCTGTGCATTGACGATGTGATGAGCATAATCGAAATCGAACAACCGTTAGGTGTTATTGTCGCGTTTGGCGGCGGTACGGCGATCAAGCTGACCAAAAAACTGCACGAGCGCGGCGTTAACATTATTGGCACTTCGGCGGACAGCATTGACATTTGCGAGGACAGGCAGCGGTTTGACGCGCTGCTGGAAAATCTGCGCATCAAACGCCCGAAGGGTTACGGCGTTATGACGGAAACGGAAGCGCTGGACGCCGCCGGGAAACTTGGCTATCCGGTGCTGATGCGCCCGTCCTATGTATTGGGCGGGCAGAACATGATCATCGCGTTTTCGCCGGATGATATTCGTGAATATATGGAAATTATTCTGCGCTCAAGACAGGAAAACCCGGTGCTGATTGACAAGTATCTTGAAGGGCTGGAAATAGAGGTTGATGCTTTATGTGACGGCGACCCTTCCCTGGGCGGGAAGGGGGATGTATTTATTCCCGGTATAATGGAACACATTGAGCGCACCGGCATCCATTCCGGCGACAGTATCGCGGTCTACCCGCCCCTGAACATAGACGATGCGTTAGCCGAAAAGATTTTTGCCGTTACGGAGAAACTCTGCATGGCGTTGAATGTTAAGGGACTGGTCAACATTCAATATGTCCTCTATGAAAACGACGTCTATGTCATTGAGGTTAATCCGCGGGCATCCCGCACCGTTCCGTATCTGAGCAAAGTTACCGGCATTCCCATGTGCGAACTTGCCACCAAAATCAGCGCAGGGCAGACGCTTTCCGCTCTGGGGTATACATCGGGCATCGGGAAAATTCCGCCCTATGTCGCGGTTAAAGTGCCGGTGTTTTCCTTTGAAAAACTGGCCGGCGTGGATACGCACCTGGGGCCTGAAATGAAATCAACCGGAGAGGTTTTGGGCATTGGGAAAAACTTTGAGGAATCGCTGTATAAGGGGCTTGTCGCCGCGGGATATAAGATGAAAAAGAAAGGCGGCGTATTGATCACCGTGCGGGACAGCGACAAGGCGGAGATTACCGATGTGGCGAAAAAATTTGTGCAGTGCGGATTTTCCCTGCACGCGACGCGGGGAACCGCCCGCTATCTTGCGAAAAAAGGTTTCGAGGTTCAACCGGTTGATAAAATATGCGATAATCAGGAAAACAACACGGAAACTCTTTTGGCAAGCGGCCGGATAAGTTATATCATTTCTACGTCAGAAAAGGGCAGAGACCCGGCGTTAGACGACGTGAAACTGCGCAGAAAAGCCTGCTCTCTGGGCGTACCGTGCCTGACATCAATTGATACGGCTAACGCGCTGGCGGACGGCTTGCTTTCCGGCTACAGCGAAATTAATACCGAATTGGTTGACATCAACCGCATGAGAAGCGAACGTACCAGGCTTGCCTTCACCAAAATGCACACCTGCGGCAATGATTATATTTATTTCAACTGCTTTGATACGGAAATTAATTCGCCTGAATCGCTGTCCGTGTTTTTGTCCGACCGTCATACCGGCGTGGGCGGCGACGGCGTTGTGCTGATACTGCCGTCCGGTACCGCCGACGCGAAGATGCGGATGTTCAACCGTGACGGCAGCGAGGGCGGCATAAGCGGCAACGCGATTCGCTGTGTCGCCAAATACCTGTATGACAGCGGCATTGTACAAAAGCGCGATATGAAAATTGAGACCATGAGCGGCATAAAAAAACTTTATCTCTCCACACGAAACGAAACGGTATCGTCGGTTAAGGTGGATATGGGACGCGCAGAATTGCACCCTGAAAAAATCCCCGTCAACGTAACGGGAGAAAGCGTGATCAAAAGAAAAATGGCTGTTGGCGGCGCTGAGTACGAGATTACCTGCGTATCTATGGGCAATCCCCACGCCGTGGTATTCCGCAACAAGCTGGATGATATTGAGTTAAGCGAAATAGGGCCCCTGTTTGAAAACGATCCGCTGTTTCCCGATCGGGTGAACGCGGAATTTGTCGATGTTATGGGCAGAAACCATTTGAAAATCCGCTTATGGGAACGGGGCAGCGGCGAAACGCGGGCCAGCGGAACCGCCGCCTGCGCTTCGGCGGTGGCCGCGGTTTTGAACGGCTACTGCGACAAGGACACGGATATTAAGGTACAGTTGCCCGGCGGGGATTTAATTATCCGTTACACCGACGAGGCGGTATACATGACAGGCGATTGCATAAAAGTATTTGACGGGACGGTGGAAATATGAGCGGACACAATATGACTAAATACATTTTTGTAACCGGCGGCGTTGTATCAGGGCTTGGCAAGGGGATAACCGCCGCGTCGCTGGGCAGGCTGCTTAAACAGCGGGGCTTAAAGGTCGCGGCGCAGAAGCTCGACCCGTATATGAATGTAGACCCCGGAACCATGAGCCCGTTCCAGCATGGCGAAGTTTTTGTCACCGATGACGGCGCGGAGACCGATCTTGATTTGGGGCATTACGAGCGTTTTATCGATGAAAACCTGACGAAACTCAGCAACCTGACATCCGGCCAGGTGTACCGGAATGTGCTTGACCGCGAGCGCGCGGGGGCCTATCTGGGCAGTACCGTGCAGGTTATTCCCCATGTCACCGGGGAGATAAAAAATTTTATTTATGCCGGGGCAGAAAACAGCCGCGCTGATGTTTTGATTACCGAAATCGGCGGCACGACCGGCGATATTGAAAGCCAGCCTTTTTTGGAGGCAATCCGGCAGATCTCCCTTGAAAAAGGCCGCGAAAACTGCCTGTTTATTCATGTAACTCTGGTTCCGTATTTGAAAGCGTCCGGCGAACATAAATCAAAACCCACGCAGCACTCGGTCAAGGAACTGCGCGCCATTGGTATTTCACCTAACGTCATCATCGCCCGCGCGGACGAGCCGTTAAGCGGCGGCATCAAGGATAAAATATCGCTCTTTTGCAATGTAAAACCCGATTGCGTCATAGAAAACATCACTATTTCCTCTTTGTACGAGGCGCCGCTCATGCTTCACCACAACGGTTTGGACAAGGTTGTATGCCGCGAACTGGGGCTTGATGTTCCGGAGCCTGATTTAAACGAGTGGCGGAGCATGGTCGGCAAAATCGGGGAGATAAAACAGGAAGTCAACATCGCGATTGTGGGAAAATATATCCAGTTACATGACGCGTACCTGTCCATTATTGAAAGTCTGAACCATGCGGGCTTTGAAACCGGCGTGGGGATAAACATTCAATGGATTGACAGCGAGGACGTAACCGGCGAAAGCGCGGAAAAATTGTTACGCGAAATTGATGGCATGATAATTCCCGGCGGCTTTGGCGACCGGGGGATTGAGGGAAAAATTACCGCCTGCCGTTACGCGAGGGAAAACGATATACCGTATCTGGGAATTTGCCTGGGAATGCAGATTGCCGTGATTGAATTTGCGCGTAACGTCTGCGGATTGGAACGCGCCAACTCAAGTGAATTTGACGAAATGTCTCCTCATCGCGTTATTGATCTTATGCCCGATCAAACCGGCATGGTTGGCTCGGGCGGCACCATGCGCCTGGGCGCTTATCCCTGTAAAATTACGCACGATACGCTGATGCACAGGCTGTACGACACGGAAGAAATAAGCGAGCGCCACCGCCACCGCTTTGAATTTAACAATGATTACCGGGAAAGTTTAACGCGTAAAGGGCTTGTTATCTGTGGAGTGTCGCCTAACGGAAGTCTTGTAGAAGCGGTCGAACTGCCGAATTGCCGTTTTTTCACCGGGGTTCAATTTCACCCTGAGTTTAAGAGCCGCCCCAACAAGCCGCATCCGCTTTTTCTGGGGCTGGTAAAGGCGGCGCTTACGATGCGAAAGGTCTTATTATAAAAGGGTATTAATACCGCAGGCAAGCCTTGCACCCGCCACTTACGGTGGCTTCCGCCGCCAAGTTTCCGGCAAAATTCGGCTTAAAAAGGCATGTTCGACACTAATAATAAGGTAGTATCTGCCATTAAAATGCCGCTTATCTCCAATTACAATACCTGCTATTTTGATAGGAATAGTAAGAATGGTACGGTAAAAATCGGGCAAATTCCATAAAATTCCTATTGCACGAACTTTCAAACAATGGTAGAATTTTCAGACAGCGTCTTGTATTGGATGCCAATCAACGAAAAACTTACTTTGTTAAGGAGGAAAAAATGAGAAAACTGGTTATTTGCGCGGTATTCATTTGTATCGCGGCCCTGTCTTTTGCCGGCCCGGCCAAAGAATCAGGGGGGGGGGGGGGGGGGGGGAAACCAACCCTAAAAGTTTTAAACAACACAACCTTGCGGGGGGCCCCCGCCGGCAAAAACCAGCGCCGCAATACAGATGAGTACTGCACAAACAATTAGTTTTCTCATTTTTTCCTCCATAAAAAAAGGGTCTTTCGTTGATTAGCGTCCAAATACAAGACACTATTAGAAAATACTAC
>JAITCL010000048.1 GCA_031283105.1 Treponema sp. | reverse complement strand
AAGGCTAAAACTCTACAAAACATTGATCCCAAAAGATCTCTCACGGAGGCACAAAGGCACGGAGGATGGCGCGGTATTGGTAAATTGCGCCCTAATCTTTGTGTCTCTGTGCCGCTGTGCCTCTGTGAGATAAAAAACAAAGTAAAGTTTTAGCTGTTACAGAGTAATAGGATTAGAAAAAAGTTCGTGTGGTTTGTGGTAAAAATTCTTAAGGCGCATATGGGAAGCCTCACCGGGCTGTTAACAGCAGGCTTTTCCATTTCCAGGGCAGGGGGCCCGCCTGTGTCCGCTGCCTGATAGCCGCTTCGATGTGCGTAAAATCATCCGATTCGAGGGCTTTTCCCATAAAGACGCCCCAGCGGGATTTTTCCCGGTCAAACCATGCGTCAATGTCTTTGGGGCCGATAAGGCGTTCTTCTTGCTGGTCGATGGTCTGAATAGTGATTTTGAAGCCCTGCGATTCAAAGGCGCTTGATACAGCGGCGGCATCCCAATTCCAGGAGTCGGCTTGCGAAAAGAAGGCGTCTTCCGCCTGTTGGAGTTTTTCGGCGGGCTGACCGTTATCATTACATTCATCGAGGAGTATGCGGGAAATGCGCTGTCCCAAAACGGGCGGCGAACACAGCAGGGCAAGGCAGCCGCCGGAACTGAGCAGGGCTTGCGCGGCGGATGCAAGGCGGGAAAATGCCGCCGCAGGGCTTAATTGCGCAAAACCTTTGCGCCAGGGTTCCCGCAGCAGAATACAGTCGAATTGCGGCGAGGAAAACCATTCGGCAGCCTGCCCGGGCGAGGGGAGGGGGCCGTCTTCCAGCACGGCGATTTCCGGCTGATCGGTTTGATCGAGCGCCGCCGCATAACGGAGCAGGGCTTCACGGGCGGCTTCGCTGCCAACCAGCGCGGCGCTTAAACCTTCGGGACAGCGGCGCAAACTTTCCCAGAGGAGCAGGCCGTCACCGGCCAGCGGGATAAGAATCCGGCAGTGCCGGGCAGGGGACGCGGCGTTAAAAAGCGCGTCACGGTCGCCCAGCAGCAGGGCGCTTCTGCCCGATTCCAGCCGTTTGAACCATCCCTCCCTTCCTTTTGCCGCCGCCGACCAACTCAGCAATTCTCCGTCTCCGGCAGACGGGCCGTCGCTTAAAACAACCGCCGCCTGTAACTCCCGTTTTTGCAGCACTGTTTCCCGGATTTTTCCTTCATAGCCAACGATTGAAGGAATGTAAAAAGTCCTGCCCCGCAGGGCTGTGGGAAGGTACTGCTGGGCTGCCCAGTGGTCGCGGTAGGCGTGGGGGTATAGGTAGCCCTGGCCGTGGCCGAAGCCTTCCGCGTCGCGGCTTGAGTCGCGCAGATGGTTGGGAACTTCGGCGTCTTCACGGTCAACTTCTTTGAGCGCGTCAAAAAAGGCCAGCGCGGTGTTGGACTTCGGCGCGGTGGCAAGGTACAGGCAGGCGTGGGCAAGGGGAAAATTCCCTTCGGGGAAACCGATGCGGTCAAACGCCTCGGCGCAGGAAATGACGACGGAAAGGGCGTGGGGGTCGGCCAGTCCCACGTCTTCGCTGGCGAGGATTATCATGCGCCGGAAGATAAAGCTGGGGTCTTCCCCGGCGCGAACCATTTTTGCCAGCCAGTACAAAGCGGCATCGGGGTCGCTGCCCCGCACGCTTTTGATAAAGGCGCTGATAGTGTCAAAATGATAATCGCCGTCGCGGTCGTATAATACCGCCCGCCGCTGGATACTTTCCTCGGCGGCTTCCAGCGAAATGTGAATCGCCGCGCTTTCCGGCGGCGGCCATGATGAAGCGGTAGTTTCAACGGCAAGTTCCAGCGCGTTCAACAAACTGCGGGCGTCGCCTGACGCGACTTCCACCAGATGTTCAAGCGCCCCGTCTTCAAACGTGACCTGCCATTTTCCGTAACCGCGTTCCGCGTCGGCGACAGCCCTGCGGGCGGTTTCCATTAAATCTGCCGCGCCCAGCGGCTTGAGCTGAAAAATGCGGCTGCGACTGACCAGAGCGCGGTTCACCTCAAAAAAGGGATTTTCCGTAGTCGCCCCCACAAGAATCACCGTGCCGTTTTCCACCCAGGGCAAAAGGGCGTCCTGTTGGGCCTTGTTCCAGCGGTGGACTTCATCAACAAATAAAATGGTGCGTTTGCTGTACAGCCTGAACCGCTCATCGGCGCGGTCAATGGCTTCGCGTATGTTTTTTACGCCGCTTAATACCGCGTTCAGGCTTTCAAAAGCCGCACGGGTGGTATTGGCGATGACCCGCGCCAGGCTGGTTTTGCCCGTACCCGGCGGGCCGTAAAAAATAACCGAGGAAAGGCGGTCGGCCTGTATTGCCCGGCGCAGCAGCCGTCCGGGGCCGACAATGTGATCCTGGCCGATAACGTCTTCCAGAATGCGGGGGCGCATCCGGTCGGCAAGGGGGCTTTGCCCTCCGTTCCCCAAACTGGCAGGATTTTTTACAGAAAAAAGATCATCCATAGGGGGTTACCGGGAATTAATTTTCCGCGTTCCATTGCCATCCCCCGTTACCAGGCCTGTCCCGGTAGGACCAGAGACCGGCGGTTTGCGTAGACGCGAAGAAAATCATATCAGAATCAACTTCCTTTGGTACCTGATACAGGTGGTTGATGGGGTTTTTGCCGAGATTGGTTGAATAACGGTCGGTGTCATGAACAGTATCCATTAAACGGTTGGAGTTCTCTTTGTCAATCGAGCCGTCGGCTTTTAGATTAAATTCAATATAACCATTGTTATAAGATGTGGAAAACAACGTACCCTGTCTGCCGGCGACAAGTTTTTTCTTATAGCCGTCTTTTTCTTCCCACAGGGCAAGGGCGCCCGTCGCGTAATTGCCGGTTGCGATACTACTATTACGATTTATATAAGACATCTGCGAGAAAGCGCCGCCATTTTCTTCTTTTATCTTCTCATATAGCTCTTCATAATCACCATAAGCATTATTATTTTCACCTACTTTTTTACATATTTCGAGTAAAGCATCATCATCAAGTATCTCGTATAATATTCCGTTGTTGCGCCCGATAGCAATAATGGATTTTTTATCTTCCAGTCTGATCATGCCCATAAAAAGCATATTGTTATTTCTTCCCAAAAGAGAAGGTATTGTCTGCGAGGTATTATCAGTATCAGACTCTTCATCAGGATTAGCAACTTCTTCAATTCCAATACCGATATTTTGAAGTTGTAATACTTTTTGAGAAGATTTTCCAAGTTCGGTTACCCGGAAAATCCCTTTGCCCCGTGTACACAAATAGTAAGTCTCATCCCGGTAGGCTGCGCCTGAAAGCATTTCGGTATTAGATTCGAGAATTCTCAATGTACTGCCGTCCAAGTACAAAATAGCATAAGTTGCCGCATTGTTTTTACGGGCGCCGGCGAACAACTGGCCTGTGTCATAATCGGCATAAATTGACTGGATCAATGAATATTCATTTACCCCTTCAATTTTTTCCCAGTCATCATTAAGACCATGCCCTGTGTATTTTACAGTCGCGGTTAAACTGTCACCGTTCAGACACAGCGCATACAAGCGGTCTTGGGTAACGGCAAGAGCGATAATTTTTCCTCCGGGCTGCGGAATACCGTAAACCTTCCTGTCCCATCCCGGTTGTTCATCAGGATCTTTTCGTCTTCCATACCAGTGGAGCCTGCCCGACGCGACAAAGAAAAGGGAAGCTGTAGCGGTTTTAAGCTCAGAATCAGGATCAGTGGGATCACTCAGGTATTCATAATTACGTTCAAATGCCACCATATTGGTAGGGGCGCCCGGAATTCGGGGCGGTATGGGGGCTGTTTCCTTGGATATAATGTAGAAGATAGGATCCTGCCCGCACGATACGGCAAGAATCCCCAGCAAGAGAGTTGTGTAAAAACTTTTGATCACTTTTAATCCATTTATTTTCATTCTTTCTTTCGTCCTTATTCCGTCCTAAAAATGGTAACGCGCTGAAAGGGTAAGGCCGGTGAAAATCGCGTCGATATTTTTTTCCGGTACCTTTCTTCCGCCTTCCTCGGGTCGTTGGGGAAACCAGCTCCAATCGTTGGAGATCCCAAGTGACCAGTCCGGATTAAGGCGGAAGTATGCGGAAGCTCCGGCTCTGAGAAAAAACCCCGTATAACTGTTGTCCAGGTAACGGTGAAATGTAACGCCGCCGGCCACCTCCAGGGGAAATTCAAAACGGCGCAGCACAAACTGCCAGCCGGTTCGTAAACCAATAGGTATAAAGAAAACGGTATTTTGACCCAAAGTATGATCAAAATAAAAACCAACCCCGCCTCCCAGAAAATAATGAGCGCCGAAAAAGTAGGTGTACCCCAACGCCAGTATGCCGCCCACCGGCGGGTCAATATGATGATCTATTTTTTTTCCGTTGTTGTAGAACGCGACGGGGAAGTTGACTCCCGGAGAAATGATAATGGTCTGATCCCCTTTGGAATAAAGTTCCGAAATATACCCGTCCCAATCCGACTCTATGGGGATATCTTCACGGTAACCCGAATCATCATCTTCATCATCGTCCTCTTCCTGGGCATACAGGAACATACCCTGGCCGGAAAACCAGCACAACCCCAGCAGTATTAAAAAAATCCGGACCTTTTGCATCAATATGACTCCTTTTACCAATATACCCCAAAATGACGGCCTTTTTCAATATGAATTCGGCATAAAACAGGGTTAAACATTTACTTTATGGCTGTATAATTCAGCCGGAGGGGGCGGGCGGGCGCGCCGCAAACGGGCGGAAACGCTTGTAGAAGTGATCAAGATGTATGCCTAAAGATATTACTTGGGGGGCAATTCTAACATGCACCGCACAAGCCATTTCCTGCGGAAAAGGCTTGTGCGGCTGCCTATAAGGTTTTCCCGAAAAGCCCCCAAATTACTTTATTAGGCATACATCTTACAAGTACCTATAGTCTCACCATAGGGAGTTCACCCCTTCCGGCCAGCCTGTACCGGCATGATTGTATATCTGTTAACAAAAAAATAGGGCGGGAGGTTACAAATGCCTCCTGGCGGTGTTGTTTGGTAACATTGACGGTGGAAAAACTATGCGGTAATCTGTAAAAAGTATGCCCCAATACGTACTTGCGCTGGATCAGGGGACGACCAGTTCGCGGGCAATTTTGTTTGACCGGGAACAGAATATCGCCGCCCAGGAACAGAAAGAGTACACTCAGATTTATCCCCGCGAGGGCTGGGTCGAGCATGATCCGATGGAAATTTATTCATCCCAGTATGCGGTGATGATGGAGCTTTTGGCGCGGCAGAACGTCGCGCCGGCGGATATAGCCGCCATCGGCATTGCCAATCAGCGGGAAACAACGATACTGTGGGAAAGGGCAAGCGGCAGGCCCATTTATAACGCTATAGTCTGGCAGTGCCGCCGCACGGCTTCTATCGTGGATTCGCTGGTTGAGGCCGGCCTTGCCGATCATATCAAAAAAACCACGGGTCTGGTGCCGGACGCCTATTTTTCCGGGACCAAAATTAAATGGATTCTTGACCATGTTGAAGGGGCGCGGGAGAAGGCCCGTAACGGGGAAATTCTTTTTGGTACGGTAGACTCCTGGCTTATCTGGAAATTTTCCGGACTTCATCTGACCGATTATACCAACGCCAGCCGCACCATGTTATTCGATATTCATAAACTCGATTGGGATGACACCCTGCTGTCCGCTCTGGACATACCCCGCTCCATGCTGCCCGAAGTGCGGCCTTCAAGCGCGGAATACGGGGCGGTTACTATTCAGGGGGTGAAGATTCCCATTGCCGGCGTTGCCGGGGATCAGCAGGCGGCGCTGTTCGGGCAGGGCTGTTTTGAAAAAGGGCAGGCGAAGAATACCTACGGAACCGGCTGCTTCCTGCTGATGAATACCGGCGAAAAGCCCGTCGAAAGCCGCAACGGGCTGGTTACCACTATTGCGGCAAGCCTGCCCGGCAAGCTCCGTTATGCGCTGGAAGGTTCGGTCTTTATCGGCGGCGCGGTGGTTCACTGGCTGCGCGATGAAATGGGCCTGATTGCCGAAAGCGCCGAGGTTGAATATTACGCGGCGCAGACAGCCGATACGGGCGGGGTATACCTGGTTCCGGCTTTTGCCGGCCTGGGCGCTCCGTACTGGGATATGCACGCCCGCGGCTGCATTGTGGGCATTACCCGCGGAACCAACCGCCGCCATATCATCAGGGCGGCTGAGGAATCCATCGCCTATCAGGTGACGGATTTATTGCGGGCAATGGAAAAAGATTCAGGCTTTGTCATACCGGAACTTAAAGCGGATGGCGGCGCAAGCCGCGACAATTTCCTGATGCAGTTTCAGGCCGATATTTCCGGCTGCGCGATAATCCGCCCCGTTATCCGCGAAACCACCGCTTTGGGCGCGGCCTGTCTTGCCGGTATAGCGGCAGGTTTCTGGAAAGGTGCCGACGAACTGGAAAGCCGCTGGAAACGCGACGCCGTTTTCAGCCCTTCGATGGATATTCAAAAACGGGCGTCTCTGCTTTCCGGCTGGCATAAAGCCGTAGGGCATAGTCAGTGTTGAGAACAAAGCAATGCGAAGTAAGAAAGCAGGGAAGAAATTAACCACGGAGGAAAGAAAGGCGGGGCTTACGAAGACAGTCACCTTTTATCCACCAATGTAGAAAGGTCGTTTCCACCCTTAAACCGCAGTACGTTGACCATAAAAATGTTAAGTTTATTAACAATATTCGGCGGCAGTAAATTGCCGTCAACTTCCACCGACAGAATCGGGTAGTTGCGCTCCCGCGCCCAGGGGGTAAACAGGCCCTCAATAACCCGCCCGATAAGGCAGGCAAAGGGGCTAATGTTCACGATGCCGGAATAACCCGCGTCCATTGCCGCCGCCGCCGAACCGGAAGACACGGCAATCTCCGAATTCAGTTCCAGATTCACAAAATGTTCCTGAGTGTACTCCATAATGTCGTGCATATCGTGGGGTGTTTCGGGGATAAGGCCGGTGGGCAGCAAAATAGAAAGGACTTTTTTCTCGATATGGTGTTTCCACCATTCTTCAATTTTCAGTTTTTTAAGGTCTTTCCAGGGCGGGGAAAACAACCGCGTACCGGGCTTGCGCAATTTAATTAATTTGTTAAGGGCGTATTCCCGCACAAAATCAAGATAATGAATCCATTCGGAAATACCCGCCACCTTAACCACAATGCCCCGCTCGCTCATCAAGTCCGTTAATTCGCCTACGGCAAAATCATCGCGGCGCACGTAAATCTCGCCGACAATCAGCACCCGCGGGCAGTCGGCCACCGTGCGCTTTAAGGGAATTTTTTTAACATCTTTTGCAACGTGTCTGAGTTCCTTCCATAATTTTTTGGGGTTATGCTCAACCGCGTACATGACCCTGCGCCACGAATGTTCAAAATCCGCCTGTGCCTTTACCGGATCGGCGGCGCAGGCTTTCAGACTGCACTGAATGTCCTTGAGATAATCGGACAGCACCAGTCCCCTCCACATCTCTTTAGCAAAACTGGGGCCCAGTTCATTGTAGGAATTGTCCGCTGATAATATAAAGACCACCACGTTTTCAAGCTGCAAGTCGCGGAACAGATTTTCATAAAACACATAATACTGGCCGGTGCGGCAGGGGCCGGTCGTAATCGGCACAAAGAGCAGGTACAATTCATCCTTGCGGTACTTGTCGCTGAAAAAGAATTCCAGCGCGCCGCCCAACACCAGATGGCTGGGAACGCACTCCTTTCCCGACGCATGGGAACGGGCAATTTGAATCGTTTTGGCAGTCGCCACCGGCAGAACCTCCGCGCTGATATCCAGACTGCGCACCGCCGCGCCCATGTATTCAGCGGAAATCGCCCCCATATTGGAGAGCAAAACTTTCACCCGCTTGTTACCCGCAATGGGAACCTTCTCGCCGGTTTTTACACTGTCTATCCGCAGATCAAATCCGCCGCTCTCCCGCTTCTCGCTGATAAAACGCCAGCCGTTATCGTAACGCTCCGCCTCCAGTTCGTTTTTCTTCGCGCGGTAACCGTCAATAATGTCAAGAAACGCTTCAACCCGCGTATCCACCCCCGCATCGGCTGAATGGGAATCCAGTTCCAGCACGAGGAAGGGCTTCTGCCCCATCACCCATTTGATGTAATGCAGAATAAACGAATCCGGCGCGCAGGAAAAATTGCTAATAAAAGTAAGATAAATATTGTCTTCTTTTTTGAGGAGGTTCGCCGCCTTTACGTCCTGCTGGCCGTAGTACCAGTACATATTGGGAAAAATTTCCTCATCGTGGAACGGCAAAATATCAAAGGGAACGATTGAATAGCCCCGCGTGGTAAACTTGCGGGGAATACCCATGTTCGCCTCAGGGGTAAAGGCATTGTAGGGCCGTCCCAGAGTGGCGATAACCGGACGGTCGGATTTGCGGGCATCTTCCAGCGCCTGTTCGCCCATCTTATGCACCGCGTCAAAATAAGCCTGCTGTTTTGCCATTGCCGTTTTGAAAGCGGTTTCTGTCTCCGCCTCGCCAATACCCAGCCGCCGCGTCATCTCGCAAAAAAGTTCCAGTGCCTTGCCGTCGCCGAATTTAAAACTCACCACCAGCGGCAGCCAGCGTTTCTTGTCAATATCGGGAAACGCCTTTTCGATATAATACGGCAAACTCTGCGTTATGGGACAAAAGTTCGCGTGCACACTTTCCTCGTAACTCGGCATATCCCGAAAATGGGGCAGCAGCACATAATCGGCCCCCTTGTCCAGACAGTCCTGCACCGCGCCGTGGGCAATCTCCGCCGGAAAACAGTACGTCGATTCCGCGCGGGCAACGCCGGCGTGGGCCACCTCAGTCGAAAGAAACGTCTTAATCCCCAGTTCGTGAAAAAACCACGAGTACAGCGGATACAGCGTATGCACGGAAAACGCGCGGGGGATGCCAACAGTGAAAGAACGTTTGTATTTTGGGGAGTAGGGAGTGGGGAGTGGGGAGTGGGAACCGTGATTTGGATGTTGAGGGGTAGGGAGTGAGGTTTTTAATCCGTAATCCCTATTCCCTTCCTGAGGGATTTTCTCAAGGCAGTCAGTAGACGGCCTACCGATTGTAGTTGTGTTTGCATTTGTTCCGATATTTCTTTCGGCAAAAAGTTGAGTCGCTCCACTATCAGTAGATGAGTTTCCAGTTCCTTTATTGAGCCGTTTGCTATTGACAGAAACCTCAGATATTCCTTCCGGCTTCTCCGTCCGTTGCCCTCCGCTATATTGGTCGGGATTGATACGGCTGCCCGCCTGATCTGGCTGGTCAAGCCGTACATTTCTTCTTTCGGAAAGGTTTTCGTTTGCAGGTAAATCATCTCGACCAAATTCATTGCTTCCTGCCAAACTATCAGATCCTTGAAGGTCTTTATCATATTGCCCCCCATTCTCTATTCCCAGTTCCCTACTCCCTACTCCCCACTCCCCACTCCCCACCGGAGCGGCAAATTCCTCAAATAACATCTTTTGCCGTTTCTCGACATAATCAAACACCGGCACATCCTTGACGTGTTTGCGCATATTGGTGTATTTATTGCAGCGCCCGCCGAACATATACTTGTGTTCGTTGACGTTTAACACCTGAATCGGGCAGCGGTTTTCGCAGGCGTTACAGGTGAATACCCGCTCGTAGCCAATCTCGCGGTTAATAATATCGTCGATAATAACGCTCTGTTCTTCAAGCAGGCCGTCCGTGTGTTTGCGCTGCGCCAATAACGCCACGCCGAAACAGCCCGTCAGTTCAGGCGAAGGGGGAACGAGAATTTCCTTGTTGAGGAGCATGGCAAAGGCAAGGGGAACCGCCGGATTTTTGGCAACGCCGCCCTGCAAAAATATTTTCCCGCCGATGGTGCGGTTACCCACCACGCGGTTCAGGTAATTCGCCACAATGGAACAGACAATCCCCGCGGTGATATTTTCCCGACCCGCCCCCTGCTGTACCGCCTTGCGAATATCGCTGTTGATAAACGCGGAACAATGTTCGCCGAATTTGCAGGGCGCGCCCGCTTCCAGCGCAATGGGGCCGATGTCATGGGCGCTGTGTATCGAAAGGTCGCCGGATGCGGATTCCTCCAGAAAGGAACCGGTTCCCGCGGAACAGGCTTCGTTCATCGCGTAATCAATCGGCACGCCGTTTTTCAACAGCACATACTTCGCGTCCTGGCCGCCGATTTCAAAAATCGTTTCAACTTCTTTGTCAAAATAAGTCGTCCCTACCGAATGGGCGATAATCTCATTGTACACGCCCGGCGTTTCCAAAAATACGCCAAGAATCTCCCGGCTGGAACCGGTCGTGGACACCAGCCGTATGTCGATTTTTTTGCCGCCGGTATCGGCGATGACTTTTTCCTGAATGATAGCCAGACACTCTTTAAGGGCCTTTACCGGATCGCCGTGGGTGCGTCCGTAATGGCTCGCGGTAATTTCATACGTTTCCATGTCCACCAGACAGGCTTTGGTGGTGGTGGAACCGCCGTCAACGCCGAGAATATAACGGCGGTCGGCGCGGACTTTACCGTCCGGCTTTTCAAAAAATCGTACTTTATTTTTCCAGTCCCGCAGCGCCCCCAAAGTGCCAAAACGAATCTCGTTGGGTTTGAGCAGTTTATCCGCCGCGGGCAAACGGCTTCCCGATTGGGGCGCCAAAACCGCCGCGCCCAGAGCCTCAAACACCGGCGCGGTTTCGGGAATGATAAATTCAATCTGCGGGGCCTTCTCGCGGATAAAGCGGATAATGTGCCGGTTCAGGGTAATCCCGCCAGTCAGCGCTACCCTCCCCTCGGTCACTTTGGCGCGTTTCAAAAAGTCAATCACTTTTACGGCCATCACGTCCGACAAAGACAGCACAATATCATCTTTTGTCGCTTCCCGCTTGTTCAGCCGATGGGTGCAGTCGCTTTTCATAAACACCGAACAGCGGGTGGACAGGGCGTAAACGCGGGCGGTGTCAGGCACCTTGTCGATGTCATCGAGAGTCATGTCCATGCGGGCAAGCTGCTGTTTCAGGAATTCGCCCGTGCCGCTGGCGCATTTGTTACCGGAAAAATTATTGATAATTTTGCCATTTGAATCCAGCGAATAGACGATAAGGTCTTCACCGCCCATGCTGACCACCGCGTCGGCTTTTATGCCCAGACTGCGCAGGGCGGCCTCCACGCACAGCGGCTCCAGCGTGCCGGACACGTCAAACATAAAGCGGCCTTCATTGCCGGTAACCAGGGCGGGAATCCCCGCGGGAATGTTCCCTGCGGCCAGCAGCTTGCGCACCGCCGCGGCAAAATCCCCCTCGTGGGGAACCGACGCGCTCCATACCGCCGTACCATTAGGTACGCCGCCGCCAGACGCGCCGTCAGCCCTGCCGTCATATTCAAAAAGAGCCATTTTCAGGCTGGTTGAGCCGATATTTATTCCCAGTGACTGCATAGTACCTCTTTGGCTGTTTTGTTCATTGTACCAAGCATGGGCGTTTGGTTCAATACGGCAGGATGGCGGCATTTACCGTGATACTGAACTTTACCTGAGGAATTTCACACAAAGACACCAAGGTTAGAAGACACAAAGAAAACGAGGAATGAGGAAGTAGGAATGAGGAATAAAGCGGGGTCAACGGGACGGAGCTACCAAGATAGCTATTCCTAATTCCTCACTCCTAATTCCTAATTTCCTCTTTCCCCCTTTGTGTTCTTTGTATCTCCGTGTCTTTGTGAGATTCTTGGGAATCGGTGTCAGTCATCGGTCACAAATCCTGGGAAATAAGCACTTTTTCTATTTCCTTGTCCAAAACTGCCAATATCTTCGTCTTCTTTTTCAATAATGCCGTTTTTTTCTCTTCAGGATACTGGTCTGTTCGCTCAAAAAGCGTCAGCGGGTCTACTCCCAGGGCTTTGGCAATGCGCTCTATGGTGGAGAGTTTGGGAACATTCCGGTAGATTTCCATTAAACCGATGTAGCTGGTAGCTGTATTGCAGGCATCCGCCAGTTTTTCCTGAGAAATCCCCTTTTCCTTACGAATCCGCTTGATATTGTCAATAACCAATCGGTCTAATGCCATTTTTATATTATTACTGATATATCTTCATCTTTTTTATTGACAATATTGCTATATATCTATATCATGTTTGATATAATAACTATTTAAGGAGATTTCTATGTTAAAGAAAAGACTTTGGGGAATAATGACCCTCATTACGGGGGTTATGCTGGTTTTTAGTTTTGCCGCCTGTGATACTGGCGGCGGCGATGGTGGGGAAATACCACCGGAACAACTACCGGAAGCGCAACGCTGGGATAAATGGGTAGATCCAAAATCAACCGCTACATTGGATTATTCAGTTGACCCTGATGATGGCGTGTGTACTATCACCGTACGCGGTACTCCCGAGGAGCATAATGAAATAGATGGGTGGTACGCATATAAAGCAGCGGCTCGATATAGGTACACCGCAAAGGCAAATACCAGATATACTTATGTATTTGAAGCATGGACAGAATCAGATATGCGCGTACTGCACCTTCAGTATTACTGGGATGATGATGATCAACTATCGTTAGGCTTTGATATTCCATTAACAAGTGCAAGGAAGACTTACATTAGAACAGGACAAGTAATTCCCAAAAATAAAGCTGGCAGGTTAGACTTTCAATGCGCCGACCAATTAGGAACATTTTATGTCAAAATTATTTCGATTACCGAAAACACTGGTGTGCCTAAAACCATAACTATTACCGGAATTCCCGAAAAAACCGTTCACGCGGTTCTCCGGGTTTCTGATGATGATTTATATGATGATGGTGCTGTTGCTGTATCTCATTGGGGGATTATTTCCGGCAATTCTGTTTTATTTAACCTAAATGAACCCTCAACTGGTGATCTATGGTTTGGAAGCGGATATTATTATCTTATCATAGATTATTTATCAGAAGATAAAGATGAGTGGGGGCCTTGGTATTTTTATACAAACGGCACTGGAACAAGACAAAAATATAACATTACATCGGCAACTTCAACAATTCCTTTCAACAAATTTACTTACTTTTTCGATTTGGAGGAGTAGACAAATAGAAAAGAGCAGGGAGCACATAACGGGTAACAGCTAACAAAGAGATAAAACTTTGTTATTTGTTACCCGTTCTTCCCTCACTTATTCTGCGGAATATCCGGTATCGTAGCAAAGCCCTTTTCAAGGTCCGCATCAGTGGGAATGTAGTCGTTCATCGTCTTGTTGTTATACGCCATATATGCGGTCATGTCAAAATAACCCGTCCCGCTGAGGCCGAACAGAATCACTTTTTTCTCGCCGGTCTTCTTGCATTCAAGGGCCTCGTCAATGGCAGCCTTTATCGCGTGGGAGGATTCCGGTGCGGGCAGTATGCCTTCGGTTTTCATAAAACGAAGCGCGGCGTCAAAGACATCGGTCTGTACTTCGGCGCGGGCTTCCAGCAGTCCGTCGTGGTAGAGTTTTGACAGAATCGAGCTCATGCCGTGGTAGCGCAGGCCGCCGGCATGGTTGGACGAAGGGATAAAACCGTTGCCCAGAGTCTGCATCCGTATAAGGGGGGTGGTCTTTGCCGTGTCGCCGAAATCGTAGACAAAGCGACCACGGGTAAACGAGGGGCAGGAAGCCGGTTCAACGGCAATAAAGCGCGCGTTTGATTTTCCCGCGATTTTATCTCCCATGAACGGGGCAAGCAGGCCGCCCAGATTTGAACCGCCGCCGGCGCAGCCGATGATAATGTCGGGCTTAATGCCGTACTTGTCCATCGCCGTCTTGGTTTCCAGCCCTATCACCGTCTGGTGGAGCAGTACGTGGTTCAGCACACTGCCCAGCACATAACGACATTTATCGGTTTTAACGGCGGTTTCAATCGCCTCAGAAATGGCACAGCCCAGGGAGCCACCGGTGTTGGGGTCGTTCGCCAGGATTTTCCGGCCCGACTCGGTGGTGTTTGACGGCGAAGGAATCAAGCCTGCGCCATAAGCCTCCATCAGCGCCTTGCGGTAAGGCTTCTGCTCGGAACTGACCTTGACCATGTACACCGTCAGTTTGAGATCGTAAAAAGCGCACGCCATTGCCATTGCCGTACCCCACTGGCCGGCGCCGGTCTCGGTGGTAAGCGAAGTCAGCCCCTCTTCTTTCGCATAATACGCCTGCGCCCCCGCCGAATTGAGTTTGTGCGAGCCGGACGTATTAGTCCCCTCAAACTTGTAGTATATTTCCGCCGGTGTTCCCAGGGCCTTCTCCAGAAAATACGCCCGCACCAGGGGGGAAGGCCGGTATGCCCGGTAGAATTCCCGAATGCCGTCAGGAATGGGGATAAGGGGGGTAGTCTCGTCCAATTCCTGTTTAACCATCTCTTTACAAAATACCACCTCCATGTCCGCAGAAGTCACGGGCTTGAGGGTTCCCGGATGCAAAATGGGCTCCGGTTTTTCTTTCATTACCGCCCTCAAGTTGTACCAAAACTGAGGGGTCTCGTCTTCCGTAAGATAGATACGGATAGGGATTTTTTGCGCCATAATGTTCCTTCCTTTCAGGGGTCATGCCCCTGCGCATTGTTTCTATATAGAGAAACATATCAGGCGTGAGGGAAATTGTCAAGTAGGGAGAATCAGGACAACAGTATTTAGTTTATGACCGTATAATTCAGCCGGAGGGGGCGCTGCGGGCAAGCGGAAACGCTTGTAGAACCCGCCTGCGGAGCCTCCCAGCACCTACATTAATTATGCGAATCGTTATATGTAATAATTGTGGTATGTAGGTGCTGGGCTTTTATTGTCCCTACCCTCGTTACCGTTACCCGCTGGTCTCCTCCGGCGGGGGAACACACTACCAGCGCCCTGTTAAAGGGCGTTTACGGACAAATGCAACCGGTTCCGGCGCACAATAATATTTACCGCATACACAGATGCCGGCTGGATTAATCCAGCCGGGTGCGCCGCGGGCTTCCAAATGTTTCCGCTACCCACCCGCCCCCTCCGTCCAGCTTGTACCGTCATAGGGTAACAGCATTTATCCTGTTACACAGGAAAAAATATTTTTTCCCTTCCTCACAAGCCCAAAGCCGCCATAACAAAATACACGGGGGAATTCCAATAAATGGCGACTTCATTGGAAGCGAAACTCTCTTTATGATCAACATAACGTTTGGCGGGCGGGGCGTCGGGGCAATGGGCGTTAATGGCAGGGTCTCTGATGACGCTCATGCAAGGCCCTCCGACAACCATGCCGGGAACAGCGCTGTCTTTTGCCGCTGAAGGGCGGTGATGCGGGTTGTGGGGAAATTGGTAACCAAAGCCGGTAATGTAACTGTGTGAAAGCGGATTTCTGCCCAACAGATAATGAAAATGTTCCAGAGCGGCTTCGGTATACGCCCGACTGTCAGCGGTAAAACGGCTGCCTGCTATCAGCATCATGGCGTTATTGGCAACGGTCATATTGCTTCCCCACCGGTAGACTTCACCTAACGAAACGCCGTAGGGATTAGCCGCATACGATTTCATAATAATATCACAACAGTTCAGCAGTTTATCCTTCATCTGTCGTGTTACGCCGTCATCTGTTGTATATGCGGCGTTCAAAAGATATTCCATAAATCCGTATGTTTCTACATTACCCCAACCCAGCCCGAAGGGGAACAAAATATCGGTGCGGCATTCTTCCGTGTACAGTTCGCATTTTTTAATATACTCGTGATACGTTTCATCACCGGTCGCGGCGAATAACGCGCAAGCCGCCCAAAAACGTTCGTCCCTGCCGTCATCGTCACCGTAGGGGCCGGTGCTTATGCCGGGAGGATTCGTAAAACCGCCCGCGTCAGGGTGTGCGCAGCACCAATTCCACGCGCGTTGTGCCGCATTCAGCAATGTGTCTTTATACGCGGGATAAAAACGCGAGGCGAGCGCCATAGAAGCGGCAAAGTCGGCGGTTGCCGTGAGGGAAATGGGCGACAAAAACAGTTCGCCCTGTTCATCGTGCGGCATTTCATCTAACGCGTTAAAATTTGCGCAGCTTACCTTGTGGTAAACGCCGCTTGATTCCCCATCCTGCATCTTCAACATCCATTCAATTTCAAATAACACCGTATCCAAAAGCCGTTCGTCAGGATGGGCGGCGAGTTTATGCGCCCACAGTAAGTCAGCAACCGTTTTGGCGGCGGGAACAATGTAGCGTCCGTAATCGCCCGCGTCATGCCAGCCGCCTGAAACATCCTTTTTTTTGTCCGTTCCGTAAATCGTTGCCGGCGTTATATGACAGGCGGGATGAGACCACACGCCGTATTCAAGATCAACGCCGCATATTTGATAATGAAACATTTCCAGCAGCGCGGCGCGTAAACCTTTGTAGGGATTATCACCGATTACAAACGGAAAAGAGCGTAACGCGCCGGAACAGACAACATATTCACCCGCCTCCGTAAAATTCGAAAAGTCGGCGATGCGTACCGTATCCTGCGACGCGGAATCTGAAACAGGTTCGCCTGCCGTTCCGCTGTAGACAACTGTTTCGTCTGACACACGGACAATTTTATAATCTGTTCCGGCATCATCGTTGGGAGCGTTAATGGTGATAACGGCTTTTTTGGGATCATGCGGACGGTAGCCCATTTGATTGATATGGATTCGATTCATATATTGAGAGTATACTTATAACAGGAGGAAAATAATATGTCCCGAATGCGCGGAATAAATATGGGCGGCTGGCTCAGCCAAATAGACGCCATACAGGAAAAAGACCCCGATAAATTTCCCGGCATAGACCGCCACATGGAGACTTTTATCGCCGACGGGGATTTCGTCAATGTAAAAGAGTGGGGTTTTGACCATGTGCGGCTTCCCGTCGATTCGTACCTGTTTTTTACCGAAGATGAAGAGCCTGTTGAAAACAGGCTGGTCAACCTTGACCGCGCCGTAGAGTATGCGCGGCGCAACGGCCTCAAACTGATAATTGACCTCCACGAGTGTCCGGGACATGATTTTTCGGAAGCGGCAAAAATTCCCGTTCAAAAACTTTTCTCCGATGATGACGCTTACATCAAAAAAACGGAAAAAATTTGGGCATGCCTTGCCGGGCGTTACGCGCATAACGATCACGTTCTTTTTGAAACGCTCAACGAGCCGGTCGCTCCCACCGCGGAGATTTGGAACAAGGTAAAGGACAGGCTCTGCCGCGCAATACGCCGCCACGCCCCCCAATCGACAATAATCACCGGCTCCAATATGTGGAACTGGCCGAGTACGTTTGACAGCCTTACGCCCTTTGACGATGACAACATGATCTATAGCGTACATTTTTATGAGCCGCTGCTTTTTACCCACCAGAACGCGCCGTGGATCGGCAATTCTGAAATTAAGACGGCACGGCCGTATCCGGGTGACTACGGCCCCGGCTTTGTCCGCAAATACGGCTTAACGATGTCAGCCGGCGTTTGGGATAGGGAGCGGCTGGTGAAAGAATTTACGCCGGTCAACACATTCAGTAAAAAGTACAACGTGCGCATAATCTGTAATGAATTCGGCGTTTATACGCCCGTTGAGCTTGAATCGCAATTACGCTGGTATGATGACCTGCTTTCAGTCCTTAAAGAGATGGAAATCGGTTTCTCGTACTGGAACTACAAAAATCTCGACTTCGGCATAATTTCAACCGGAGAGAAACTGCACGAAAATCTTCCGCAGTACAACAACAGTGAGCGGATAAATCACCCGCTGCTTGAGGTATTAAGAAAGTATTAATTGTATGCGAAGGGTACATACCCCGCCCCCTCCGACCGGTCTATTCCCCTCCGTGGTTGATTCTTCCCTGTCATGACAACCTTGACTTTTTCCCCGCTCTCCCCTAATCTGTAACTATGGGAGAACTTTCTTGACCGCCGGCTCCATTGCCAAAATTCTCGTTACTTTTACCATTATTGGCGCGGTAATTATGGGTATTGGGCTGGGATTTTCCCTGGCGGAAACGACGAATATCAAAAATCAGGAAAATTTTGTTGAATTTGCCCCCGCATTGCCGACCAAGATACTGGATATAAACGGAACGCTGATAACCGAATTTTCGGCGGATGAAAAGCGGGAAATGATTTCATTGAGCGTGCTGCCCCGCCACCTTATTCACGCGGCGCTTGCGCGGGAAGACCCCCAATTCTACTCCCACCGGGGTTTCAGCATCAGGGCTATCAGCCGCGCCGCCTTCGGGAAGCTTATCGGGAAAGACTTTGGCGGCGGATCAACCATTACCCAGCAGGTGGCGGGAACCCTGTATACCGACCGCAGCGAGATTTCCTACCGCAGGAAAATAAAGGAACTGTGGTGGGCGCTGCAGCTTGAGCGGCGTTATACGAAAAACGAAATACTTGAAATTTACCTGAACTATATGTACATGGGGCCGGGAACCTACGGGGTGGAAGCGTCGAGCAAATATTTTTTTGGCCATAGCGCCCGCGAGATAAGCCTTGCCGAGGCCGCGCTGCTGGTCATTCAGCTTTCCAGCCCTTCGCGCTACAACCCGCTGGATAACCCCAATGTCGCCATGAACCGCCAGCGTTATGTGCTCGACCGCATGATTCAATTCGGCTATACCACCCGGGAAGAAGCGGACGCGTCATTTGCCGAATACTGGGATAATTACGATTATACCCGCGCTTCCACGGCTGCCTATTACCACCGCGAGGACAAGGCCCCCTGGTTCAGTGAATATGTGCGCCGCGAACTGGACAGCATGATGTACGGTTCCATGAACTATTACCGCGATGGCTATGTTGTTCATACCACGCTGAATCTGCGCCATCAGGAAGCCGCGGAAAAATTCATGGCGGAGGGGCTTGCAAAAGCAAACAGGGAATTTTCCAAAAGCAGGGGAAAAAGCAACGTACAGGCCGAGCGTACCTATGTGCCTATCGTCGACCTTTTAACCCTGTGTTTCGATCTGAACGACATTCATTCAACGTCATCGGCGCAGAATGAGCAGAAATCCCTTTCCCGTTATACGAAAACAATAAACCCCGTTGTAGATATGGCGGCCCTGGCCTTTGGCATTCATGACCTGAAAGTGGCTACCAATACGGGCTTTGGCAACCTGAAGGTCAGCACCGAGCAAAATGTGGTTGAAGGGGCGCTGATCTCCATTGAAAACCAGACCGGTTATATCACCGCCATAGTCGGCGGCTCCCGCTACGATGAGTCCAATCAGTTGATACGGGCGACTCAGGGTAACATACAGCCGGGATCGTCATTCAAGCCCCTGTACTACTCCGCGGCGATTGACAGCAAAAAACTGACCGCTTCATCGCTTATTTATGACATACCCATTGTCTTTCGCAACGAAGACAACACTCCCTACATTCCCCTTAACTTCAGGGGTGAATGGAAAGGCTCGGTGCTGCTCTACGACGCGCTGTCACATTCCATGAACGTTCCCTCCCTCAGAGTGCTGGATACGATAGGCTTTGACGCGGCAATTGAACGCGCCGCGGCATTGCTGGGAATAACTGATCCGGTCCAGATTCGCAACACTTTCCCCCGCGTATACCCGCTGGGTTTGGGTATTATTTCATCTTCGCCGCTGCGCATGGCGCGGGCTTTTTCCATATTCGGCAATCAGGGACGCGAAGTTACGCCTATCGCCATACGCTCGGTGGAAGACCGGAACGGGCGGGTGGTACTGGATACGGAGCGGGATCTGCGCCTGCAGCAACGGCGCGCGGGAAACGCCCAGATAATCAACCCGCAAAACGCGTATATAATGAGCAGAATCCTTGAGAAGACCGTGGAAGAAGGGAGTCTTGCCAACGGCGCGGGATGGGGGGCCAAGTTTACCTTCAAAGACGAAAACGGCAAATCGTTCAGGATGCCGGTGGCGGGCAAGACGGGAACCCCCCAGAACTGGTCGGACGCTTGGGCGGTGGGCTACAGTCCCTACTATACCACGGCGGTGTGGTTTGGTTTTGACAAACCGGGCAACTCCCTGGGCGTAGAGCTTACCGGTTCCACTTTGGCGGGCCCGGTGTGGGGCGACTATATGCGGGAAATCCATCACGGGCTTGTCCGCCGGGATTTTGCCCGGCCTGCCACCGGAATTATTGACGCGACCGTCTGCGCCAAATCGGGGTTGCTTAAAACCCCCTCCTGCAACGAAGGCGAAGTTACCCTGCCGTTCCTTACGGGAACCCAGCCCACGCAGGCCTGCACCATACACGGCAACGCCGGATTTACCACCACCGCAATCAATACCATGCGCGGCAATACCATTGGAATGGATGATAATATCCTGCTCGGTTCCCTGACCATGCCCAGTTTGCCGGCAGACCTTTTTCCCGATCTTCCGTCTGCCCGCAATCAAAATAACCGGAACAACAGCGCCAACAACCGCAGAAACACCCAGTCTCGCCGCAATTCCGCTTCAACCCCCTCGGCTCAAAATCCGCTTTCATGGTATTTTAACAACCCCCATTTGGATGGAGATGATAATACGGGCGGCTCACGCGGGGATATTCCGCCTGTGGATATTCCTGCCGAATCTGAAAACCGGAATACCGCCTTCACTGAAAACGCGGAAACAAAAAATGAATTGCAGAATGTGATGACACATAACAATCAGGATGAGAATTCCGGCTACGGGCTGGAGATGCCCTCGTATAATCCGTTGTTGGACTAAAAAATGCAGATACCCATAAAAGACATTATCGTAAAAAAACGGATACGCAAGGATATGGGAGACATTGAAACTTTAGCGGAAAGCCTGAAGCGTTACGGGCAAATCAGCCCCATTTTAATCAGCGCGAAGAACGTGCTGATTGCGGGAGAACGGCGCCTTGAAGCGGCAAAGTATCTGGGCTGGCGCAGTATCAACGCGGTCATTTCGGAAAGCTCCAGCGAACTTGCCCGGCTGGAACTGGAAGTAGAAGAAAATATGCAGCGGCGTGATTTTAATATGGAAGAAGTGGCGGAAGCCACAAGAAAAATTTACCGCTTGCAAAATCCGGGAATTTTCCGTCGTATTCTTAATGCGCTGATACGGTTCTTGAAATGGCTTTTTAAGATAGGGGACGAGTAGGGGAGAAATAAGGTGATTGACGCCTAACCACTGTATTTTAAGGAAGCGCTAACCGAAGGATTTTCAGTATTGATATATTGCAAAGGGTTAGTATATTCTGCTTTGAAACCGGTAATAAATTCATCTGCCCATGACGGGGTAAGCACTTTAACATCATTAAAATCAAGGACTATTTCATCAGACGGAACGATATCTTTAAATACATACGACTTTGCCATCATAAAGGCTTCCCTGCCTGCGGGCCGCGAAAGAAGCATATCGCCAAAATTACCGATATTTACAACCATTTTCAGTCACCTGTCATTAAAAGATATTATTGCCAGACATCCTGTCAAAGACACACTGCTTTCTAAAAAAGATAACCCATTTTTATTGATGGAACAAGTCCCATTGCCGGATTGAAAGAACAAATGCCATTGATTTTGCTGTACCGCTTTTGAAACAAATTTCAAGCCGTTTCCCCTTTGTTCCGGAGTTCTCCCTGAAATCTGTCTGGTAAAAGCCATTTCGACCGCTTCAAGGTCTGTACTGATTGAAGAAACCACAGGCAACAATGATCCCTTCACCCCCCTGCCGTAATCGGCAATAATAACATATCTGTCCTTGTAAGACAAATTGCAATAAACGCCGCGGGGGAATTGCAATTCAAACACAAAATTATGATCAAACGTATTATTGCCAATTTCGCCAATTACCGCGGCTTCAAGATATTTTTTACCTGCCAATATATAACTCTGTAATCTTGCGGTAAAAACATCACGTGTCATAGAAAAATGTTCACTTTCATTGTGAAAACAATTTTTCATCTTTTCAATAACAGTATCGATAATGTCAGTTTCTATCATATTCTTTCCTCAGAGAGCACTCTGTTACTTTGTTCTTCCTTATATTGTCATCATACAAAAACACGGCGAAAATGGCTATAGGACGCCGTAATCGATTCGGGTATCAGTCACAACATCATAAACTGCGGATTACAGAAAGTTTATGAATTATGGGGCTGTATGGGGGGTAAGAAAGCAGAGAAGAAATTTACCACGGAGGACACGGAGAACACGGAGGGGGAGGAAAAAACAGGGAACAAAGGTTGCCAGGCGCTATTTTTTCAGTTTGAGATGCCCCCGATAACGGCGGTATGTTTTTTCTATAGAATCTTTTACCGATAGGGCAATATCCCCTACCAGACGTTCAATAAGGGTAGAAGTATCATCAGTGACGGCTTTATTAAGCCGAAATAATTCGAATTCTTCGATTTTTAACGCTTTTGCGATCTTTACCAAAGTATCGGGGTACGGCCATTTGACGCACCGTTCAATACTACTCAGAAAAGTAATTGAAATCTCTGCCTTTTCGGCTAAATCGGCCTGTGACCAGCCATGATTACAACGGTACAATTTGATGTTATTGCTTAAAACAGCCCTTAAATCTTTTCCGTTCATACCTATAACTTTAATGGGGTATATACCTAATAAGCCTATTGCTATTTTTCCAGTAGGAGTATAGAATTGCGAATATCTAGTAGGAATATATAATATACGTCTATAAGAGTTGTTTGGTATTGACTGTTTTACCAGTGAGGAGGGTAAAAATGAAAAAGAACGGTTTTTTTAGAGTGATGGCGGCGTTTATCGCTGCTGCAGCCATACTTCTCGCGGGTTGCGACAATATCACAAACAGCGGCGGCCAGTCCGGTAACGAATCCGCTGTTCCTGGCGCAGACCTCGCCGCAAAGCTGGCATGGTTGAAAAACTACGCGCGGAGCGACCACTCCTATCTCATTACCATTGACAAGAACGAGACGCTTGCCGGGGACAATTACCTCTACTACCCCACCTCAACCGGAAAGGGCAATATCACCATACGGCTTACCGGAGACTGGGCTATCAGTCTTCTGTTCGACGACTACCTGCTCTTTGAAATTGGAAACGGCGTTACCCTGATATTGGACAAGATTGCCCTGTACGGCGAGGTACGGGTAGAATCAGGCGGCGTACTGGAGATGGGAACCGGCGCGATAATTACCGGTGAATACGGAGAAGTGTATGTGTCCGGCGGAACCTTTACCATGAGCGGCGGGACTATCTCCAACGGCTACGGGGTGTCTGTGTCCGGCGGAACCTTCACCATGAGTGGCGGGACTATCTCCAACAATACAGGAGTCGGGGTGTATGTGTCCGGCGGAATCTTCACCAAGACGGGCGGAACTATCACGGGGAGTGACGCACAAAACAGCGACGGTTCTACTGCGGTGTATGCAGGAATTCGTAAATACAGGGAAAAAACTGCGGGGCCAGGGGTTGCGCTTGATTCAACCAAGTCCGGCGCGGCAGGGGGCTGGGACGACGACATTATATTCACACCGCTTACTGTGGACACTTGGGCAGACGGTAATCTTCCTCAAAATGGCGTACAGTGGTTCATGTTTACCGCAACCGCAAGCACGCAGTATATACACGCGAGTTTCGGCACGTTGACTAGTCTGTATGTGCAGATGTATCTCCCAAACAACATCGTATACTCGACATCTTTACATGACAGTAATAAATACACCTCCCTGGGTGTAACTGTAGGGCAAGAGTACTATATAAGGGTAGAGAATTCCAACAGCGGCACATACAAGATTGCGTTTAATGCGTCACAGACGGCGCCGGCGTTGTAAGAGGGCCGCGCCGGGTGACTGTCACCGTTTTACGGAGTCGAATCTAACGGTTGAAAAAAGGCGGCTGTCACGGTATACTGTTTAACATGAGTAAATTCATGGTGAACCTGACAGCCGTCAACCCGAGCGAAAGACAACGCCGCACCCCGCCGGTCGAGGTAATGGTTGATACCGGTTCGGAGGTATCGTGGCTGCCGAAAAAGGAACTGCTGGACATCGGCATAACCCCGGAAGGTAAAAAACGGTTTGTGATGGCAAACAAGCAGATGATCGAGCGCGACATAGGCTATGCTATACTCACCGCCGAAGGCTACTCCACGATTGACGAGGTGGTATTTGCGGAAGAAAGCGATATGTCGCTTTTAGGTGTGCGGACGATTGAAGGTTTTAGCGTAATGGTAGACAACATCGGCCATCGTTTTGTCGCCACCACTTCTCTTGTGTGTTAATTACTTACCCTTCCATAATCCGCTTAAGAATACGGTCATCGGCGGCGCACGGGTGACAGGCGCTATTTTCGTTTCAGCCGTTTTAATGAGGAGCTAAACCGTTATCCGTGGAATCTTTATAATTATTTCGCACAATATCTGCAACTTTCTCAAACTCACTGTGCAGCAAATGTTCAGTAATGGCGTTTAACAGTTCTTTGGTTGAGCGCGACCATGTTTTCTGCCGCAGTTCGCCCAGTGCGTCTTTGGCGGCTTTTTTATCGTATGAGGCGCAGAATTCCCGAATGGACAGCAGTTTTTCCTTTAAGTACGCCTTGTCTTCGTCCGCCGCGTCGCTGTCCCAGGAATCTTCAGTGGATTTGATTTTTCTTATTATTTCCCGCAGTGAATTGACAAACGCCGGAGTTTCAGCAGCCATTAAAGCGGTGTCCCGCCCCCGTCCCGCCTGTTCCAGCGTGGAAGCAAAGCCGGAAAGGTTTGCTTCTTCAATGTTTGCAAGAGCGCTTTTCATTGCGTGAACATTTATGATATACATTTGTATGTCATCGTCATTCCAGGCATCGCGTTTTTCGTACACCGCTTCCAATTCAAGAACAGCTTTTTCCGCGTCACGCTTAAAAATATTTTTTAACTGCGGATTAACAGAAGAATCAGCCGTTACATCAACCTCTTTTTTTAGATCAGAAGCCGCTCTTTGCCGGCGCGCCGCTTCTATCACCTCAGGCGGCTGCTTGTCACGAACCAGTTTGTTAAGCGAAGCGTTTAACTGGCGTATGTCTATAGGTTTGGAAATAAAGCCGTCAAAGCCGTTTGTCAAAAATATTTCCATCTGCCCCGTAAGCGCATTTGCTGTCAATGCGACAATAGGTTCCTTATACCCCAGTCCGCGTATAATTTTTGTCGTTTCAATACCGTCCATTACCGGCATCATGTGATCCATGAAAATAACATCATAAATATTGCCGTTCTTTATTCTTTCTATTACCTCAAATCCGCTTACTGCCGTATCTATTGATAATTCATAAGAAGCCATAAGCCCTTTGGCGACATATAAATTCGATTCAACATCATCCACTATCAAAACTTTACCATAGGGCATGGGTTCACGGGTTATCTTTGCCTTTTTCATTTTGGACACACTGTTTAAGCGAGAGTGCCGCAGACTCTCCGCCAATTCTTTGCCAATCATACCGGATACGCCGGTGCTGGCAGTCCTTTGCGGTAACCGCACTGTAACTGTTGTTCCCTTGCCCGGTTTGCTTTCCACAGAAAGACTGCCATACATTAACTGCACCAGATTTTGCGTAATACTCATGCCTAAACCAGTTCCTTCAGTTGTGCGGTTCGCCTCCATATTAAACCGTGAATATTCATTGCCTAAGTCACGCACTTGCTCCGCCGTCATGCCCTGTCCCGTGTCGCTTACATGGAAAATAAGCGTTACGTGAACTGCTCCTCCCCTGGCTAGATATTCGACGGTAATAGACAGTGTAACTTCTCCGCTTTCAGTATACTTGAACGCATTAGAAAGCAGGTTATTCAAAATTTGTTTAATTCTAAGTTCGTCGCCAATCAATTCAATCGGGACATTTTCATCTACAAGCAGTTTAAATTCGATTGGCTTGCTGTCAAAACGAAGGATATTCAACTGTACAATATCATTGATCAGACTGGGAACATCGTACTTTGCTGGTAGCATTTCCAGTTTGCCCGCTTCTATTTTGGACATATCAAGTATGTCGTTAATAATTCCAATAAGCAAATCGCCTGAATTGTTGATTTTATAGAATGCGTCTTTGATGCCATGCGGAAGTGTTTCATCTTGTAATTGAATTTCAGCTATACCCAAAATTGCGTTCATCGGCGTACGAATTTCATGGCTCATCGTTGCGAGAAAATTACTCTTTTGCCGGTTCTTAATATCTGATTTGGTTTTGGCATCGGCAATACGCCAAAGAATACCGCTTAAAATCAGCGCCAATGCCAGACCAAGAGCGGCAAGGACAAGCCCCGTATTCTTGATTTCATGGTAATACTGGTTGACGGGCGCTATAAGGCTGATGTACCAATCGGTCCTTAGTTTTCTGGAATAAACAACTGATTCCAAACCTTTGTAATTAACAGTCGTGCTTTTTGGAATATTATACCCGCTGTTTCCCAAATAATTGGCAAGGTTGCTTGCCAGACCGTTGTTCACGCTCTGCAGCGTTTTTCCTATCAGATACGGGTCCGGATGGGCGATGATTCCCAAATTCTCGTCCACTAACATTCCATAACCATCTTCGACTATCTGCATCGCGGTAACGTAATCTATGACTTTATCAATCGGAACATCAATCGCAAGAACCGCTAGGGGTTGGTCGTCCTTAAAAATTTGCAACGCATAGGTGAGTACATAACTTCTTATACGCGCGTTGAAATACGGCAGCGTATAAACCACTTTTCCATTTGCTTCAACAGCCGCTTTGTACCAGGGGCTTTCCATCGGGTTATTGTCCCCAGTCGGCGCCCATTCTCCGTTGTTTAACTGCAAACCGTTGAAAACATCAAAATAACCGTACATTCTGTTTATGCTCAGCTTTTGCTTTTCATATTTGATCACACTGGGAGTAATTTCTTTTATATAGCTTTGGATCATGTCGGAGTTATAACCATTGATTATCATATTCCTCATGGATTGTGAAACGCTTTGCAGGAGCTTTTCCGGTTCCTGCAAGTCGTTTTCAACACTGGACTGCATAAAATCAAGCGCGTTATTAACTTCACCTTCCAGACGCGCCAACATCAGTCTTTCCATGTAGAGATAGCTTGAAATAACCATTACCGTGAAAGCGAGAAAAACAAGAATTATCTGCCAGTATATAGCGGTGATTGCCCTAACTTTTTTTAATGAGGAGCGCAAGTCTGGCATTACTTCTCCATGTCGCTTCAAGCGTATCTTATTCATACTAATATTCTACTTCAGGATCGTTTGGTTAGCAAGAAAAAAACAGTTTTTATGTTATTTTCCAGTGGATACGTCCCATGAAACCACTGACAGCGACACTTGTTGATTGGCTCTGACCGTCTTGACAGAATCCCTTTCCTATAGTAAGAATAAAATGTAATGATCTTGGAGGAAAGCGCATGAAAAGGATTATGATAATCTGTTTATTAACGCTTCTTGCGGCGAGTGTGGTGTTTGTCGGTTGCAAACAGGAGAAAAAAGCCAGGACATTCGGCTACACCTGTATACAGATGAATAATCCGTTCTTTGCCATTCTGGAGCAAACAATCCGTGAAGAAGTGGAGAAGAACGGCGACCGGCTGATTACGTTTGATCCTGACTTGGATATACAAAAGCAGATCAGCCAGATCGAGGATCTGATCTCCCGGAAAATCGACGCTATTTTTCTCAATCCTATTGACTGGGAAGAGATCCGGCCCGCGCTGGTTTCCCTTAACCAGGCTAAAATCCCTGTAATTAACTTTGCCTCGGAAGTGAGGGATATTGATCTGGCAGCCGTTTACGTGGGTTCGGACAACTGGAACGCGGGTTATATCTGCGGTATTGATATGGTAAAACGTTTCCCTAACGGCGGACCCATCGCCGTTCTCGATGCCCCGACCACACGTTCAATTCGAGACCGCATCGACGGTTTCAACGAGGCAATTGCGGGAAAGGGTTTTACTGTGGTGTTCCTGCGGGATGCGAAAGACGATTTTACCACAGCGCTGCGCCATGCCGAAGAAATGCTCAAGTCTAATCCAGAAGTACTCGCCATCATGGGCGGCAATGACCCAATAGCGCTCGCCGCTCTTGCGGTCTGCAAGGCTGCGAACCGTACCGACATCCTCATATACGGCGTTGACGGCTCCCCGTTGGCAAAAGCCGCAATCGCCGAGGGCGGTCAGTTTGTCGGTACAGGCGCGCAAAGCCCAATCGCCATTGCAAAGGAATCTGCCGCAATTGCGTATAAGATTCTGAACAAGAAGGCTTACGATAAGAAGGTCACGGTTAGGACATTCATGATCAATCAGGAAAACATTGCCGAGTATAACACCGACGGCTGGCAGTAGTATCCCAAAAATTTCTCACAAAGAAGAAGGAAGACCTCTCACAATAGTAGAAAAAAAATATAATAGATTCGGAGGAAATGGCATGAGAAGGATTATGACAATCTTTTTATTGGCGCTTCTCGTGGTGGGTGTGTCGTTTGTCGGTTGCAAACATGAGAAAAAGGCAAAGACATTCGGGTTCACCTGTAATAATATTAATAATCCGTTCTTTGCAATTCTGGAGCAAACAATCCGCGAAGAAGTGGAGAAGAACGGCGACAGGCTGATTACCGTTGATTCTGCCCTGGATTCAGATAAACAGATCAGTCAGATCGAGGAGCTGATCTCCCGGAAAATCGACGCTATTTTTCTCCATCCTATTGACTCGGAAACGATCCGATCCGCGTTGGTTTCCCTTAACCAGGCTAAGATACCTGTCATAAACTTTGGCTCGGAAGTGAGGGATATTGATCTGGCAGCCGCTTTCGTGGGTTCGGACAACAGGAACGCGGGTTACATCTGCGGAGTTGACTTGGTAAAACGTTTACCCAATGGCGGACCCATCGCCGTCCTCGATGCCCCGACCAGACTCTCGACCCGCGAACGCATTGATGGTTTCAATGAGGCTATTGGGGGAAAGGGTTTTACTATAGTGTTTTTGAGGGATTCGCGGGGCGATTTTTCCACGGCGCTGCGCTATACTGAAGAAATGCTCAAGTCCAATCCCGAAGTACTCGCCATCATGGGCGTCAATGACCCGACTGCGCTCGGCGCTTTTGCGGCTTGCAATGCCGCGAACCGCGCCGACATCCTCATATATGGTATTGACGGATCTCCGGGGACCAAAGCCTTAATCGCCGAGGGCGGTCAGTTTGTCGGTACGGGCGCGCAAAGCCCAATCACCATTGCAAAGGAATCGGTCGTAGTCGCTTATAAGATTCTGAACAAGGAGCCTTACGAAAAGAAAGTCCCGGTTAGGACATTCATGATCAATCAGGAAAATATTGCCGAGTACGATACTGACGGCTGGCAATAAATGTTTGCATAACTGATTTAAAATTTCTCTGTTTAGAAATTATAGTTTATAATATTATCATATACTTTAGTCTTATTATTTTCGTTTTATTTATACTACTTTATTATTTTTTTTACGCTCAAAGGGTTTATAAATATGATAAATTCTTCAATTTTTCTGTTCAAAACCGCGAATCTATATTATAATTAAATAATAATGAAAACAATTTTTGTTGTAGACGACAGTGATACTAATCTTTCTATGGCTGAGGAAGCGCTAGACAAGTTATATAGGGTTATGACAATGCCTTCAGCGGCAAAAATGTTCTCTCTTTTGGAGAAAATAATCCCCGATCTTATTCTTTTAGACATAGAAATGCCCGAGATGGACGGGTTTGAGGCTCTCAGCAGACTAAAAGCCGAAAGTTTATGGGTAAATATTCCCGTTGTATTTTTAACAGGGCGCACTGACGCGACAGTGGAAGTACATGGGTTTGAAATGGGAGCTATGGATTTTATTACAAAGCCGTTCTCCGCGCCTGTGCTGATAAACCGTATTAAAACCCATCTTGAAATAGATGAATTAATCCGCGAACGGACGGCGCAGTTAAACAGACTGCAGAACAGCATAATCTCGGTTTTGGCGAATATTGTCGAAAACCGCGACAAGGGAACCGGCGGTCATATTGAACGTACTTCGGCTTATATTAAAATATTGATTAATGAAATGCAAAAACGCGGAGTTTATGCAGATGTAATTTCCAGTTGGGATATTGAAAAAATGATTTCTTCGGCGCGTATGCACGATTTGGGGAAAATTTCTATTACTGACTTAATCATAAACAAACCCGGTAAACTTACAGACACAGAATACGAAATTATGAAAACCCACGCCGAAGAAGGCGAGCGGATAATTGATCAAATTATCGCGCGGACGGGCGAGGGCGAATTTTTACGAAACGCGAGATTATTTGCGGGAAGCCATCATGAACGCTGGGACGGAAGAGGTTATCCGCATAGTCTTAGAGGAGAAGATATTCCCCTGCAAGGGCGCATTATGGCAATTGTAGATGTGTATGACGCTCTTGTTTCCGAGCGCACGTATAAGAAAGCGTTTACAGACGAAGAAGCAGTTCAAATTATTATGGAGAATGCCGGTACTCATTACGATCCAAAAATAGCTGAGGTCTTTTTTGAAGCTAAAGACCTTTTTAAAGAGGCAAGGAAGCGTATTTAATGCCTTTCGACAAGGAAGAAGATTTAAAAAAACAGGCGCGTTTGCTTGATACGGTAAATACTGTCGCCGCCATTTTATTAGCAGGTAATGAAAACGCTTCATTTGAAACGACATTATTAAAAAGTTTTGATGTTGTAGGACGCTGCCTAGATGTTGATCGCGTTCAAATTTGGCGTAACGAAAAAATCAACGGGGAACAGCGTTTTATTTTATGGTATGAGTGGCTTAGCGATTATGGTAAAAATCGCATACAGGTTCCGTACGGTTTGCAATTTTCATCCAACATGAAGAAAAAATGGGAAGATTTGTTTTTAAATGGCAGTTATATAAATGCTCCGTTATCTGAATTACCGGAAGAAGATCGTAACTTTCTAGGTTACTACGAAACGAAATCCGTAGTAATTTTACCGATGTTTCTGGAAAGTGATTTCTGGGGTTTTTTCAGTATACATGACTGCCGTAACGAGCGTACTTTTTCAGATGAAGAAATCAAAATATTAAGATCGACAGGACTCATAATAAGTACAACAGTAGATCATAATAATCAGGTAATGAAAGTCCGTGAGGCTGATGAACGTAACAGGATAATGCTTGATGCCGCTCCTTTTTGCGTGATTTTTTGGGACAAAGATTTAAGACTTATTGATTGTAATCAGGAATCGGTAAAGATGTTCGAGATGATAGATAAGCAGAATTTTATGGATAATTTTTATCTTCTTTCTCCTGAATATCAGCCTGACGGTCTTCTTTCAAAAGATAAAGGCATTGAACTTGTCGGCGATGCTTTAAGAAATGGTTATAGCCGTTTTGAATGGATGCATCATAAAGTGAACGGGGAACAATTGCCTGTTGAAGTAATTTGTATCCGTGTTAAGTACAAGAATGAATTTATTGTTACGGAATACATAAGGGACCTTCGTGAACAAAGAGCGATGATAGCTGAAATGCGTAAAGCTGAAATTGCCGAAGAAAGCAGTAAGGCAAAAAGCGACTTTCTCGCAAAGATGAGCCATGAAATTCGCACGCCCATGAACGCTATTTTAGGCATTACGGAAATTCAGCTTCAAGATGAATCGCTTCCCAAAGCTGTAAAGGAAGCGCTTGAGAGGATTTACAATTCCGCAGACCTTCTGCTTGGAATAATTAATGATATACTTGACCTTTCCAAAATCGAAGCCGGCAAACTTGAATTAATTCCGATTCAATATGATATAGCAAGTCTTATTCACGATACTGTTCAATTGAACATGATGCGCTACGAAAGCAAACCTATCGAATTCAAGCTGAAAGTAGATGAGAATGTTCCCGTTATGCTTTTTGGCGATGAACTTCGCATAAAACAAATTTTAAACAACCTGCTTTCTAATGCGTTTAAGTATACGCAGGAAGGTTCGATAAGTCTTGTTATTTCATCTGAATCTGAAATCGATGATAATGTAACGATTATCTTTTGCATCAGTGATACCGGGCAGGGCATGACGGCTGAGCAGGTGCGAAAGTTGGGTGATGAGTATTCCCGGTTTAACATGGAAGCAAATCGCAAGACTGAAGGCACCGGGCTTGGCATGAACATTACACGTAACCTTTTGCGGCTGATGAACGGGAGTATTGATATAGAAAGCACGCCGAATGTAGGTTCTACGTTCACAATACGCATACCGCAAAAATGTACGGATCATGACACGATTGGCAAGGAAATTGCGGAAAACCTGATGCGGCTTAACTTTATTAATGAGCAGAGAATAAGAAACTTGCAGATAAAACGTGAATATATGCCTTATGGGCGTGTTTTAATCGTTGATGACGTGGAAACAAATCTTTATGTCGCAAGAGGGTTAATGGCGTCTTATGATCTTTCTATTGATATAGCGATGAGCGGGTTTGAAGCGATTGATAAAATCAGGAACAAATGCGATTACGATGTTATTTTTATGGATCACATGATGCCCAAAATGGACGGGATTGAAGCGACAAAAATAATTCGCAGTATGGGATATACAAACTCTATTGTCGCATTAACGGCAAACGCCCTCGCAGGACAGGCGGAAATGTTCCTGAAAAACGGTTTTGATGATTTTATCTCCAAGCCGATTGATATTCGCCAGTTAAATATGACTCTTAACAAATTAATCCGTGATAAGTACCCGCCGGAAATTGTCGAAGCCGCGCGCAAGCAAAAAGAAATGATTGGCAATAAAGCGAATAAAACCGCAATAGATTCGCAGTTGGCGGAATTTTTTATCCGTGACGCAAAAAAAGCAGCCGCGATATTGGGAGCGATTTATATAAACAAATGCCGCAGGGCGGACGATATTTCCATGCTTATAATCAATGTCCATGCTATGAAGAGCGCTCTTGCCAATGTGGGTGAAAAAGAGCTTTCCTCGGAAGCGTTAATATTGGAACAGGCAGGACGCGATAATAACATGAAACTGATTTTAGAAAAACTTCCGCCATTTATGGAATCACTATATATTGTAATTAATAAATTTGAAGAAAAAGAATTAAAAACACAGAAAGACGGTCTTGGCGATTATTCTCAATTAAAAGAAAAGTTAGTTGAAATCCGCGCCGCGTGTAACGGGTTTAATAAAAAAACCGCTAAAAATTTGCTTGCGGAATTAAAGAAAAAAGAATGGTCTGCCCCCGTTGAAGAGCGGCTTGGCGTTTTAGCCGGGTTTTTACTGCATAGCGAATTTGACGAAGCAATAAAAAGTATTGATGATTATCTTAACAAAAAATAGGGAATCTCTAAAAATTTCAGTTTTTAGAGGTTTCTATTATTTTATAAATATATCTGTCCATTAATATTTGTTCCATTACTCCTACAGGTGAGCGCAGTAAATTATCGTATTCCGCCGTAAGGGCGAGGCAGGTTTCCGCCGATTCCGCATTGTACCGGCGGGCGGCGGCGGAGTAATCGTCCTTCGCCTTAGGAGAAGAAAGCCCTATTTTTTTTAATTCAAAGCTGTTGTTCACGTCTCCTGTTTCCAACAGAGACAGATAATCGCCAAGTTTCCTGAAACACCACGCAAGCCCCGCAAGAATGCTTTGCGCGCTTTCTTTTGCAGCTAACATAACGGACAGCGATTCAAGCGCTTTTGATAAATCGCCTGCGGCAATACGGGAAAAAAGCGTAAAAGCCGATTCCTCCCTGTTATGAGAAAGCCATTTCTCAATATCTTCGGCTTTAATCTGGTTTTCTTCTTTGTCTTTGTTTCGCGGTAAAAAACACACAAGGCGCGAACATTCTCTTTTTAACGCTTCAGTATTGTTTTCTACCATTTCCAGAATTATGGCGATACAGTCTTTATCAATGTTAAACCCTTCGCGCCTGAAAAATTGTTTCAGCCACTCGTTTTTTTCCCTTTCAAATAACTCGTAAAAAATCTTTCGGTTGTTCTTCGGAACAGCGTCATCCAAACCTGCGGCAAGTTTTATTTCATCGGAGAGCAGAATAATGGACGTGTTTTCGTCAATATTGTTTATGCAGGACGCAAGAAGTTCAACCTCGTCTTTTTTTTTGATTACTTCCGCGCTTTTTATAATTATCAGACGTTTTTCCGAAAAAAGACTGCTGTTTTGAATTATATCGGCAATTGTACTGACAGGTGTTTCTCCCGCGTAAAAAACCGTTGTTTCCGCATTTGGTAATTTTTGTTTTATTGCGTCTACTTCGTCCTGCTTTTTTCCAAGTTCGGGACCAAGAAAAATATATGCGTTAGGTGAATTAGCCATGTTAATAAGATCGAATTATTGTAAATAATCTGCCCAGAATTTTTACTTCCTGGCTATAAAGCGGCTTGTACGCGGGATTTTCCGCCTGCAATCTTACCCTTGAGCTTTCCCTGAAAAACCTCTTCAGCGTTACAGCGTCATCTATTACCGCTACGGCAATTTCACCGTTATGGACTGAATTCTGCTTTTCGATAATAGCGGTATCGCCTTCAAGAATACCCGCGCCGGACATTGAATCGCCTTTTACTTTAAGCGCGAAATATTTTTTATTTTTCCTTAACATAGAACGATGAAACAAAATATTTCCGTCAAAATTTTCCTCCGCCAGAATTGGTAACCCTGCGGCGACTGTTCCAAGCAGGGGGATTTCCGCTAAATCCGCGTCTTCCGGTCTTGAATGGATCAGACCCATTGTTCTCGGTCTTTTATCAACCTGTTTTAGATGTCCTTTTTTACGCAGGGCGGTAATGTGATCATGCGCTCCTTTTACCGAAATTCCAAAATGCTCCGCAATCTCTCTTATTGTTGGCGGGTATGAATTTTTCTTAATATAGTTAGCGATAAAGGATATGACCTGTTTTTGACGATCTGTCAATTCTTTCATAAATTATCATTGCTCCCTATTTTTTGCCGTTGTAATACCGTACTTTCTTATTTTAGCGTGAAGGTTGCTCGGATAAATTCCGATAGCTTCCGCTGTTCTTGATATTATACCATTGTTTTTCAAAAGTTGGTATTCTAAATAATATTTTTCAAAACCGTCTTTTGCCTCATTATAATTTTGTTCTAAAATGTTTGAAGTTAACGCAGGCTCCGTGCCGGTTTGCGCCGTATTTACGGGCTTTTTTCCCCTTATATTAAGCAGTTTTCCAAGTTCTTCCCCGTTTATGGCGTTCCTCTGGTGCATTACCGCCATTCGTTCCGCTAAATTTTTCAGTTCTCTGACATTTCCCTGCCAATCATGGCTAGCAAGAAGTTC
This sequence comes from Treponema sp., assembly GCA_031283105.1. Taxonomy (GTDB): domain Bacteria; phylum Spirochaetota; class Spirochaetia; order Treponematales; family Breznakiellaceae; genus WQXQ01. The sequence goes on along the minus strand of JAITCL010000048.1, from coordinate 1,988 downwards.
CAGAGCACCGGATTCCAGAGTTATTTCCTTGTTTAAAACTTTTAAAAAATGGCAGAGCAGGTGCGGAATATCCTCCTTCCTTTCACGCAAAGGAGGAGAATGAATCGGGATTACATTTAACCTGAAAAATAAATCCTGCCTGAACCGCCCTTCTTTGCAGGCTTTTTCCAAATCCTGATTTGTAGCCGCTATTATGCGCACGTCGGTTTCAATTGTTTTTTCTCCGCCGACACGTTCTATTTTCTGTTCCTGAATTACGCGCAAAACTTTCGCCTGCGCGGAAAGGCTCATGTCGCCTATTTCATCAAGGAAGAGCGTCCCGCCGTGCGCTAATTCAAACCGCCCCTTGCGCGTAGAAACCGCGTCCGTAAAAGCGCCTTTTTCGTGTCCAAAGAGTTCGCTTTCTATCAGCGTTTCCGGTATTGCCGCGCAGTTTACGTCAATAAACGGGTTGTCCGCGCGCGCGGAACACAAATGGATCGCCCTTGCGATTACTTCTTTTCCCGAACCGTTTTCACCTGTGATTAATATTCTCGCGTCGCTTGCCGCCGCCTGTTTTACCGCTTCTCGTATATTTCTGACGACCATGCTTGTACCGATTATATCTTCGCTTTTAAAACCATATATTTTTTTTAATGTTTTATTTTCTTCGCGTAATTTTTTTATCGCAAGCGCGTTTCTGCATACCGTAAGAACTTTATCGAGCGACAACGGTTTTTCCAAAAAATCAAAAGCTCCCAGTTTGACGGCGTTTACTGCCATTTCGATATTTGCGTGACCCGAAATCATGACAACTTCCGTAACAGACCATTCTTTGCGTATTTGTTCTAACGCTTTAATGCCGCCAAGTTTTGGCAGAAGAACGTCAAGGAAGACAAGATCAATTACTTCGCGTTTTAACGTTTCAATTCCGGCAAGCGCGTCTTCGGAAGTAAAGACTTTATATTTTTCATCTTCAAGAACGGACGCGAGAGTTACTCGTATACCGGGTTCATCGTCTATAATTAGTATTGACGGCATATTAAACCTCAAGCCGATGGCAGATCGATATAGAATGTTGATCCTACACCTTCCGCCGAATCAAACCAGATTGTTCCGCCATGATCCGTGACAATTCGTTCAACAATGGGAAGCCCCAACCCTGTGCCTGATTTTTTAGTTGTAAAATACGGAGTAAAAATTTGACGCCCTTCCTGTTCGCTGATTCCCTTACCCGAATCCTTGACGCTTATTCTACAGTAACAAACTTCTCTTTTTTTGACAATATCGGTCCTCATTTCAATTTCTCCGTTTCCTGACATTGAATCAATGGCGTTTATTACAAGGTTTGTAAGAATTTGCGAAAGACGGTGTTTATCGATTTTTACCTGTACGTCTTCCTGAATATGCGTAAAATTGAATTTCACTTTCGGGTATAAGCCCGAATATTCGTTTATAACTTCTTCTATAGGGACTTTTAAATTTATCAATGACTTGGACGGTTCCATCGGTTTTGATAATGTTCTGAATTCGTTTAACAAAACGGAAAGCCCTTCCGTTTCCTGAATAATCGCCATCATGGAACTTTCAATAATATCGCCTATTTGTTCCGGGTTATTCTGCCATCTTCGGAGTACGCGCTCTGCTGAAAGTTTTATCGGCGTTAGCGGATTTTTAATTTCGTGGGCAAGCTGCTGAGCCATGTTCTGCCAAATTGATATTTTTTCGTTTTTTACAAGGGCTTCTCTTGTTTTTTCCAAATCCTGAACCATTGAGTTAAAAGAACGGATAAGAATGCCAAGCTCGTCATTACGGCGCGATAAAATCTGAAAAGAGAAATCCCCTTCGGCAACGCGCCGTGTCGCTTCAGTTAATTCTACAATCGGGCGTGTTATGCGTCTTGTGAACGAGATGGCGATAATCGCGGTCATTAGCAGAGTCGGAAGAAAAAACGCCGCGTAAAAATAAATTAATAACGGGCGCATATTTTTTTTAAGTAAATCAACTGT
>JAITCL010000031.1 GCA_031283105.1 Treponema sp. | reverse complement strand
ACGGCTTCTGTGCATCATTGAAAACTATGGATAATTCCACTATGAGCGTGTCCTCTTGTTTCCCGTGCCGTGCGGCTGTTACTGTACACCTAGTTTTTGCTTTTCCTCTCTGGTCTGCTCCGTCGAAGAACCCCATAATGTTTTGGCAACCCCGCACTGTCTCCCTGTGCCGCCTTATTGTGGCTATAATTGATGTAACAGGGTATATGCTGTTACCCTGTGACGGTAGAAGCCAGCCGGAGGGGGCGAACCCCCTATGGTGCTATAGGTACTGGTGAGATGTATGCCTAGTAAAGTAATTTGGGGGCTTTTGGAGCAAACCTTATAGGCAGCCGCACAAGCCTTTTCCGCAGGAAATGGCTTGTGCGGTGCATATTAGAATTGCCCCCAAGTAATATCTTTAGGCATACATCTCGGTCACTTCGACAAGCTCAGTGACCGGGTGTTCCGTAGCGCCCCCTCCGGCTGGTGTCTATTAAAGATGTATACTTGATATGAATTTGACTGCGGCGGCTTTATTGCCGCCCGGCCCCACGCAGGACGGACAGCCTGATTTGCAGGGGCAGCGGGTAAGGGCTTCGTTAATGGCGGCAAAAAGACCGCCGGCAGGGCTGCTGATACAATGGACAAGACCCTCCGCTAAACCGGTTCCGCCGGGGTATTTGTCGTAAATGTACAGGGCCGGAACGCCAAAGTGAGGGTCGCGCACCCGTTCCGCTATGCCCAAATCGCGGGGGTCGCAGAGTAAAAACACCGGCGCAATGGTGCGGATAAGCGTACCCGCGCCGGAAAGCGCCGCGCCCGCTTCCTGCTCATCCATTTCCGCCAGGGCTTTCCCCCCGGCGCTGTGCGGGTCAAACAGTAGCGCCAAGGCCCGCGTCTGCATTTCTTCTTCGGGAAGGTCGATGTCGCCGTAGCCGATATTTTCGTGGGTATGGAAACGAATTTTTTTGAATTTGGCAGCCTGGGAACGGACAAGAACGTCGCCGAGGACGGCGTACAAGGAATGGAGCGTAATTTTTTCATCCTCACTCAAAACCTTAATGTCAGTCTTGACCAGCCCGTCGGTAAAATAATTCACCTCGGCCTCGCGTACCAGGCACTTGCGATTTTCAATGTCCAATTTTTCTACCAGATACTGCCTGCCCCGGTGTATGTACACGGCATTGTCAAAAATTAATTCTTTGGCGCTGGGACGATCCATCTCGCCGATAACGGCATTTCTACCGGCGGTGACATCAATAATCACGACATTATCTGCTGTTGCCGAGCGTATGCTGATCCCTTCGGCAGGAAACGAACGGTCAGCCCAATGCCACTTTTCACCCGCATGGCGGACTATCCCCGCTTCTTCTAAATATTCCAGCACATCAAGCGCATTGGAACCAAAACTTTCCCCCTTTTGTTCATCGCTCATTGCTAACTGTTCATTGACAAACGGCAACTCAAAACAGGCGCACTTTACATGATCAGTTAAAATATAGGGATTTTCCGGGTCTACCCTCCCCTCTTCGGCGCTGGTGCGGAAAAACCAGTCCGTATCATTCATAATGAATTGGTCAATGGGAGAGGCGGTGGCGACAAACACCGATACCGAAGTGCCGCCACGCCGGCCAGCCCTGCCCGCCTGCTGCCAAAAACTGTTGAAGGAGCCGGGGAAGCCCGCCACTACCGAAGCGTCAAGACCGCCAATGTCGATGCCCAATTCAAGCGCGTTAGTTGAAACTACCCCCTGAATCGTACCGTCCCGCAGCCCTTTCTCAATTTCACGGCGTTCATTGGGCAGAAGGCCGCCCCGGTACGGCTCAACCCGTATGCGGAAATTGTCGGTAAAAATGTTCGCCAAATCCTCGTTGACATAGGAGGCGGCTACTTCGGTTTTAATACGGGAATGGGCAAACAGTATCGTTTTAATGCCCGCCCGCAAAAGGGCGATCATCCAGCGGCGGCTTTCCGTAACCGCCGAGCGGCGTATGCCCTGCACCGCGTCAACCAGGGGCGGGTTGTAGAGAATAATCCGTTTTTCGCCGCGAGGGGCGCCGTTTCTATCCACCAGAGCAACCGGCAGGCCGGTGAGCGCTTCGGCAAGTTCCCGCGGGTTGCCGATGGTGGCGGAACAGAGTATAAATTGCGGCTGCGCCCCGTAAAAAGCGGCGACGCGGCGGAGTCTGCGGATGACATTGGCGACATGGCTGCCCAAAACGCCGCGGTAGGCGTGGGCCTCGTCAATCACAATGAATTTAAGCCGTGAGAAGAATTTTATCCACTTGGGGTGGTTGGGCAAAATTCCCGCGTGAAGCATGTCGGGGTTGGAAATGATGATCCGGCCGGTGTCCCGCGCCGAAACCCGCAAGGATTCCGGCGTATCGCCGTCATACGTGGCAATTTTGAGGTTTAACCCCTCATCATCGCCGCCGGAAAGATCGTTTAATGCGGATTGTTGGTCCTGAGACAGGGCTTTTGTCGGAAAAAGGTACAAACAGCGGGCGCTTTCATCGGCAAGAAGGGCCTGAAGACAGGGTAAATTGTAACAAAGGGTCTTTCCCGAGGCGGTTGGCGTGACTACCACTACATTTTTGCCCTCTTGCACCCGTTCCCAGACCTCAACCTGATGGGTATACAGCGCATCAAAGCCTTTTTTACGCAAAATGGCGGCAATTCTGCCGTCCAGATCCGCCGGAAATGGGGCAAAAGAGCCTTCCGCCGCCGGTAAAAGGCGGTTTACCACGATGTAGGGGGCGAATTCAGGGCTTGCAAGGATTGCATCCAGGCTTTCACGGGCAGTCATACCAGCATTATATCACAGTTTACCCTCCCCTATCTATCCACATTTCCGCCTATTTCGGGCAATTTTATGCCATTTTCGTATAAATTCCACACAAATTTCCACAAAACTATCGACAAAAAAAAATATCCGGTGTACAATGAATAAACTGGTGGCGGTACATTGTATGCATAATGGAGGTACGGTATGACTGAAGTCTTATCCATTGTCCTTGGTGGGGGAAAAGGAACCCGTCTTTTTCCCCTTACTCAGTCGCGGGCCAAGCCTGCCGTCCCTTTTGGGGGTAAATTCCGGCTGGTAGACATCCCCATTTCAAACTGTATCAACGCAAAACTGCGCCAAATATACATTGTTACCCAATTTAACTCCGCTTCGCTCCATTTACACATCAATTCTACCTATATGTTTGACTCTTTTACCAAAGGTTTCGTTGAAATTCTCGCCGCGGAGCAGACTTTGGAACATTCCGGCTGGTATGAAGGCACCGCCGACGCGGTTCGCAAGAATTTTCCCCACTTTAAAACCCAAAAACCCTCATATTACATCATTCTCGCCGGCGATCAGCTCTACCGTATGGATTTACAGGAATTATTGAAGAACCACGCTGATTCCGGGGCGGCTATTACCATTGCCTGTACTACCGTCAGCAGGGATGCAGCAAGCGAGTTGGGTATACTTAAACTCGATAAAAGCAGCCGGATAACCAACTTTATGGAAAAACCCGGCCCAACCAAGGATATTTCCGATTTTAAGGCGCCCGCAGAGCTAAGGCTCGATAAAAACCGCGATGATTTATACCTGGCCTCTATGGGTATTTACGTATTCAACGCCCAAACAATGGAAGACTGCCTTGCCAACGATTTAGCCGACTTCGGCAAGGAAATAATTCCCACCGCCATTAACACCCATAAGGTCAACGGCTATATATTTAACGGCTACTGGGAAGATATCGGAACCATACGGAATTTTTACGAAACCAACCTGGAATTGACCAGCGTTAGGCCCCGTTTCGATTTTTATGATGAGGAGCGGCCAATTTATACCCACATGCGCAACCTGCCCCCTTCAAAAATGAATTTCAGCAACATGAATCAATCCATCGCTTCCGAGGGCTGTATCATCACCAACGCCAGTATTACCAATTCGATTGTCGGTATCCGTACCCTTATTGAAAGCGGTTCCAGCCTCAACGGCGTGGTCTGCATGGGGGCCGACTATTATGAGAACGATGTTCAAAAGGCGCAAAATGCCGAGGCGCGGATTCCCAATGTGGGGATAGGGCACGGCGTTATCATTAAGGGAGCCATCATTGACAAAAACGTCCGCATCGGCGAAGACTGCCGCATTGGCATTGACGACATGCGCCGCACCGACGGCAACTACGGCCACTACTACATCGTAGACGGCATTATTGTTATCCCCAAGAATACCATCCTGTATCCGGGAACGGTTATATAGGCAGGGAATAGGATAGGAGATGACCGGGACTGAACACGATGAAGATACCCCGCTGCAAGCAGCGAAGTATCTTCGTTGGAGAGGAAATTTATTATACTGGCGGGGGCCATACCTCGGTAACAAAGTATTAACCTTTATGCGTAATGTAGTAACCTGAACCGCTGCAAGCAGCGAGGTATGGACCCCCGCCTTCCAATCAAAACCTTATGTTGGTGTATGCTGTTGAAGGGTATTCTCAACGGCACAATCTGCATGAGAAAGATGTAATATCCCTTTTCCAAAAACACGGTATCAATTATTTAATCCGAAAAAACTACAACGCTCTTCATACACAGGATTTTGATGAAAGTATATCATTTGCTGAAGATGCTTTATCATGGAAACAAAACTAAATGTCCAATGGCGGGCTTGCTTTAGCAAGCCCAGTGTGCGGCCGGAGGGGGCGCTACGGGCGAGCGGAAACGCTTGTAGAGTTCCGCGGCGCACTTGGCTGGATAAATCCAGCCAGCATCACTGTATGCGGTGGAGTTTCTGTGCGCCGGAACCGATCGCATTCGTCCGTCAACGCCCCTTGACGGGGCGCTTTTCTTCTGTTCCCACCTATGCAGCCCCCCAAATGTTTCCGCTACCCGCCCGCCCCCTCCGACCGGTCTATTCTACGATAGGTGAAATTGGGTATTCTATGGTGTCATTTTCGTAAAATTGACCCACAAAAACACCGTAACGGTACTTGGGCGGTCTGACTCAGCCCTGCCGGGGGCGCACGGCGTGGGAGAATAAAGGCGACACCAAAGTGTCCGTCAAAAAAGGCCACGACCGTCTAGCCCCCGGTGGGGCTGTGTCAGACCGCCCTGGGATTTGTTCGTAGAAAATTGTGGGCCAAGTTTAGCGCAGAGTTTATTGCAGATGAATATTACCGTGAAAAATCCATAAAGAAGTAAATCGTACTATCATAAAATCAATTTCATTCATTATTTCTACCTCTTCCAATGGTTTGCGCGATGTCTACGCAAAGACGTCAGATTCCCCTTGCGTCAAGAGCCATGAGTTATCAATTTTTCACTTTCCAAAAGAGTATGATTAATAGTGCTAATAGCGGTATGAACATCTTCGGTGTATTTTTTCAGGATACCGTTCAGATTGTCGGGAAACAGATTGGACGGCTTCAAAAGTTCATAGACATGAACATTAAAAACATTTGCAATTTTTACCATAGTTGTCAGTGAAGCCCATTTTTTTTCCGCTTCAATGTCATTGACAAAATTGGTGGAAACACCGGCCTTTTTGGCAAGCGCAATTTGAGTTAAATCCAGATTGTGACGATATTTCCTGAGGTTTCTGCTGAAAATTTCATGCAGTTCTTTTTCTGTTTCTGTCATAACCGGCCTTCCTTTTTTCCGGTAAATTACCGCTAACGCTGAATCCTGGCGGAACCGCCTTTGGCAAAGGCCTCCACCTGATCCAGGCTTACCATGGAAGTGTCACCCGGAGTGGTAGTCAGCAGCGCCCCGTGCGCCCAGCCCAGCCGCAGCGCCTCTTCAGGATTTTTGCCGCTTAGAAGGCCGTAGAACAGACCCGCGGCAAAACCGTCGCCGCCGCCCACGCGGTCGTATACGTCAAGCTCCGCGGCAGGCGCCTGATAATTTTTACCGTCCAGCCACAGCACCGCGCTCCAGGAGTGGCGGTTGGTGGAATGGACTTCGCGCAGGGTGGTCGCCACTGCCTTAATATTGGGAAAATCTTTTATCACGCTTCCCATCATGCCAAAAAACGCGGAAGGGTCGAGTTTGCCCTTCGCTTCGACATCCTGCCCCTTGAGGCCCAGCCCCTTTTGCAAATCTTCTTCATTGCCGACAAGCACGTCAACATAACCCGTTATTTTGCGCAGGATTCCGGCGGCCTTCTCGCCGGCCTGCTCCGCGCTGAGGCCCTGTTCCGCCGCGGCAGCCGCCCAGAGTTTTGCCCGGTAATTCAGGTCAAAGGAAACCACGGCCCCCGCTTTTTTGGCGGCCTGCATCGCTTCGATGATCAAATCCGCAGTGGTGGGCGAAAGGGCGCTGAAAATCCCCCCCGAATGAAACCAGCGAATCTTCGGGCTGCCCGATGAGCCAAAAATCGTACTCCAGTCAAAACTGCCCGGCTTAAGCTGCTGCGCCGCTTCATTGGAACGATTGTAAAACACCACCGGGGCGCGCACACCCTGCCCGCGGTCGCTCCACACGGTTGCTATATTCGGCCCCCGCACACCATCATGCTTGAAATGCTGAAAGTAGGGCGTTACTCCGGCCTTTTGTACCGCCAGTTCTACTTTGCGGCCAATGGGATAGTCCACCATCGCGCTGGCAATGGCGGTCTTTAATCTGAAGCAGGTAGAAAGGTTGGAGGCGACATTGTATTCCCCGCCCGCCACATGGAGGAGGTATTCGCCGGCCTGTGCAAAAGGAACAATACCCGGATCGAGCCGCGTCACCAAAGCCCCCAAAGCCAGCAAATCATGAACTGTCCCGGCGGCTGCCGGAATCGACAAGGCTGCCATATTATCCTCCAATTTATTTTTACCATTTTTGGAGAGTAACAACAAGCCTGATGACTAAGCCAAAAACACCGTGCCCTTTTGACGGCCTGCGGCCAGGGCTTCCAGACAGCGGGGTCTGCCGCCGTGGGCAAGTATCGTGGGAATACCGTAGGAAGATGCCTTCTGCGCCGCAGTAAGTTTAGTAGCAATGCCTCCCGTGCCAAAATTACTTACCGCGCCTATGCTGACATTGGCGCGTATTGAATCAATGTCGCGTACTTCTTCAACCAATTCCGCGTCGGGAAATTCCTTGGGGTTTTTATTGAACAGTCCGTCAATGTCACTGAACAGCACCAAAAGGTCTGCGCTCCAGAGAATCGCCGACTGTGCCGCCAGGGTGTCATTGTCGCCGATTTTTATTTCCTCGACCGATACCGTGTCATTCTCGTTGATAATCGGGATAATGCCTTCATCGACCAGGGTAAACAGGGTGTTTCTCATATTGAGGGTTCTGATGGGGTCGCCAAAATCTTCTTGCGTTAGCAAAATCTGGGCTATGCGACGGCCATGAGGTTCAAAGGCCCTTTGCCACGCTTCCATAAGCTGTACCTGCCCCACGGCGCAGAGAGCCTGCCGGTAATGCAGGTCTTTTTTACGTGCCCACTTGTCCAATGTGGAAAGACCCGCCACCTGCGCACCCGATGAAACAATGACCACCTGTTTGCCCTTGGCGCACAATTCTGCCGTCTGTCCGGCAAATTCCTCCAAAAAAGCGGCATTGATTTTCCCTTCGCTTCCGGCAAGGGTATTTGACCCAAACTTAAAGACAATTTTCCGCGCTGAAGCGATAAGTTCCTGTATCCCCATACTTTATAATTTCTTTTTTTGGCAACTTAATCTAGCCCCTTTTTCAGGTAAAACACCTCAAAATGAGAAAATGCCTCTCTCATTATTTTGTTTCCAAATTAATACTTTATACTGATAAATACAGACCTTTCCACCAAATTAAATATAAATAAACAAAAGCAATTGTCATTGAAAAAATGAATGTTATAATTATATATATTTTTGAAATGATTTTATTTTTTATACATACACAAAATATTATTATTTGGGCAATTGGATGTAATAATATTGTAAATGTTAAACCCATAAGGTAAAATATTGCCCAGGGAATTAAATATAATAATCCAATAATATTTTCCAATTCTCTCGGAAAATGAGGTAATTTAAATACACTGTAGAAAAAATCATAATACATTAATGCGCAAAATGCTCCGGGAATAATGTATAAAAGATTTAATAAAATATAAATTAAATTTGCTTTATTTTTATTCATCCCTCGTACCAATGTTTCTTTTCAGGCTGATTTACCGTTCCACGCAATTCGACATCCGTAATACCCTCTTTTGGGGCAAACCGGGTAAACCATGTATTTCTGAATATCCCGACTTATCAACAGTACCTCAAAATCAGGGCAGTTGCAAGAAAGCGGCGTATATAGTGCCAAGCGCCATAAACTATGGGCGACTGTCACCCCCAACACCCAAGAATTGAGGTGCCGGGTTGCTTTCATTCGTAAATAATAAAGAAAAGAATTAACCACGGAGGAAGAAGGAATGATGTCACATTAACCGCTGAATTGGTATATTATACGACAGTTTCCGGCATATAACGTTCCGGCTGTAACTGACGTTTGGGGCAGGTAGTAGGGCGTTGCGCAGCAACGACCCCTGCCCCAAATGTGGCGGAGAAAAACCGTGCAGAGGACGTAGCCCGAACACGGTTTTGTGTAGCCCGAGCCGCCAATAGGCGGCGAAGCAGTTACAGTCCTGTTATGTGCTGGTTTGTGCTTTTTCCAATATTTTTTATATCATTGTATTATACCATTAATACTGAAAACCAATCCCCATATATGCTTTTTCCCGAAAATAATCCACCGAAGCAACATATTCTGTTTTAGACAAGGATTTTAATTCCTCCATTAAAGAGTCAAGTTCCGCCTCCGATAAGGAGTTAAAAGCCCGCAATAAGGAAACACGTTCTGTTTCAGTCAAGGCGTTTATTCTTTTTATGGAAGAAACAATTTCATTTTCAGGCAAGGAGTTATAAGCGTCAATCAAAAAATCACGCCTTGTTTCAGATAAGGAGGTTAATTTATCTATTGAGGCATTGCGTTCTGTTTCAGGTATGGAGTACAAATTCTGCTTCAATGAGGCGAGTTCTGTCTCTGGCAAAGAGCCTGTTTTATCTCTTAAAGAATAATACTCCGAAAAAGGGTTATGATCCGCACTAACCAAGTATATTTGATTTTCCATTCCATCATAAGCACTAAACCAATCCCAGGGGGCTTTTTTTGAAATAGCCCAAACGATCAATTGAATTGGTAAAGTAACTACGTCTAAGGCAGGGCAAATTGGGAAAGGAAGCACTAATAAAATGGCATCACCACTTCCCCTAATAGCCGCCGCTGTAAAACAACTGGTAAAACTGCCGGCGAATACAACCAAAACTAAAATCACGGCGATTGTTCTTGAAACCTTTTTCATACAAAACTCCTTTTATAAAAGCCTATTTACGCCATCGGCGTATTTTATGTCCTTCCGCAACGCGGGAACATATAAAAATTTTATCGCAGAAAAATATTTTGTATATATGCCGAAAGGCATATTTTACCTATTCTCTTTGCAATTTTCCGCACAAACTGGCACATATCGCAATTTTTTACGACATTCAGCCTTCGGCGGAACGCCGTAAACAGCCATAAAAATACACAATTGTTTATCGCAAAATACCCCCCAAATTGTGACGAATTTTCTTGCCTTTTCTATAATTTTTTATGATTTTAAATAATAAGGGCGCTTATCAAGTTATGAAAATCTGTAAAAACAATAGTTTTTACAGATTTCGTTATTAAACAATAACATATATATTTCTCACAAAAAAAATATGTCTCCGCTTCGCGGAGCCGTTTTATTAACATCGCCGCTCGCGCGGCTTAAATTAGGGGGCAAATAATATGAAAATCAGAATTAAACTGAGTATTTTGATGATAGTCATTTTGATGGCTGTGGCGGGAAGTATCGCGGTTCTTTTGTTA
>JAITCL010000021.1 GCA_031283105.1 Treponema sp. | reverse complement strand
TTTAGAAGGCGTTAGGCGTTATCATCATATTCTCTCCACGGCAGACGGTTACCCGGTGGAGAACGGCCTGTTATCTGTCACCATTGTAACAGAGCGTTCCATAGAGGCCGACGCCCTTTCCACCGCTGTTTTCGCCCTGGGCTTTGAGCATGGCAAAGCCCTGATAGATTCAATCCCCAACGCGCAGGCTGTATTCGTGTTTAGCGACCGGAGCGTGAGAATTACCGAAGGCCTCTCCGGTAATTTCACGCTCACCAACGATGAATTTGTTTTGTACTAGAAAACCGCCGCGACGCCGCCGTTGTACTGGCTGTTGATGTAATTCTTTACTTTCTGGCTGAGAAGGGCGTTTCTCAGGGCTACAACGCGGGAATCGTTCTCTTTGCCTTTCTGCACTACCACGATGTTAACATAGGGAGAATCCGCGCCCTCAATTATAAGGGAGTCCCTGATGGGGTTTAAGCCGGCTTCAAGGGCATAGTTGCCATTGATGGTGGCTGCGTCCACATCCTGCAGGGAGCGGGGAAGCTGGGCGGCCTCAAGTTCCCTAAAGCGGAAATTTTTGGGATTGCCTGTGACATCGCGGGAAGTTGCGGTCAGGCCCGCCCCGTCTCTGAGGGTAATAAGCCCTTTTGCCTGGAGCAGGAGCAGCGCGCGTCCCCCGTTTGACGGGTCATTGGGTATGGCGATGGTGGCGCCGTTGGGCAGATCGTTAATGTTCTTGTACTTTGTCGAATACAGCCCGAATGGCTCCACATGAACCCCAAAAGCTGAAACCAGTTTCGCCGACCATTCCTCATTGGAATCCAGATAGGGAATATGCTGGAAAAAGTTGGCGTCCAAATCCCCGGCAAGCACCGCCACATTGGGCTGCACATAGTCGGTGAATTCCACCACTCTCAGGGTGATTCCCTGCGCCGCCAGATCCTCTTTGATCAGGTTAAGCAGTTCCGCGTGGGGAACCGGCGTGGCTCCCACCGAAATAACCGAAGCGGATTTTTCCGCGTTACCTTTGGCCTCAACTACGTGGTTAAGGGCCAAAGCCAGTACGCCCGCAATGAGCAGGCTCGCAAGTGTTTTCTTCATTTTCTTCTCCTTCATAGAATACATATTTATCCTATATGTTAAATATGATTATAGGAAAAAACTACAGACCTGTCAATAGGGTTTTTTAACGTTTTGACAAAAGGCTGCGGCTGATCACCGTGCCTATAATCTGCACCGTTTCCACCAGTATCATTATAACAATAACCGCGCCGATTGTAACGTCGGTTCTGAAGCGGTAATAGCCGTAACGTATGGCAAGGTCGCCCAGGCCCCTGCCGCCGATAGCGCCCGCCATTGCCGAATAGCCAATTAAATGAATGATGGTCAAAGTCAAACCGGAAACCAAAGCGGGCATGGCTTCGGGGATTAACACCTTGCGGATAATTTGAAAATTGGTTGAACCCATTGCGCGCGCCGCGGTAAGCACTCCGGTTTCAACTTCGGACAGGGCGGATTCGGCGACGCGGGCTACAAAGGGCGCGGCGGCTATGGAAAGGGGGATAATAACCGCCGTGGGGCCTATGCTGGTTTTTATGATCAACCGCGTCAGGGGTATCAGCAGAATCATCAGTATGATAAAGGGAAGGGAACGGAATAAATTCACGATTCGGGAAAGCACATTGTACAGTACGCGGCGGGGGGCAAGGCCGGCGGGGGAAGCGGCGTACAGGTACACGCCCAGGGGGAAACCCAAAAGACAGGCGCAAAAGGTTGATACAAAAGTCATGTATATCGTTTCCGCTGTTGCCGCCGGCAGCATAGCTAACACTTCCAGAATTTTTTCTTTAGGCATGAATCATCTCCCGTGTCGCGGCTGCCTGCGGCGATTCAAACACTTCGGTAACGCTTCCCCTTTCCACAATAATTCCTTCATCCAGTACCGCTACTTCATGGCATATTTCGCGGATAACTTCCATCTGGTGCGTTATCAGTACCACGGTGATTTTCAGCCGCTGCTGCAGGTCGCGGATTAACGCCAGAATTGAGCGGGTGGTCTGGGGATCAAGGGAGCTGGTCGCTTCATCGCAGAACAGCACTTCGGGATTTGCCGCCAGCGCACGGGCAATAGCCACCCGCTGTTTCTGCCCGCCGGAAAGTTCCCGCAAACGCGCCTTACGCTTGTCGGCAATATCAACCAGTTCCAGCAATTCATCAAGGCGCTTTTCAATTTGTTTTCTTGTCAGTCCTGCAATTTCCAAAGGGTAGGCAATGTTTCCCGCCGCGTTACGCGATCCCAGCAAATTAAAATTCTGAAATATCATTCCCATTTTTCTGCGCTGCTCAAGCAATGCCCTGCCGCGCAAAGTGTCCACCCGCTGATCGTTGTAATACACTTCGCCGGTATCCGGCGTTTCCAGCAGACTCATCACCCGCAGCAGGCTTGATTTTCCCGCGCCGCTTCTGCCGATGATTCCGTAAATGCAGCCCCCGGGAACGGCAAGATCAACCCGCTTTACCGCGGTAACCGCGCCATAACTTTTTGAAATTGCTTTAAGGATAATCATTTATCCGCCGGCATCTCCGATGCCGCTGCCACCGGTGACGCAATTTCCTTCAGCCGCTTGATAATAGCAATATGCTGAGTGCAGGCTTTTTCACATCGGCCGCATGCCGTACATGTGCCGGCAACAGAACGATCCAAATTCCAGTGCCACCGCAGACGTTCGCCAATCGGGTCTTCTCCCGCTTTATTGTTGAGAATTTTTTGGTTGTAGGCATCCATGAATTGGGGAATGGGAATATCATGAGGACAGTCAACATCGCAGTAGTTGCAGCCGGTACAGATTCCTTCAAGAGAAGCATTGGCGCCGGCCTTAACCGCCTCCATTTCCGCTTCGGTTCGGGGCTTGTAATCTTCAACCGCCGCAAGGGCTTCCTGCACCTGTTCTACCGTTTGAAAACCCACGAGGGCGGCATTGATTTCAGGATGATCCCAAAGAAAATGCAGAGCCGCCGCAACAATTCCTTCACCAGGCCGCTGCAAAAAATTAAACCGTTCAGGGTGCTGGGGAATAACCCCGCCGCCCAGCGGGTTCATCACCACCGCGCCGAGCTTCTTTTCCCTGATTGCGTCAAAGGCTTTCTGCCGCGTCTTAAAATTATATGCCGAATAGCCGAACAGCACCCCTTCAAACACCCCTTCCATCAACAGTTCTTTAATTTCGTCACCGATAAGATGGCTGGATACGCAGATATGGCGGATAAGCCCCTCTGCCTTGAGTTTTCTGAAAGTTTGCAGAATACCGTCTTTTTTCCGGCTCTGCCAGTTATCAAGACTGGTAATACACCACATATGGTAAAAATCAATAGCGGGAATATCAAAGCGTTTAAGCTGCGCCTCAACCTCGCGGCGGATTGCATCTTCGGTTGTGGCAAAAGTTTTGGTCGCCGTATAAAAAGGGATTTTCCGCCGCCTGAATTCGGCAAAACCCTTGCCAAACACCGTCTCGCTTTTTGTCTCAAAATAGCCCGGCGCGGTATCAAAATAGTTTACCCCGCCTTCCGCGGCGGCAAGCATGGTACGGATACATTCATCGTGATCGTCAATATGGGCAAAACGCATTCCCCCAAAACCAAGCGCTGAAATTTTTTCGCCGGTTTGACCATATTCCCTGTACAGCATAAAACTCCTCCGAAAATATAGTAACAAATTTTACGAATTGAAAAAAGAGGCCGTATTACAGTTGAACGCCGTTATACAGACATACCCTGTTTCTGCCTTCTTTTTTTGCGGCATAAAGCGCCATATCCGCATGATGAATAAATTCCTCAAGCACATTGATTGTCGTGGGTATTAAACTATTGACACCAATACTTACCGTAATTTTTGAAACTGAGCCGTTGGCCAGCACTATCTGTAAGTCTTCAGTTTTTTGCCGAATTCGCTCGGCAACATCATGTGCCCCGCTAAAATCAGTATTTGCAAGTAATATGGCAAATTCTTCTCCGCCCCAGCGAGCGACAAGATCGCTTGAACGTTTAAGCTCCTGCGAAAATACTTTTGCAACTACCTGCAATGCCTTGTCGCCCTGCAGGTGCCCGTAGGTATCGTTGTAATCCTTAAAATGATCCAAATCAAGAATAAGAATACTGATGGGCGTTTTGGTTCTTATCGCCCTCCCCCATTCCAGGGGCAAACGTTCATCAAAGTTGCGCCTGTTCGGTATATCGGTTAACTGATCTATTCTGATCAGGCGCTCCCGTTCACGCGCGGCGCGCAGAAGTTCAGCGTTATAGGTGCTCAGGCGATCCCTCATCCTCTGTATAGTCTGCGCCAATATACCGATTTCATCATCCCTGTCACAGCCAAAAATTTCACCTATATAAAAATTTGACGCCGAGAGGCTGTTTGTCAGATGATTCACCGGCCTGAATACCAGCCAGTGCATAAAAATACTGCTGACCAGCGTATATATTAAAAAAGCGGACAACATGGTAAACAGCAGCGGAAAGAATCTTCTGATGCTGTATAATGCATGATTGTTAAAAAAAGTAACAATCGACCAATCCGTATCGGTAATTGGCGCGATTGATACATACATATAATAATTTTTATCAAGTTTGATTACTTCCGCCTGTGAAGACATATCGAAGTAACCGTTGATGTTCATCAAATATTCACCTATTGCGGAAACAAACACGGGATCCGGACAAATCGTACGGATATTGTTTTTTTGTCTTCCTTTTTCATCAAAATAGGAATCAGACGGAACGCTATCCATTTGGATATATCCATTTTTGTCAATAATATACCCCATTACGTCTTTGCTGTTATATTGGGAAAACAAACAATCAATCGTTTCTTCAAAGGAAAGTCCGGAGCAAATTACGCCCAACAGATTATTACCTGCCATAACCTTGTAATTGATCCAGAGGCGCGGCGTATCGGATGCCTTGGCAACATCAATATTAAAGACATATTCATGTGTTGATCTGACGCAGTTAAAATACCAATCGTTGTAAGCATCAGCCGGATCGATTTTGTCAAAAGGGACAAAATTCGCAAAAGTAATTCCGTTGTCAACTGAATATTCGTTTAATGATTTATTAATGCCAAAATACACATTGGCGCTTTTCAGTATGCTCGTATAGTTCATTATCTCGTTATACGCCACGGTTTTTTTCGCCGGATTTTCTTCATCGGCAAACCAGTCAATCACAGCCGCTGAACGGGAAATTTCCCGTACAAGGGCAAGCTCCTGATTTACATGTATATTAAATCTCCCCACTGCTTCAATAGAATAAAAACGGGCAAGTTTTTCCGAAGCGTCACTGGCTATACCGGTAGCTATCACGACTGCCATTACCGTTACCAAAACAAGGACCAATACAAAAACAAGCATATGCACATTGCGTACCCTGCTTGCCAGTTTGCTCTTTGGGTAGGATTTACCGGTAATCTCAACATCACTCACAGATATATTATACATAATTAACCGAAATTTATCAACACATCGCAGACAGGCAAAAAAAACGCCGTCTACGCTGTAGACGGCGCAAATGAGGTGGGCGATACAAGATTTGAACTTGTGACCCCCAGCGTGTCGAGCTGGTGCTCTAACCAACTGAGCTAACCGCCCCAA
>JAITCL010000150.1 GCA_031283105.1 Treponema sp. | reverse complement strand
TCCGCAAGGAGATGGTAAACATTCTCATAATAGACATAGAACGTGGAACGGCTTACCTCCGCCCGGGCGCAAATCTCTTTTATACCTATATCCGCTACCGGACGTTCTTTCATCAAACTGATGAGGTTGTCTTTGAGTATCTTTCGGGTATACCGAACCCGGTGGTCTTCACGGGTTTTTTCCCCGTTTCGCGTCATATCTATCCCCTGACATTATCGGGAAAATTGTCAAGATATGGACAAAATACGACATTATGTCCAATTTCAAAACAATAAGGCAATAACTGTCCGTTTAGCTCTGAAATAGTATTGTATATTTTTAATTAGAAGTCAAGACGAATACTTGAATATATCAATTTTGATATGTAAGGAGTTTTAATTATGAAAAAGAACATAGTTTTTACGATTATTTTGGCATTTACTATAAACGTGGCGCTGTCTTCAATGGAAAATCGGCTTTCACTCGGTTTTGAATATGGAAATTTCTTTGAAAAAGGCACGGACGGCGGAATCGATAACGAAATATACCTAGGCGCTCCGGGGCTGCATTGGAATTTTTATCATTTATGGGATAATTTAGGCTTTTTTCACAATCATTCATTTCTATTCCCAAATAACATTTCATCCAACGTAGACGGTTATGATTATTATTTTCGATATAATTTTATTATAGGACCCGCATATAAAATAGAGTTTAACGAAAAAGTAGATATGACTTTTGGCATTGGATTTAGCCTTGGCCCGACGATAGGGAAATTAAACGATAAGGAATTTACACAATTTAGCATAGGAATAGGCGGTGATTTAGGCGTTTCTTTTTTTCTCAATAAAATGGTCTACATAAATATAGGCAGTATTTTTTCATACCATTTTGCAAATCTAACCAGCATGGACACCGGAGAATATACGATAGATGATGATGGGGATAGAGATGAAATAAGAAATACGGAATGGTCGGACAATTATAGTATGTTTGGAGTAAGGCCATATATTAGGTTTGGGATAAAATTAAAGGATGTACTGTCCAAGATACGGGATTCATTAAAGTAACGCCAGGAGTAACACGCTATTTTAAAAAATTATCAAATGATGAAAAATGTTTATTTTTTCATGTCGTATTGTGTTATATTAATGGTGTGATACCTTTAGGTAAATTAAGCAAATTGTCAAAGGAGAGATAAAATGACTGAGTATGAAGAAGGGTTAAAATTACTTGAAGAAAAGTTTGGCAATGGCAAAGACAACGCTATCTCGCTTGCGACTATCGCCCGTGAACCAAACGCTGACGGGAAGCCACGGCCGGTTGTCCGTACTGTGGATGCCTGCTATGAAGACGGTGTGTTCTATGTTACGACTTATGGGAAATCAAACAAAATGCAGCAAATCGCCCAGAACACGGAGGTTTCGGTTGCGACTTGTCCGGAGATGTTTACCGCAGTTGGAATTGGCGAAAATCTCGGCTGGGTATTAGAACCGAAAAACGCCGAATTAAGGACTAAACTCCGTAAAGTTTTTGCAGAATGGTACGACATAGCAAACAATGAAAAAGACGAGAATTGCTGTATTTTAGCAATTCGTCTCAAAAAAGGAACGTTAAACATAAATCATTGGGAAAAATTGTACCACATGGACTTTGTTAAAAAGACAATTATGGAGAATGGCGGAGTTTTCTAAACTTTTGAACATACTGCTATTAACAGTGGATAGTGGGAAAAAATTGCAGGGTATTTTTCTTTTGCCCCCCTAAAATCGTTTCTTCGCGCCGTACTCTAAAAGAGGGCAAAAGAAAATATTTTATTTCATTCTTGACAAAGATTTATACTTTAGTGTAAATTATTTTTTCTGGGAGGATAATTGTATGGAGCAAGAAAAAATAATTGATTTAGAAAAAATAATAAACAGTGATTATAATAATATAGCAGGTATTATTGTAATGAAAAATGGTAAAAAATTATATGAAAATTATTTTAATGAATGTACTCATACTACCGCCATTCATGTATTTTCGGTAACAAAAAGCATTATATCTTTATTAATCGGTATCGCCATTGATAATGGATATATCAAAAGTATAGATCAAAAAATATTGGATTTTTTTCCCAATTACATTATTAAAAGAGGCGAAAAAACGATACAAAACATCACGATTAAAAATATGTTGACAATGACAGCTCCGTATAAATACAAATCAGCGCCATACACTAAATATTTCACAAGCGATGATTGGGTAAAGTCTGCGCTTGATTTATTAGGCGGCAAAAGTTCAATCGGAGAATTTAGGTATACTCCCCTCATAGGTCCGGATATTTTGTCGGGGATTCTGGTAAAAGCAACAGGACAATCTGTACTTGATTTTGCGAAAAGATTTTTATTTTCTCCGTTAGGAATTGATGTTAAAGCTAATTTGGTTTTTAAGAATAAAGAGGAGCAACTTGCATTTCTAAAAGCCAAGGGGGTTAGTGTTTGGATTGCTGACCCAAAAATGATAAATACAGCAGGTTGGGGGCTGACTTTAACCGCTATAAATATAACAAAAATAGGGCAGTTATGTTTAGATGGCGGAAAATGGAAAAACAAACAAATTGTATCGGCTGAATGGATTGAAGAAAGTACAAAAGAACATAGCCGATGGGAAAAACTTAATTTGTCATTTGGATTTTTATGGTGGACAAATATTGCGAATGGATATGCGGCTATGGGAGATAGTGGGAATGTTATTTATATTAACCCAAAGGAGAAAATGGTAGTTTCTATCGCTTCTTTATATAAGCCAACTGCAAAGGATAGGGTAGAATTAATAAAAAAGTATATTGAACCAATGTTTGAACATTGTCCCTAAAAAAGATATTAAAAAGGCAAAAAACGCCGCATACATCCGGAACGTTATGCGTAATATAAGAGAGTAATATTAAGATGATAGTATAAGATAATTGACATTATATATTGAAATGATTAGGATTGTATTGAGGTTAAAAATTGGCGGAATAAGTTATTTGAAAACAATGAAAGATATTATGTATTTATATCATTATTATGATAAAACAACAGGGGCATTTTTAAATTTGTCAGATATGCCGATAGATAACGCAAACGATGTTATAAATATAATTAAAAAAACAAAACCAAATGTTCAATGCGCAAAACGCCACAGTGAATACATGAGCGATAGACATTATTATGAAGATATGCTAAAGACAGAATTTACAAAAAAGGGTGGTATAATAAAAAGAAACCCTCCGCATTATATGGTAGTAGAAAATAGTCCCTGGTTAAGTACATGGTTTGAAAATAGCGCATTTATAAAAATTCCAATCAGTGAGTTTGATTTAAAAACAGTTTCTTTTACTTATGGCGATTCTCACCCGGTATTTAGTCCAAGAGCTAATAAAATGGATGATAAAGAATACCGCAGAAAATTATATACATATGATGAGATAATAAAAATTATCGAAAAATATGATCTTCCGCAAAAATGGAATGACGATGGTTTATATGGTCCGGAACGGTATATAGAAGCTCATATATGGAGTGATGAGACTATAAATAAATATCGTTAATAAATATTGGATGCGCCGGACTTATCACCGAAGTATAAGAAAAAATATCACAATATAGAAAAAAAACTGAACCTGACAAGGCTGTAATTACGCCGTAAACTTCGGTTCGAGGCCGCTTTCTTCATCATATTTTGTGCGGTAGTCGTTGCTCCGCAACGCACTATTACCTGTCCCAAACACAGTCTGATCGTTATAAAAATACTCAAAAATGATTTTTTAGGTAATTTTAGGATAATTGACTAAAAAATTGGATATTATTATGATAAAAAATGTTAATTTTCTGTGTTATACACCGAAAAATGCCGTATAAAGGAGTTAAGTCATTTTAAGCTTTTTTATGGGATTAATTAGCTCTATAGGGTTTTACCATCTTTTTTATAAGCTGAATAAACCTGCGTCCCGTTGGCGGTCTATTGCGCTTATGGCAGTAGTCGTCCTGGGTTTTCCGCTTTGCCAATTATACGAAAATCTTCATTTTTATAAACTGCCTGTTACCCCTTCAGTTATTGATATTACGGTCATTAATAACGCGCTTTTTCTTCTTACCTGCGTTTTGTTGGGTAATAACCGTTTAAGGGCGCTTATTTCTGCCTCATTTATTTTTAGTATCATGTATTTAGCGCAGATACCTGTTATGGGTTTTCATGTTGCTTTTTTTTACCCTGTAACTGATATGCAAAGTTTCATGGAAGCATTAGTGCAAATGCCCCTTATGTATTACAGCGGGTTTTTTTTAATAGTTATTATCATAACCGTTAACAGCCTTCTTGCGGCGCGTTGGCTTCGTGAATCAAAGTTAAAACCGCCTCTTAAACTCTATATTTCATTTAACCTGCTGTTTGTTTTATTTACCCTGATAGTTCTCGTATGGTTTTATGATTTTATAACAGGAATATTTATATCTTATTTATCCAGCGCTTTTTTGGGGACGCTTTTTTTAGGTATACTGCTTTTTTTATTTTATCTTTATACAAGGCTGACAAAAGAAAATTTGACAGACGGTATACAAGAAGATGAAAAAATTGGTGAATATAAAAAATATATTCAGCATTTAAGCAGACGCGAATTAGATGTTGTCGAAGCGGTACTTGCCGGATATTATAGTTATAAAGAACTCTCTAATGCCCTTGACATTTCAGTCAATACGGTAAGAACCCATATAAGGCATATATATAAAACTACAGGCGTTTCCAATATCACCGCACTTTCATCACTTTTTCACGGTTTTACTCCTATGCACCCTAAATTCACACCAAAATCACCCCAAGATCACTCTTAAATCACACCAATATCACCCCAAAATGCGATATACCGCCGCATACCGTTTAGATATATTTTTCATCAATAAATAATCTTTATTGGAGTGAAGTATGATACGGACGAATGACTTACTTAAAAATGTATTAGCTGATATAGAGGAAGGTATTAGGAATGGTATCAATACAGATACTATTGCTAAAAAACACACTCTTTCATCGGTACATTTACAAAGATTGTTTAAAGTCGCATTCAACCAGCCTCTTGGCGCTTACATACGTTCCCGCAGACTAACTGCAAGCCTTGAGAGCTTAAGCGATAGAAATTCTAAGCTGGTGAATATTGCCCTTGAATATGGTTTTGGATACGAGCAGTCATATTTAAGGTCTTTCAAGCGGGAATTTGGAACTACACCCGGCAAACTTCGCAAGGCGTTAAATGATGTATAAGGTGTCTCAGAAGGATAAAAAAAAATAATTTTTGTCCTCATTGTCATTCTATAGATTTTGTCTATGATAGTTAATGATAAATATAGACTAAATAATATCGTTGCAGTAATATAAAACTAATTTCCGGAGGATTTTATGGATATAATAAAAGCATCTTTTGAGGATTTATCTGAAATATTGGATTTGCAAAAATTGGCTTATTTAAGTGAAGCAAAATTACATAATAATTATTCTATTCAGCCTCTTACTCAAACACTGGAAGAATTACAAAGCGAATTTATTAAATATAAAGAAGGTATAATTTTAAAATTAATTGACAAAGACAATAAAATTATAGGTTCTGTCCGTGCGCATGAAAAAAATGACCGTGTTTATATTGGAAAACTTTTTGTTCATCCTGATAATCAGGGGAAAGGTTATGGAACAAATTTATTAAAGGCAATAGAGACATTTTTTCAGAATAAAACATTTGAATTATTTACAAGCGGCAAAAGTGAACGGAATCTATATTTGTATAAAAAATTAGGTTACAAAGAATGTAAAAGAGAAAATATTTCCGGAAATATGGAAATGATATATTTGGAAAAATAAAATACAAGAAAAATAAAATTTTTCTGTAAGGAGATAAACATGGAAATACATTATGGCGAATATAAATTCAGTGATAATAAAAACCTGATTTCAATAGACAAGGTATGTGAATTATTGGGAAATACTTATTGGGCAAATAACCGTAAAAAAGAAATAACAATAAAAGCAATCGAAAATTCTCTATGTATTGGAATATACTTAAAGGAAGAAATGATCGGGTTTGCAAGAATTGTAACTGATTATGCTACAATGTACTGGCTCTGCGATGTGATTATTGATGAAAAATACCGCAAAAATAGTCTGGGGAAAAAATTAATAGAAATAATTACGCAAATGAAAGAACTGGACGGAATGTTTGGGATTTTAGCGACAAGAGATGCACATGGATTATATGAAAAATACGGTTTCAAAAAAGTTGGAGAAAAATATATGAGAAAAGATGCTGTATAGGTATTATTAAAATGAAATAGCATAATACTTTAATACGGAGGTTAGATATGCAGATTGAAAGTGAAAAAACAATTTACAGAAAATTAAACCCGGAAGATTTAAATATTTTTGTAACGTTACGCCTTGATTTTCTAAACGAATTACAAAAGTTTACAGATGAAAAGAAAAGAGAACTAATAATTGATTCATTAAAAAAGTATTTCTCAAAACATATTGATAATAATGAATTTATCGGAATAATTTGTGAATACGGCGGGTGTGTAATTTCTACTGCGTATTTGATTATAAACGAGTGGCCTGCAAATGGTACTTTTGTAAATGGTAAAGTAGGGACAT
The DNA here is from genome assembly GCA_031283105.1 of Treponema sp. GTDB lineage: Bacteria > Spirochaetota > Spirochaetia > Treponematales > Breznakiellaceae > WQXQ01. The sequence continues at coordinate 23,779 of JAITCL010000150.1, read as the reverse complement.
TATTAAATGTTTATACATACCCGGAGTATAGAAAAAATGGAATATCAACAAACATAATAAAGATGATTATAGAAGAAGCCCGAAAACAAAATGTATCAATAATTGATCTTTTAGCAACGGAGAGCGGTGAAAAAGTGTACAAAAAACTAGGGTTTATGGAAACCGAAGATAAAAGTATGCGGTTAAAATTATAGAGTATAAGTAATTTACAATAAATTTATGGGGAAATTTAATGATCAAAATAAATGAATGTACAGAAAAAGATATTAGATTATTGGCAGAAATGAATAAACAGTTAATTGAGGACGAAAAAGCAAATAATTTAATGGACATTAATCAATTAGAAAATAGGATGAATGATTTTTTGAATAATGGATATAAGGCATTTTTTTTCATTGTTGATGAAAAAATCATAGGGTATGCCTTATGCGATATGACAAAAGACCCAAAATATTTAAGACAATTTTTTATTAAAAGAGAGGAAAGGAGAAAACATTATGGAAAAATTGCATTTAATAATTTATTGAAAAAATTGGAAATAAAAGAAATAGAAATTGATGTATTAAAATGGAATGAAGACGGAATAAAATTTTGGGAAAATATAGGTTTTAAGGAACAATGGAAAAGAATGAAATATAAAATAATAGATGAATAAAAAGGGAATAATCTATTATAGCACTGGTTATCAATATATATACGACATACAAAGAAGGATTTTTGAGCTTTAAAACACAAAGGGTTCGCGTTCGCCATACATGGCATGCCCGGCTGTGGTTTTGCGTAGCCTTCCAGCTCTTACGAGTTGATATCTAAAGACGCCATTATGTCCGCAAGACGGACAGACGCAGTTACAGCCATGTTAGGTGCAAAAGTCGTACCTTATTATTCTCATTATTTTTTCCATTCATTTTTTAATAACCTATATTCAACCCTATCTTTTAATTTACCTTCATGTAAAATATATTCTTTATATTCAGCTTCTTTTATAAATCCATTTTTTTGCATTACTTTTTCAGAACCGACATTTTCTTTTATACAGCCGGTCGATATTCTATACACATTATCTTCTTCAAATGCGAACTCTATTACACGTTTCAATGCTTCTGTTACATACCCTTTATTCCAATATTTTTCTTTTATAAAATATCCTAAATGAACTAATTTTCCATAAAGCGTATTTTTTATTACAGTATAACCTATTTCCCCAATAAATTCATTTATAAATTTATCTTCAATTAGGAAAAAGTATAATTTCCTATCTTCCGATTTTATATCATTAATTGCCTTTAATAAATTTTCTTTAGATTCTTCAATTGAATTTGTTTTTATGTCTTGTAAATATTTCATTACATTATTATTAGAGATTAATTTATGATGATTTTCCAAGTCATCAATAGTGAGGTCTCTAATTATTAATCGTTCAGTAAATAATTTAACCACATGTAATCCTTAAAAAATATTTAATCCCAATATATATTATTTATTATTTTTGTCAATATTCTTTCAAAATATTTTTCAACTAATTTTAGCCCCTATTTCGCTTAACTACCTGTATACGCCATAAAGTGTCATATATATTCCCATCTCCCCTCCGTGTCCTCCGTGGTAAAAATTCTTTTCTCTATTTTTCAGCGGGGCGCTTGTTTTCTGTTTCCTATTTCCCGAAAAGTTTTATCCCCTCGCCGGGAAATTTTTTCTTGACCGAGGCTACGGCCCGTTGAATAGCGCGGGCTTCTTCTATTTCGCACCAGATCACCAGAGCAAAATTTTCTTCCGGCCATACGGCATCGCCCATGCGGGGGCCGGCGGAACCAACCCCCAGAATGCTGGGGTATTTGGTGTAATACTTGCCGACGTTTTCTTTGGCAAGGGCTTCAAGGATATTTTCCTCAACTGAGTGGTTGGCAATTATTTCAACACGAATCATTTTTATAACCTCCGTTTAGTGCGGTTACCTGACCGCATCCTCCGCATTACTTAATAGAGTACCACCGATAATGGCAATATTGGAACCCGCAATCCGGCTGGGCGCCGGTTTCTTTTGTTTGGAACGGCCTTCACCCGCCGCGATTCTTTCACGCCGCGATTCGGCCCGGACGGCCCGTTCATCGGAACGTTTGTTCATAACCGCGTACACCGTGGGCATAAGGAACAAGGTCATCAAAGTGCCGAAGGAAAGCCCGCCAAGAACCGTTTTGCCGATGGGCGCTACCAGTTTTGAACCTTCGCCGGGGAAAAACGCCATCGGCACCAGACCCAGAATCGTGGTAAGGGTGGTCATTAAAATCGGGCGCAGGCGGTTACCGGCGGCTTCAACGCAGGCATCGTGCAGGGAATAACCCCGCTTGCGCAGCAGGTTGGTATAATCAACCAGCACAATGCCGTTGTTAACGATAACGCCAATCAGCACCAAAAGGCCGACAGCGGTCAGTACATTGAAAATCGTTCTCGTGATAAGGTATATCGCCACGATGCCGATTAACGAAAGCGGAATAGTAAAAATAATGATGAACGGATCAAGGAACGATTCAAAAAGGCTCGCCATGACGCCGAACACAAGAAAAGCCGCTACAATACAAATCAGTACAAAGCGGGTAAATAATTTTACCATTTCGGCATTGTCGCCGCCGTATTCGATGATCACGTCATCTTCAACAGGGATTCCCGCTCTGATAACTTCTTCCACCTGTCCCTGCAAGACGTTCCGTTTGGCGCCCGGTTTTGCCCCGGCGGTAACGTGAATAACACGGCTCTGGTTTTCGCGGCTAATGGTGAGCGGGCCGGTTCCTTCTTCATAACTGACAAAGCTGGAAAGCGGAACCCTGCCCGCCATCTGGCTGTTGACAAAAACCTGATCCAGCGCGGGGCGGGTACTGCGATCCGCTTCGGCAAGGATAAGTATGACATCGTAATCTTTCCCGCCGCTTTTATACCGCGTGGCGGTAATGCCGTCAACGGCGGCTTTAATTTCATTGCCCACCGTATAGGTGTTAAGGCCCAGCGCATACATTTTTTCACGGTCAAGTCTGATTTCAATTTGGGGAAGGCCGTCTTTCAGACCGACAGACGGTTCGGTGACAACATCAGACAGTTTTTCCTTGAGCAGAGCGGCAATTTTTTCTCCCAGCGCCTTGCCTTTCACCAGATCATCTGTACGGAGGGTTATATCGACCGCGTTATTGCCGCCAAAACCGCCCATGCCGCCGCCGAATGAAAACGAAACCCCGGGAAATTGGTTAAAATGGGGGCGCATTATTTCTTTAATATCATTGGCGCTTTGTATCCTTTCGGCAAATTTGGGCAGGTTGATTCGCAGAGACCCGGAATTACCGGCGGTGCCTCCCATTCCCATAAAACCGCCGCCGCCAGCCCGAATAATAATCCTTTCATAGCCTTTGACTTCTTTTTCAACAATAATTTGAAGTTGTTTCAAAACCGCTTCGGTTTCCTGCAAGGGGGTTCCCATCGGCAGGGTTGCCGTTATGCTTACATTGTCTTCATCCTCCTGCGGCATGAATTCCCAGCCGATTATGGGGATAAGGATAACGCTTCCCACAAGGAGCAGGAACAGGCCAAGTATGACAACGGCCTTGTGTTTGAGTACCTTGCCGACAGACCAACGGTAACTGTTTTCCAGCCACACAAAAAAACGTTCAAAGCGCGTGTCGATTCTTGCCAGAGCGCCGCTCAGGGGTTTTTGTTTTCGCGTAACAAGCGGCAGGTAATGGCTTGAAAACACCGGCACCAGAAAAACGGCGGTAAACAGGGAAATTGCCAGCGATATAACAACGGTAAACGCGAGACCCGCAAAAAGTTCACCGGACACTTCCAACATTCCCTGAAACATAACCAGCGGGGCAAAGACGCATAAGGTGGTAAGGGTTGATGCAACAATGGCGATTAACATTTCCGATGTACCCAGGATTGACGCGGTTCTGAGCTTTGCCCCCTTTTCGCGGTAATGGTAAATATTTTCCAGAATAACGATTGAATTATCGACTAACATTCCTATTCCCAGCACCAGACCCGCCATAGTCATCATGTTGAGGGTCAGCCCGAAAAAGTACATCAACATCATGGTGATGATGATTGAAACCGGAATACTGATGCCGATAATTATCGTCGGCTTGAACGAGCGCAAAAAGACAAAAAGTATTAATACCGCCAGCAAGGCTCCGCTTATGGCGGTGCTGGTTACCTGATTGAGCGAATTTTCAACGGTGTCGGTGGTGTTGAACAGTTCGGTAATTTTTATGTCCGACGGAATTTCCTTTGCCAGTCTGGTAAGCCGCGCCCGGAGGTCTTTTGCGGTTTGTACGGAATTTTTTCCGCTCTGCTTCTGTACCATCATCATTACCGCGGGCTGGCTGTTTACATAAACGCTGCTGGTTTCATCGCGGTAGCCTTCAAACACATCCGCCAAATCGCGCAGGTATACCTGCCGGGGCAATTCTATCTGTGTCCCAACCAAACCGCCGCCCTTGTAGGAAATAACCGTGCTTCTAATTTCATCTAACGATGTATATTCGCCCATAGTGGTCAGAATGTAGGACAGCCCGCCTTCGGTAATGGTTCCCGCGGCGATCTGCATATTCTGCGCCCCCAGCATCTGCTGTATCTGCGTTACCGTCAGGCCGTAAGCCTCAAGCCGGCTTTGGGGAATTTCCACGCGGATAATTTTTTCCCTGCCGCCGTTTACCGAAGCGGTCGCTACGCCCGGCGTCTGCTCTATGCGGGGAATAATGGTGTCCTCGGCAATTTCCCGCAGTTCTTCCGGCGTGCGGTTTCCCGTTATCATCAAACCCATGATGGGAATCATTGCCGGATCAAATTTAAAAATCAGGGGCGAGTCCGCCCCGGTCGGTATATAATTTCTGACCCGTTCCAGCGCGTCCCGAACGGAATTTGAAGCGTCTACAAGGTCGGTGCCGTAGGTAAAATTCATAATTACCAAGCTGGAACCTTTTGATGAAGTGGACGTAATTTTATCAAGATTGGAAACGCCCGACAGCGCCGCTTCCAGAACGCGGGTAACGGATCGTTCAACTTCTTCCGGCCCCGCGCCGGTATAGGAAGTATAGACCACCAGAATCGGCGGATTAATTTCGGGATAGAGATCGATGGGGAGGTTGAACAGGGCAAAAACCCCCAGCCCGATAAGCAGGGCGAAAATAATAAATACCGTGGTTGGCCGTGAAACGATTGATTTTGCAACGCTCATAATATCTCCTATATCGTGTGACCGAATGGCCGCACTGTTAAATCGAATATGAAACGAAGTTTCATAATATCTACATCCTTTTTATCTGGCGCTCAGCGGCGCAAATTGTTCAATGATGTTCACCCATGAACCGTCTTCAAGCAGGGTTTGGCCCCGGACAACAATTTCCTCATCCGCCGTCAGCCCATTCTGAATTTCCAGAACCCCGTCAATAAGAATCCCCGGAACCACCATTCGTTTCTTTACAATTTTTTGTCCGGGAGTTTCAGGATCGGCGCCAATGACAAAAACATACTGCTCCCCAAAGCGGTTAAGCATCGCCGACGCGGGAATTTTTACAATATTGTCCTTGCGCTCGGTGATAATTTTTACCTTGGCGAACATTCCCGCTTTAAGTTTTGAACCCGCGTTTTTTACATTGACCCGCACTTCCATGGTACGGGAAGCGGGATCAACCGTGGGGGCAACTTCGCTGATACTGCCCAGAAAGACATCGCCGGGCCATGCGTCAAGGGTAATTTCGCAGGGCAGATTCATCGCCATTTTGGAGATAAAGCGTTCCGCCACATTGAGCCGTATCTCCAGCGCTCCGCCGCCTGAAATGCGGGCCAGCGGCACTGCCTGGCTGATTGTCATGCCAACCTGCGCGGGCAGGGACACCACTGTTCCGCTGATGGGAGCAGTGGCTATCCCCCATTGATAGGTCATACCCGGTCTTGATGGATCAACCGCCGCAATACGGTTGCCCCTGTTTACCCGCTGGCCTACCGAGACATACACCCTCGCCACTTTGCCCGCCGCGTCGGAATATACGTCAACCGTAGAACCAGCTACAATGTCGCCTGACAGGGCGATATAATCCCGAATCTGGCCTTGTACCACGGTGGTGGTATTTACCGCAAATACCGCTTTTTGCGGCGCGTTCTGTCCTCCCGAACCGCCTGGTTTTGCCTTTTCCCACACCGCTTTTATCTTCGCACAACCGGAAAGTGAAAGGGCTGCCAATAAAAGTACGAGGATTTTTTTGCTGTTCATTATTTTATCTCCTTTGAACTCAAGGTCCCAAACGGAACTCCAATAGCATATTCAAGATCAAGCAAACTGTTAAGGTAATTAAACTGCTGCTCAAGCATCGAAACCCTTGCCTGCTTCAATTCAAGCTCGGCATTTCGCACCTGCAACAGATCCTGCAAACCGGCGCGGTAGGCCTGTTCGCTCAAGCGGTAGGTACGTTCGGCAAGGTTTATCGTCTGCGTCTGGGCTTCCGCGCTGATCCGCGTTTTTTCCAGCGACAATACGGTATTGTAAATTTCAATCTCGGTACCCTGAATCATCTGGGCCAGGCCGATATTGGCGCTGGTAATCTGATCATTCATATTTTTTATCCCCTGAAAATCCTGGCTGAAGGGAAAAAGACTATGCAGCCGCAAGCCCAGCGAAATGGTAAAAGAGCCGGATCTTCTCCACATATCGTTGTCGCCCCAGTTGTCCTTCCAGGGATCGCCGGCGAAGACAGGCGTGGTATTCCAGCTTAACGTTAAAGCCGGGAGCAGCGAAAAAGACTGGGCTTTACGGGCGCTGTGCAGTAACAGTATACTATGCCGCAATTCCTGAATGTCAGGCTTGCCGGACGCGGCTTTGGAAATCAACTCCTGCACATTAAGGGAAATAAAATTGGTTTCGCTTTTTACCGGCTCCAGTTCAAAGGAAGTATTGTAGGGCAGTCCCAGAAACATGGCGAATTGCGCCCTGGAAAGCCGCAGGCCGTTTTCAGCCTGATCAATCATAGGCTTCATATTTTCCATGGCGACCTGCGCCTGTAAAAGGGTCAGTTCCGGGACAAGACCGGCGCGGTAATTCGCCCGCGCCATAGTAACCCGCCGCCCGGCAGCATCAAAATTTTCTTTCAGCAGGGTGATGTTTTCCTGCAGCAGCAGCATACTGTTATACGCTTTACGCACATCCCGCTCAAGCTGGGTCTTTGCCCTTCCGTAACCGATCATTCCGGTCTGATAATCCAGCCGCAGCCGCTTCATATTTTCAAACATGGCGGCGCTAATCGTGAGCGATGCCTGTATTGAACCGGCAACGTGCCATTGGGGGACTTCTGCTGAATATGGTACGCTTAAATAAACATCCGTACCCGGCGGTAGCGTAACTCCCGGTGGAATTGAACCAGAAATCATAGGATTATTAATCAATCCTGTTGGAGCAAAAGCGCTCACCCCTGAAGCTGTACTCTTTTCATTATCCCTGATAAGGTTACCCCCTACCGTTACGCCGGGAATAAATTGATTCCACGATAAATCCGAAGCCCGCTTTTTGGTAGTTGAGGATATCCGCGCCGATTCCAGGCTGAGGTTATTTTTAATCGCCATGTCAACCGCCTGATCAGGGTTGATGCGAAGCGCTTCACTTTTTTGCGCCTGTGTTTCCTGAGCGGATAATTGTCCGCAGATTAACACCCTCGCTATTAAAAACAAGAACGCCGTTAACGGTTTATTACTGTTTGTTATGTGCTTATTCCTCATTCCTCATTCCTCATTAATTTTATTTCCTGAAATTCCCAATGTTATAAAACGGTACAAATATCTAATGTCGCTGTTCGGCACTTTTCCCACTGTTTGTCCCGAACCTGTCTGCATCAACGTATTAATGATGAGAAACAGAATCCAGGGAGAAAGCCACAGTTCTTCCTCCGGCATGACATTGAAAGGAGATTTATTGTTTTGCAGAGGCTTAATGTCAATCTCTTCAAAAAGCCGCATGAATTCACTCATCGGCTTTTCTTTCCTTTTTCGTATGGGGCCCAGGTTAATCCTGCGATTGCGAATCCAATCCATAGCCGTCAGAATATCCGGCTTTGAACGCAAATATTCAACGATTGAAAAAATCCCCAAATACAACTGTTCCTGCGGAAGCGCCGTCTGCCGTATCCCCTGCCGGGCAAAATCCATAATCCGCATGAATTCGGTTACAAAAAGCTGATGCAACATATCCTGTTTATTTTTGAAATGACCATACAAACTGCTTTTCGACAATCCCAAACGGTGCGCCACCTGCTCCATCGAAGTTTCCCAGGGGCCGGTCTCAGCCACCGCAGCCGCCACCGCCTTGAGCAGGGGATTATCTTCGATAGTGTTTACCGTCCCCGCGATGCGGTTTTCCAGCCCTTCATAATCCAGCGAAACTATTTCCTCATTACTGTAACGCAGACCCTTCCCGGCAATTTCACTGATTGCGTTAATTATGTGGGTAATTGCCGCTTCGGAGGGCGGATTGTCGAGCGTTTTCCCTTTTTTATGGAAATCCGCCACGAAAAAAACCAGCGTTGCATTGATCAAACGCATTATCAGCGGCTGAAAAACATAGTCTTTTTTGATTGAATGTTGAAAATCCGCCAGATCAATCCCCCGTGAACGGAGATCCTCCATGTACGTTAAGGTGTCCCGCTTGTTATCGTGGAGTTTTACCATGGAAAAGATGAAAACGTTCACGTTCCGGGCATAATATTCCGCAATAGCCCGGATTATCATAAATATACTCTCGGTGCTATCCTGGTTATTGAGGGCTTTTTCATAAACGGAACGGAAAAAACCGGTAAAATTGTCCAAAAAGTACCCGTCCATCGCCTCAAGCAGGGCATTTTTGCTCCTGAAATGACGGTACAGCGCCGGTTTACAGACCTTGAGTTCACGGGCCACATGGCTGAGACTGGTATCAAAATAAAATTTACGGCCCCACGCCTTGAGAGCCGCCTCAATTATTTCCGCTTTTGTCATTCCGTACCTGTAAAAATTTCATTCCGGCAGGGCCGCAGCCTCGCCGTACCGGTTATGTTAACGACCGGTCGGTAACATAAATATAACAAATAACACAAGGAAAGGCAACAGGGTTTTGGGGGAAAGAATGACTGAAATACGTGTTCAATGCTTCAAACACGGTTCACAAGAAATCAGTGGAATCGGTATGTATTTCTTCCGATTTAATTTTTGAGAAATCAGTAACATGCTTGCGTCGGGATTCTACCAGCGATTGGAGTTCCTTCAACATGGACTTGTCTACCAGTTCCGCTATGGGAAAAACATATTGCTCGGTTTCAGTGGTATAACGGCCGACAAATTCCATGTCGTTTACAAAACCCAGGGAAATCATGTTGGAGATTCTATCCGCCACTTTGAGAATTTTGGCATTTGGTGAACCCGATTTTAAAATGCGGGTAAGAAATGCAGGCTTGGTTTCGTCAGGGGTTTTGGTAACTTCACGGACAAGTTCATATACTTCGTGGCCTTCGTAGTCAATGGAAAAAAACAGATTGTGGTTAAAATCGGGAATGTCTTCGAGAACATCGTGGACTATTGCGGCTTTGATCAGAACGGAATCAATGTGGCCATAGTCAATGAGAATTGCCATGGTGTCAAGCTGATGCCTGAACATATTACCGCCGCCCGACCGGGTTTTCCCGATGAGGACAGTGGCAAGCTGTATATAGGGGGCAAAGCGGGTCCCCTTTAACCGCAGCATTTCCTCGGTTGTCATTACATCTCCATTTTACAGATCGCGCAGCCAAGTTTCAATCTTGTTTGTCCGCGCAAGGCCGTCCTCCAGTTTTACCTTTTCGGCGGCTACCAGTTCCGGCGGGGCGTTCTTGACAAACTGTTCGTTTGCCAGTTTTGTTTGCAGGCCCCGGATAAATGCCCGGTCGCGTTCAAGGTCTTTGTTGAATTTTTGTTTAAGCGCCGTAATATCCACCGCTTCGGCAATAAATACAAAAACCTCAAAACCCGAACCCGCCATGCCGATAGAACCAGCCGGACGGTTCCCCGCCGCGGCCAGCGCCGTTTCAATTTCCATTTCCCCGATACCGGCAAGGAGTTTTACCAGTTGTTCATTGTGCCTCAACACCTGTTCCTGTTCGGCAATTAAGCGGACATTGACCCGCAGTTTCTTTTCCGGGCTGATGGTGCACTCACTGCGCAGGGTGCGAATCATGCGGACAAGTTCCTGCAGAAAGGCAAAATGCCGTTCTTCTTGAGGATTACAGCGCCGCTCATTGAACAGCGGATACGGGGCGGTGATGAGCAGGCCCGTTGTATTGGGCAGTTTGCCGTAAATTTCTTCGGTGACAAAGGGTAGCAGGGGGTGGAGCAGACGCAAAGATTCCGCCAGTACGTCAAGCAGCACGGTCGCGGCGCGGTCTTTTTCGGATGCGTTATGCGTAATTTCTTCGCCGGTTTTTAGCGACAACTTGGCAGCTTCAATGTACCAGTCGCAAAAATCATTCCAAAAATATTCGTAGGCTGTTTGAGCAGCGTCGTTATACCGGTAGGAAAGGAATGCGTCTTCCATCGCTTGGGCGGCGCTGTTCAGCCGGGAGTAAATCCATTTGTCCACAGGAAGCAGGTCAGGATTCTGTACCAAGTTCCGGCCTTCCAGATTCATTAAAATATAGCGGCTGGCGTTCCAAATTTTGTTGGCAAATTTGGAACCCATTTTGAAAGATTCTTTATCAACCAGTACATCCTGTCCCTGGGCGCACATGAAGGCTAACGTGAATTTAAGCGAGTCAGCGCCGAATTCATCTACCAGTTCCAGCGGGTCAAGGCCGTTGCCGAGGCTTTTGCTCATTTTGCGGCCCTGTTTGTCACGCACCAGCCCGTGAATGTAAATGTCGCGGAACGGCGCTTTGCCGGTAAACTCAAGACCGGCCATAATCATCCGCGATACCCAAAAAAAGATAATGTCGTAAGCGGTTACCAGCGCCGTGGTGGGATAAAAGCGTTCAAAATCGGATAGGGGAGGGGGCGTTGCGGGGGTATCCCCCGCAGAGGGGGGGAGCGGAAGACCGCCGTCCGGCTTGCCGGACAAGGGCTGAAGCGAGGGGGGAGACTTCCCCCCTACTTTTCCTATTCCTTCCCAACCGAGAGTGCTGAAAGGCCAGAGCCAGCTTGAAAACCAGGTGTCAAGCACGTCGGGGTCTTGTTCAATGTGTGCGGAGCCGCAGTGGGGGCAGGCGCTCAGGTCGTTACGCGACACTGACGTTTTGCCGCAGTCTGCGCAGTCCCAAGCGGGAATCCGGTGGCCCCACCAGAGTTGGCGGCTGATGCACCAGTCCCGTATGTTTTCCATCCAGTGCTGGTAGGTGTGCTGCCATTTGGGAGGGTAGAAGACGATTTCGCCCCGCCGCCAGCAGGCCAGGGCTTTTTCCGCGAGGGGCTTCATTCTGACGAACCATTGTTCGGAAAGGAATGGCTCTATTACGGTATGGCAGCGGTAGCAATGGCCCACCGCGTGGTTGATGTTGTCTTCTTTAATGTACCAGCCGCCCGCTTTGAGGTCTTCCAGCACGGCGGCGCGGGCTTGCTTGACTGTCATACCACGGTACTTTTCGGGGACTTCGCCGTTGAGGGTTCCGTCGGGATTGAGTATATTGATGACGGGAAGGTCGTGCCGTTTGGCAAGATCCCAGTCGTTGGGATCATGGGCGGGGGTGATTTTTACCACGCCGGTTCCGAAGGCCCGGTCAACATAGGAGTCAAACACAATGGGAATGTCGCGCCCGGTAAGGGGCAGATGGACAGTAGCGGCAGATCCGCCTTTTCCTTTTAAATCCGCATAACGTTCATCTTCGGGGTGAACCACCACGGCGGTGTCGCCTAACAGCGTTTCCGGCCTGGTGGTGGCAAGTTCAACATAAGCGGCATTAGGCGCAGCGGCGGCTTCGCCGTTCATTATGGCATTTCTGGCGGCGTCGCCTTGAGCATCGGCAAAGTAGTAACGCAGGTGGTACATTTTTCCCGGCGTGTCTTCGTGGTCAACTTCGTCGTCGGCAAGGGCAGTGCCGCAGGAGGTGCACCAGTTTACCAGATAATTTCCCTTGTACAGTAAATCCCGCTCGTAGAGGCTGACAAACACTTCCCGGACAGCGCGAGCCAGGCCATCGTCCAGGGTAAAGCGTTCCCGATCCCAATCCACACTGGCCCCGATTCGGGCAAGCTGTTCGCTGATAATGGCATGATGCTCATGTTTGACTTTCCAGGTTTCTTCAAGAAATTTTTCCCTGCCCAGTTCGCGGCGGCTTGTGCCCCGGTCTTTCAATTTGCGTTCCACCACATTCTGCGTGGCAATTCCCGCATGATCGGTGCCCGGCACCCACAGAACCGGCACTCCCCGCATCCGGTGAAAACGGACGATAATATCCTGCAAACTGTTGTTCAACCCATGCCCCAAATGCAGTACTCCGGTGACGTTGGGCGGGGGAATAACCACGACAAACGGTTTGCCGCCGCCTTGTGCAGACTCCGGTTTAAATGCGCCCTGCTCCTTCCAGAGGCCGTATATCCGCTCTTCAAAAGTTTTGGGGTCATACGCTTTTGCAAGTTCAATCGCTTTCACTAAAAAATCTCCCTAGGTATCTTCTACTGTAGATAATTTCCAGAAACTAATACAAGGATATAGAAATATGAAAAAATAAGCAACGGAGGCTTTTTTAAAACTCCAGCCGGCATGGCACTTACCATTTTGGCTGTATTTGGGTTTGGGGTAAGTAACAGGGCAATGTGGCGGATAAAAACCGCACAAAGGGGGTAGCCCTCCAACCCTTACGGGTTAATAGCCGACAGACGCAGTTACTGTCCTGTTATGTGCCGTTGTCCCATACCCCATTATTTTTATATATCCATTCATATACTTTTCCATCATCAGCATCCAAAATTATTCCATTATTTATAAATCCATTTTTTACTAATACTTTTGTTGAAGCACTTATTTCCGGCAAAGTTTTTGCAGTAATTTTTATTTCTTGATTTTCTTTTTGGGCAATCTCAATTAATTTTTTACACATTTTTGTTGCATATCCGCAATTTTCATAATTCGGGTGTGTGCAATATGCAATTTCCACTGAATTGTTAATTGGTTTACCTTTGAACGAACATATACCGACATAATTATTATTGTCTTTTACAAGATAACTAATCCAGGGCATAACAAATCCTATTTTTTCATAATATTCCAACGTATTTTTTATTAATTGCTTTATAAAATCATCCGCCATTGTTTCATAATTATTTTGAGGATTTATTGGTATAAATTCATCCATATATTATCATATTCCTATATCATATTATATATCATTAATTTTTTCATATAAAATAATATGTCCATCAATCCATATCTCATTTGGTATACCTTTTGAAAAATCAATTACATTACCAATTTTCGGCTTAAAAGGGAAATATATTTTATGTCCTTCAATCTTTATTTCATTTATATTAAAAGTTATTCCAGTATATATTCCAAGAAATGTTCCATCAATTAAAAATAATAACAATCTCCATGTTGCTCTATGTGTTGATACTCCCCAATAATGAACATTATTTGCCAAAACAATATTTAATCCATTAACTTCTATATTACCCAAAATATTAAAATTATCATTTATATCAAAATAAGTAGAATTATTATTTATTGCATTACGTTGAAATATATTAATATCTCCTTCTGCAAATAATTTATTAAACAATAATAAAAAAACAACAACAAATAATATTTTATATTTTGATTTCATTTTATTACTCATTATTATGAATATTCCTCCGATATAATTATTATATAAATATTACATTTTATCAAGTCTTTTTAATAATTATTTCATTTATATTTTCTAACCAATTCAGGCGGTATTGCACATAATAACGACCCCTATACGCCATAAACTGTCATATAATATATACGACACTCTACTCCTCTTTATTTGTGTTGAGGATTTTAAACCAGGCTTTCGATTAAATGTTATCAACAAGGCCGCCCAGCAGGGCACGGCCTTCGGCGGTCATGGGGAAGCCGGGCGGGGGGGCGGTAAAATTTTCGCGGGCTTCGGCAATAAGGGCTTTGCCTTGTGCTTCGGCTTCGGCGATAACTCCCGCGGCCATAAGCGCCTGTATCAGTTCTTCCACCTCCGGCGCGCAAACGCCGCCGGAACGTGCCGCGTTAAAACAACGGAAGACCATTTCTTTTTTTTCCGGCCAGCGGTGCAGGAATAACAGCACGGGCAGGCTTTTCTTTCCTTCCACTACATCATCGCCCCGCTTTTTGCCGGGTATGCCGCTGGTGACATTTTTTACATCATCAAGAATCTGAAAACCGACGCCAAGTTTTTCCGCCGCAGTGCCCAGGTACTCTGTGGGGGCTGAAACGGGGTTTGCGCTGTTCATTGCGGCAACGGCAGCCCCCAGTTCCGCGGCGAACCGGGCAAGGCAGCCGGTTTTTAGTTTGCACATGGTAAAGTATTCATCGACTGATGGAATCAGATTGAAATTCCGGTGCCAATGAATGTCGATTGCCTGTCCCAAATGGAGCTTGCGCAGAGAATGAGACCATAATGTATAGACCGTTGCCCTGCAATCGTGCGCCATTTGTTTAGACAGATTCGCCGCCCAGGAATCAATACAGGCAAGGGGGAGAAAATACAAAAAACAGCCGCTGTTAATCGCCGTATCAACACCGTGAATAATATGTACCGCCGGTTTGCCCCGGCGTTCATCGGAATTGTCTTCAATATCGTCATGGATAAGGCTGGCGTTGTGGCAAAATTCAACTAACGGGACAAGGGGCAGGGCGGCGTCACCTCCGCCCAGCGCCTCGCAGACCAGAGTCATCAGCAGAGGGCGCCAGCGTTTGCCTCCCCGCGAAAGCAAGTCTTTGCCCGGCGCGGTCAGAGCGCGTAGCAGCGCCGGGTTCACTTTGTCCGCAAGGCCGGGAAAAACTTCCGCCGCCCAATTTGTATCAGGGGTTTCCGGCAGCCAATGTTCAAGCGCCGCTTCAATTTTTTCCAGTCTGCGGGTATACTGTTGATCCATACGTTTCAGTATATAATTAAACAATGGCAGATTACAAGAAACCGGATTATTGGCAGCTTAAAGCGCGGAAGGAAGGCTACCCTGCCCGCTCGGTTTACAAGTTAAAAGAAATGGATGAAAAATTCGGCCTGTTAAAACCGGGACGCTCCGGTGAATCCTTGCGCGTTCTTGACTTGGGGGCTGCGCCGGGAAGCTGGAGCCTGTATGTTCTGCGAAAAATGCGCGGCGGCGTTTTTCTCGCCGCAGCGGACATTTCCCCCCTTTCGCGCCAGTATGACGGGGGCCTGTTCAACGGCGATAATTTTTGTTTTATTCAAGGCGACATTACCGACCCTGCTGTCCGCGATTCGATTATTGCACATGGCCCCTATCATTTGATTATCAGCGATGCCGCCCCGGCAACAACAGGCAACCGTTTTATTGACACTACCCGCTCGCTGGAACTTGCCGAAGCAGTCGCCGCATATACTGAAAGCGCCCTGAAAAACGGCGGCAATCTGGTGATTAAGGTGTTTCAGGGCGGCGATGTTTCGGCATTGCTCAAGCATTTGAAAACTTTGTTCAAGAGCGCGAAAGGTTACAAGCCCGAAGCCTGCCGCAGCGAATCATTTGAAACGTATTATTTAGCGCTGGGAAAAAAATGATGAACCATTTACCAGCCAAATTTTATGCCAAAATTAACGCCCAGGCCGATGCCTTTAAAACTTTGTACAAAATCTTGCGCTTGCATGGACAGACCAAAGTCAAATTCAAAAACCCGGAAGTTAAAGGCAAGATCAATGCTGTTTTTCCATTTGCGGTCATTGTAATTTATGCCAAGAACAGGAATAAAAATATTTGCAAAATCAAAACGGGCGCTTAAGCCGCCTTCAAGAGAGAAAATTTCCGTATACAACCAGTTGAGGGAAAACCCCAGCGAAGGGATAAGGGATAGCGTCCTTGAATCAAAGGGACGGTAATCGGCATAAAACAGCATCAAAAATGGGCGGTAAATTTTTTTGCCGCCTGAATCATAACCGTATTTGGTTTCATATTCATTTTCCCAAGCATCATCCAGAACATCTTTTTTTTTCTCATCTCCCATGTCGGAAAGATCAATAGAACTGGTATCAACATACGCTCTTCCCTTAATTTGCGAATAATAATGAAGTTTTGCCGCGGCAAAGGGAACCGGAATATCAACAATATTCACTCCTACGTCAAGATCATAATTCCAGGGATATTCCACACTCAACCCAAAATCATACCCCATATTGTTCATTGGAATATCCCGCGCATTGTCATTCAGCCCCTGTTTTATGTCGTTATCCATATCAACAAGGGAATAGATACGCATATTGTAAACAGTTTCGATATATGTTCCTTCATCAATATTTTTATGGGTGTAAGTTATATATGGCTTGGCGTAGAGAATGGGCACATAGGCCGCCGGCCGTATTTTAATTTTAAATTCATTGACATGGAAAAAAAACGGAATGCCCACATCAGCAAAAACCGCGGCGCCCACGTCGACTTTCTCATCTTCCGCTTTTCCCAGACGCATTACATTTTCTGAAACAAACACATGCCCCACTGCATTAACGTGGCCGATGTCGATGCCAAAGCCCCACTCGTCATTCCGGTTAAAATTAAACGAAAAAGGTTTAATGACAGCATTTAAATTAAATTTAAAACCTTTTAAAAATTCATCAATATCAATAACAATATTATCCCGGTAAACAAGGACGGGATCCTGTATAATTTCTTGGATATTCCAGAGCATATAAAAAGGATTTTTGAAGATATCCGTGACAGCAATAAAATTATTGGAAACATCAACGTTGATATTGGCTATGCTTATTTCCACCGTGCGGTTTTTAAGGCGGAATTCTGCGGGTTCCTGCGGTTCTTCATTGTTTTCCGCGCTTTCCGTGTCTTCCGGTTCCTGTATATCCGATGCAGGATTATCAGCATCATCCTGCGCCCAAATAAACAGGGGAATAAAAACCATGAGAAGAAATACCAGTAACCTCTTCACCCCTAAAGTTCTCCGATGTTGATAATGCTCTTCGTCTCAAATTTTATACTGACTATACCCATGTTTTTCGGGACATTTATCGTTCCGCCATTGTCAATTTCTACTTTAATATCGGGAAAAATCAGTTTTCCCTTGATTACCTCAAGTTCTTCATCGGTAAAATTGAATACTGTTTTTTTGCCATTTAACTTAATACCCTGGGGAAACAGGTCATCATATTCTTTGTTAATAAATAAATGTCCATCGGTGAAAATTTTATCGGAGAAATCAATAGTCATCCTGATATAATCAATATCCGCCGCGCTAAACAGGTCTTCGGCTTCTTCTCTGCCGAACAAATCCTCATCCTTCCCAAACATATAGGGGAAAGAAACTGTACTCCTGCTATCGCCGTCTCCTGTCGCGGTCAAACTCATGGGCAGCATTATCATCATTGTTGTCGTGATACTGCTGTTTTCGCCGGAATCATCGGCAAATGTTTCCGGATATACGATTAAAAACTTATCCTCCTTTACTTTTATACTATATATAAAAGATAAATCAGCGGGCATTTTTAAAAAAATATCCGCAACGGTTTCCTCGTTTATTGTGCCGTCATACCCGGGTATCTCTTCCGGTAAATGTTGATATTTGTAGGATTTATTTTCATCAAGATAGTCACCCAAATTTATTGGATTCTGACTTATAAATAAAGCATCATTATACAAATTTTGTCTGTCATCGCCGGTATTGCCGCTGTATTGCGCTCCCAGCCACAGCTTCGGTTCCAACTTATTATTTATTGAATCGGAATCGGGACCGTCCATGTATATTTTAACTTCCATATCATTGAAAGTAAATCCGCCGTCAAAATAATCCTGTAGTCCGGAAAAATCAAAAGCTCTGTCAGGATACTTACCGGTAACTTCATCCAATTTGGACGATGATTTTATGGCTGCCGCCAGGTTAATTTCGGCTTTTTTCCACACGCGAAAAAAACGCATCTCTCCTTCTATTTTAGTCATATCTCCCGGACTTAAATCGGGATCATTTATTACCCATTCACCCCTATTGGCAGGGTTAGCCGACCGTAATGTCATAATAAATCTTAATTTTTTTTGACTGTCTGCTTCGTTTTTTTTATACTCTGCAAGAGCCAGCGTTAATTGCTCCTTGTTGCCAAATACATTATCTCCTTCTACAAGGGGTTTGTAGTACTCATCTGGATCCGGGAAACGAAGTCCTTCACAGGTAACGCTCATTTCAAGTCCGGGAGGTATTTTTGTAAAATGAAAATTTAATCCTATGCCTTCCGAATAATCATTTTCTTCATAGTTACATTCATTAAAATCAATGGTTACTACATATTGGGCCATATCCACAAGAGAAACAGGAGGAATTTTATTATCATCCCCAATTATTTTAATATCTTCAATGGGGATAGGAACTCCGACGGGTACTGATACACCAATTTTTCTGGGCTCCGCCTTCATATCACCGTTTATTTGCTCGTCTATTGTTTTCAGGAAATTGTCGGGGTTGAGATCTTCGGTCATTTCAATGGGGATATAGATGCAAAATGTCTGAACCGTCTGTCCTTTATAATCGACATTATATACTTTTGTGCCTTCCTCTGCGCCGGCGGAAAAGGCTTCATTGATTTTTTTGGCAAGCATGGAGTTTAAATTTTTCGCCCCTACTCTTATTGGCAGCTTCAGCGTTCCTTTTACTTTTACCTGATCCGGCAGGATAAGCTCCGAACAGGAATAAATAAACAGGCCCATAAAGAGGATGTATATTACCTGAAAAATATTTTTTCGCATTTTTTCTCTTATCAAAACAACAAACTTGTGGGACAACCCGGTTGGCTGTCTCACAAGTCTTACATTCCCTATTATTGCTTTTTTAATATATAATTATCGGCAAATTCCCCCGTAATTATATTACCCGCCATGTCCAATTGAGTTAATGTATTTTTCCCCAGTTTATAATATTTCGGGAAATCACCTTCTCTTTCTGTGACCAATATAACGGTATTTTTTTCAGTATTCCAGTTAAATGTTCCGGTATTGGTAAAAACATCATTACTTTTGCCGATATACTGATATTCTACCGTATACGTCTCATTGGTTTTTAAAGTAATCCTGACATTAATTCCCTCAGCATCCGCCGCGGGAATTACCCCCGTATAAATTCCTGCCCAATCAGATGATTTTTCCGAGCTGCGGCCTGTTGTTCCGCAGGAAATAAAACCCAACAACAAAAGGGAGATAATTGTTACCAAAAATTTCTTTTTCATAAAATCCTCCAATGATTTAACTTCTTTAATTGTAATATACTCATTCTTTTTCCCATCGTCAAGAAATTTTTCAATTATTTTTAATTTGCTGCATAAGTTATAAAAGAATTAACCACGGAGTACACGGAGTTTTGGTACGAAAACCATTTTTTCCTCCGTGAAACTCCGTGGTGATTTACCGCGCGTACTCCGTTACTCTGGTTTCCCTGATGGTAGTCACCTTTATCCGGCCCGGGTAACGCAGATCGTTTTCGATTTTTTTGGCGATTCCACGGGCAAGTTCGCGGGAACGGTCATCGTTGACCGTCTCGTTATTGACAATGACGCGCAGTTCTCGCCCTGCCTGAATGGCAAATGCGCTGGCAACACCGTCAAAATCTTTGGCGACATTTTCAAGGTTCTCAAGCCGCTTGATATAGTTGTCAAGGGTTTCCTTGCGGGCGCCGGGACGGGCTGCGGAAATAGCGTCGGCGATTTGAACCAGCACCGATTCTATGCAGGTCGGTTCTATATCGTTGTGGTGGCTGCCAATCGCATTGATAACCCGCGCGTCCTCGCCCATTTTACGGGCCATGTCCATGCCGATTTCCGCGTGGTTAAGGTCTGAATCCGTGTCTATACCCTTGCCAATGTCATGCAACAGGGCGGCGCGTTTTGCCAGATCCCGGTTACAACCCACCTCGGCGGCAAGCATCCCCGCAAGAACGGCAACTTCTTTGGAATGGTTCAGCACATTCTGCCCGTAACTGGTACGGAAATACAGGCGTCCCAGGGCGCGGATGGCATCCTGCTTGATATTGTGAATGCCCAGGTCAAAGAGAACCTTTTCCCCTTCTTCAAAAATCTTCTGGGAAATGTCCTTGCTGACTTTGGTAACGATTTCCTCAATACGCGCCGGGTGAATCCGCCCGTCCAGAATAAGTTTTTCAAGCGCTACTTTGGCAATTTCCTTGCGTACCGGGTCAAAACACGATATAACCACCGCTTCGGGCGTATCATCAATGATAATGTCTACGCCGGTCAGTGTTTCCAGCGTACGAATGTTCCGCCCTTCCCGCCCGATAATCCGGCCCTTCATCTCGTCGTTGGGCAAGGTAACGGTCGCTACCGTAACATCCCCGGTTACCTCAGAGGCAAAACGCTGAATAGTAGCTACCAGTATCTCCCGTGCCTTTTTCTCCGCGGAAAGATTCGCTTCCTGCTCAATTTTGTTGATAAGGCCCTGGGCGTCATATTTGGCCTCATCTTCCATGTCCTTGATAATCAGGCCCTTGGCTTCTTCGGCGCTCAGGCCGGAAATTCGTTCCAGTTCCGCCCGGTAGCGTTCCTCCTCCTTGTTGAGGGTATTTTCCCGCTCCTGGCAAACCTTCTCTTTGTCGGCCAACGCCTGTTCCGTCCGTTCAATCTGGGCAACTTTCTTATCCAGCGCATCTTCTTTCTGCACTACACGGCGTTCAAGCCGCTGCAACTCTGCCCTGCGTTCCCGGGTCTCTTTCTCCTGCTGGTTTCGTTCCTGGATAACTCTTTCTTTCGCTTCAAGGAGTATTTCTTTCCTTTTGGCTTCAGCTTCCTTTATCGCATCCTGAATTTTGCGCTCGGCGCGCTGTTCCGATGCCGTAAGTAGAAATCTGGCGTACAGCCATCTTATAGTCCAGCCTAGAGTCAACCCGGCAAGAGGGAGGATGATAACCCATACCCAATATGGCATCGCTTTCCCCTTACCGTTAATATAGGTTTCAAAGAGAAACCCCCTGCTTTCATGAGAAAATCCGGTTCCTGATGAAAGCTTTCTCAATATAAAACAACAGTATTGTTTTAAAGATACACCAAAAATGGGTTTTTTGTCAAGGATAAACCGGGAAAAACACGAAAAACAAGTGAAAAATCAAATAAAATTGGTTTTTACTTGAAATATATGTAAAAAAAGGGTATTCTAATAAAGAATGGGGACAGACACTATTTTCCTTGCTATTTGTTTTAAGGGGTACTGTTTATGAGAAAATCCCAAGTTTTTGTTCTCTTTATCTGTATTACAGTTTCTATACCGTTCGTTTCAGCGCAAACCGACAGCAACCTAAGTTCCGCCATTGCCAGGGCGCAAGAAGCCCGTAAAATTGCCAGTGATTTTGAAGGCAATTTATATTTCCCCGGCGAATGGGAAGCTGCCGAAAGCCAATATGCCAAGGCCGGACTTATGCCTGACGATACCGGCAATACCATTAGGGCTTATAATGAAGCCGCAGATGCCTTTGACCATGTGTTCAGGCTTGTGATCCCATTGTACGCTCAGGCCAGGGAAGATGAGATAATGGCCATAAGGGGCTACCTAATTACCCTGGGGGCGAGGAAGGAGTTCCCTGAGTACTTGCTGGAAGCGGATAGAATCGCACTGTTGGCGTTTATCCGGTACGAAGCGAAAGACTATTACTCGGCCAGGGATTTAGCCGTAAATGCGCTGCAAAAGTTCAACGTTCTGGAAACGGCCTTCAATGCCTGGCTTCTAAGGGTGGAAATACGGGAAAGGGGCTTTACGGATTACGATCCGGCTAATTTTGAACTTGGCAGGGAGATACTTATCGGCGCGATGGACGCGTATATGACGGACGATTTTGCGGGAGCGCGGGAAAAAGCCGAAGAAGCTCTATCAACATTTGATCTGGCGCTTTTGACCGCGTGGGCAAGCTATGCGGAACTCCGTTCCTCGCTCGCCGAAGGCGAGCGTCTGGCCGCGCTTGACATGAAAACCGATATTGCGGCAAGGGAATTTTTCAAAATAGCCGATTCTGACAACAAGGCGGCATTGGATCTGCTGGAATCAAAACAATATGAGGACGCCGCAAAATTATTCATCGATGCGGAGGCGATGTTTGTCATTGCCAGCATTACGTCACTGGAAAAAAAGCGGGCGGCGGCGGCGGCAATCAGAAACGCAAATGAAAAAATCGAGGAAAGCGAGATAATCGCAAGAAACGCGGAGATAAACAGTAAAAGAGGCCCGAAATGAGGGGGGGATTCTTTATGGTTTTGTTTATCGCCATTATAATCGGAATTCAACCGGTGTTTGCCCAGTCAGGGACTGACGCATCCGTCAAACCGGCAGCCACGGAAAAGACCGATCAGGAGGGAGAGACTGTCATTAATATAAATCTGGCTTCTGATGACGAGTTTGCCCATGCGCTGGAGACCGCAGCCGATATTGAGCTGGTTAATGAAGAAACCGAAAATAGCGATAAGAATCCAAGCCAGGGGAATTCAAAATGAGAAAGACAGAGAAAGTTTTCTTTTTTTTACTTATCGTCATTACAATCGTCATTCGTCCGGCCCTTGCCCAGGATTCCGGGGCTGTTCTTGCGGAGGAAACGCATAGTACAAGCTGCGGCAATGCATATCTCATGGAAAGCCGGCGCCTTGTAAAACTTGCGGAACAGGCACTTTCTTCGGGTGACTACGACACGTCCGCCAGGTTCGCCAATGAAGCCGCCCTGTTAGCCAAACAGTCAGATGTATATGTCGCCATTACCTCGGCAAAGCGTTTTCTTGACCAGACTGTTGCATCCGGTGTTTCCGCGCGGTTTCCCGTGGAATACAGTGAGGCGGAGAGTTGGTATATGCAAAGCATAAAAGCCAGAGACAATGAAGAATGGGGCCTTGCCATTGATGCCGCCAACATGGCGGCGCAATTGCTTGAAGGTTTTGGAGGTGTCCCCGGAGGCTCAATTCCCCTGCCCGCAACTTACACTGTACAGCTCTGGTCTGTCTCTAAGGACTGTTTTTGGAACATTGCCGGCCAGCCCTGGGTCTATGGGAATCCGCGCCAATGGAGAGCGCTATACAATGCCAACAAATCAAAACTGCCTAACCCGGACGACCCGAATATCCTGGAGCCGGGCATTGTATTAGACATCCCCAGTATAAAAGGCGAACTGCGTCAGGGCACATGGGAAAGCGGCAAGACCTACGAACCGTTACAATAATCAGCAAACGAATCCGCCGGATTTTTTCTTCAGCCTTTTATCCGGTAATTATCCCCGTCTTCGGCGACAAACGATTCTTCTTTGAGTTTTTCCAGGACATCATACAGGTTTTTTTCTTCCAGCCCGCTTGCCAGTTTCAATTCATCCGCGTTGCATGGGCCCATCGAAACCAGCGCTTTAATCACCTTGCCCCTGGCCTGCCTGAAAGATCCGTTGAACGGGCCTTGCCTGGCATAATGGGCGCTGCGGCGGCTGGGGTTTGCCATTGTTTTCTTTAAGGACGCGCCGTAATCCATCAAGGCATAATGCCACGTGCGCGGATCGTCCCTGTCCAGCGCCGATTCCAGTATCGGGATAATCTCGGAATCCCTGACATCGCTTCTGCTGGGAAAAAAACAATGAATAACAGCGGCGCGTATGTTCGTCTCGATA
>JAITCL010000126.1 GCA_031283105.1 Treponema sp. | reverse complement strand
CGCCGGTACTGCTCGGCAGGCTCATAAAGCTTGGTTATCGGATAATCAGAAAAAGCAAAATAACCTCTTGACAAGTAAGACGATATGTGTTACTTTTTATTTATGATGTTGATCGGTATAGAATGGGACGCGGCAAAAAACATACTCAATAAACAAGAGCATGGCGTAGGCTTTGAAGATGCCCAGTATATCTTTACCGATCCTGAAAGAATTGAACGCTTTGATCGGAGTGAAAACAACACTTCGGAAGAGGAACGGTGGCAGACTATTGGTAAAGTTGGATCGGTTTATTTTGTTGTTTATACGGAACGCGGAACAAATAAACGGATTATTACGGCGCGTCCGGCTGATAAATCAGAGAGGAGAAGTTACAATGGGTATTATCAAATCGATGGTAAGGGTTGGGGAAAAGCCACCTAAAGAAGTTGTTAAGCGGTTAAGGCAAGCCGCACGGCGACCTATAAATTATACAGAGGAAGCCCCCCGGTCCAGCCCTGAAGCGTTAAAAGAATTCGCGCACTTGGCGGCAGAACGTAACCGGCGAAAAAAAAAGCAGACAATAACGATCCGCATAACTCCGGAAGTTTTAGAAAGCTATAAAACAATGGGAAGCGGTTACACCGGTATCATGTCCGATGTATTGCAATACGCCGTCAATAATCCAGCGGTTCTTGCGGAAGCAACAAAATAATAAGTGGCAAGAAGAAAAGCCCCGGAGTTACCGCCGGAAGCCGTAGCAGCTAACGCCGCCGGGGAAGCAAAACGCGATAAGGAAAAACAAGCCCGCCGGAAGAACGCAGAAAAACAGGCTCGCTTCCGGGATAACATGAAAGCGGAAGGGTACAAGCGCGTAACGCTTTGGGGCTTGCCCTGCCCGGCAGATAAACGCTTGTTCGGGGCAGGGTTCCGGCAAGTTCCCGCATGGGAATTGCTGCAGGCAAGCGCGGAAAAAAGCCGCGCCGTAAAGGTGAAGCTCGCAGTCAATATTCGTGAAAGTTCCCTGCACATAGCCGCTAGATCGCCGGAAGTGAAAAAAGCCCTTGCCCATGCCGCGGGGGAATTCCTTCAATCCCTGGGAAGCGACACGCCGGAAGCCAGGGCGGTATATTCTGATTATTTGGAAGTGATGAAGCTGTTAGGCGATCCGTTGGGGGAATAGGAGGTTACCTGATAACCAGCCCCGGACTTTGCGCGTAACGCGCCTTCCGGGGCTTGCTCTGCATGGCCCCTGAATGAACATAGAGCAAATGGGCGGAAATGGCTGTTTTTATGCCTTCCGGCCCCTTTCCAAAATGCCCTACAATCTACCTACCGGTAACGATACGGCGTTCTCCGGGCCTTTGCCGTGCGTTTCCATGCCTGATCACTTTTAACGGCCTTCCTGGGCGTTTTTTCCTGCCAGCTTCCGGGGCTTCTTTCCTGATTATTTTCCGGTACAGTGCCGCCGCCTTTTCGCGGATCACCTCGCAGTCAATGCCCAATTCCAGGCAATAGCCCTCGCATACATCTGACAAAATAAAAGCCATAGCCCGATCCGTGTCCTTTCTCCCGCAGCGCAGGCCGGTTCCTTTCAGATCGTCTATGGCTCTATCAATTACTGCGGCAATAAGGGAATGAAAAGCGGCGGTTACTGTTCGCCCTTCCATAACTCCCCCGGTTACTGGGTAACTGCCAGATGTACGGTAGTGGACACTTGCCCTTTCTCTTCCGTTTCCAAAACAGGAAGGCGGGAAAAGGCCAGGTATGCGTGAAGCTGCCCGTAGTTCGCGGAGTCAATGCCGATAAGGGGAACGCTTACGGTTCCGGCGGACCTTACGGCCTCAGCATATTTAACCATGCCGCTTTCTGCGTCAAGCAGTACCGCAAAGGCTTTGTCCGTTGGCTCCCCGCCGATAGTGGGGAACGCGATCACCGCGTTGGCGCCGGAAATGGCCGCCGATGTAATCCCCGGATTTTCCAGAGGGCCTTCAAAGATTTTCAGTTTCTCCGGCTCCCATGCCTTAGCGTCAAACATTACCTGATTTGCCGCGATCATCTGATTGAAGGCGGTCTGCCTCCGGGGCGCGGGGAACGTGTACGGCTTCAAAACGTTTTTGTATAACGCTTTGGCGACATGGGAAACGTGTTGAAAAACATTCCTTACCGCAACCTGATCGGCAGTCCGGGGATTGCCCGGCTTTGTGAAGGTTTTAATGTAACTCTTCCCCTTCCAGGAAGATCCGACAAATTGGCCAATTTTGCCCCGGATTGTGCCGCGGATAAAATTCAATGTTGCCATAAGTAGCTCCTTATAGGCGTTGGTATGGATTTAACACCTCACAAGTGTTATGCGCCTATACTTATAATATACTCATTCGGTTATCAGGTAACCAGCTTTTTTGAAAATGAAACTGACAAAACATGGCAAAAAATGGCAGCGTCCCGAGGCTTGCGCTCCCCCCGGCTCGGAAATAAAGGCATCGGTATCAGGCGGCGGGTCTGCGTAAGCAGTCCCGCCTTGCTTAACATGGCCGGGGCGTTACCTGTCATCAGGAAAGGCTTCACTCGAAAGGCCGCCGGTACGAAGTACGGGCGGTATCAGGGAGCAGCCCTTCATTTTTTCCGGCGCGTTCTAAAAAGGGAATTGGCAGGGTTTCATTTTGCCTGCGGCGTTTTCAGAATGGGAATAAAGGCAGCAGTAAAGGATTTCTTGACACGTCATCATCAGCCAGTGGCGGGGTCTGCGGAGCGCAGCGCAGCAGTCCCCGCTTGCCTTGCAATGCCGGAAGCGGTAACACCCAGCCAGGCCGTAAGGCCCTCTACCGCTTTGGTTTAACTGCCGGTGTGCCGGAACGTAAAGGCCGTCTGCCGTTTGTTCCCTCTGCTTCGTCATCAAACCTCATGCGGCTGTTTATGCTCAAGTCAAGTTTTGTCGATGTCGCGGAAATATTTATTGTTACACTTCCGTATTCTACTTCTTTGGCCGCTTCCCTTATTTTTTCAAGATGATCGTCTGTCAGTATCATTACACTTCACCCAGGCCCCGGAGATAGCTTTCAGTTACTTGGATTGAAGCGTGATTTAACAGTTTCTTTACGCGGTGAATGTCCTTGTCTTTTCGGTACTCCGTTATCGCGTAAAAATGCCGGAAGTCATGGCAAGAATACGCGGCTTTTATTTTCCCCGCATGGTGAAGTTTGCCGATGTGGTATTCAACCCGCCGGGCCAGTGCCGCTTCCGTTATGCCGGAAAACGGCCGCTTTTTGTCCGGGGCGTTATGCGCTTTTATCGCCGCCAGTACGTTGCCGGGCAGCTCCCCAGAGATGTCTTTTCCCTTGCTGCGGGTTTTGAAGCGGTCGCCGGTGATCTCCATTCCCGGAAGTGCGCCGATGCGGAGGCCCCGGAAAGCCATAACAGAGACGGCGGCGGCTTCATAGGCGGGAAGGGCCGCAAGGATTTTTTTAACCTCTGCGGCGTTTGGAATTACCAGCTCCTTTTTCGCTTTCTTTGCGGGCCGCGCCTTTGTTCCCCTGAACGGATTTTTTACGTTCTCATGGCGGCGCTCAAGCCAAGTAAAGAATGAGGAACACGCGGCAATGTCGCAGCGGACGGAAGCGGCGGCGGCCTCACCCTTCAAGCTGTAAATAAAATCATCAGCGCGCGCCGGTGTCAGTTCAAGCGGGGAAACGTGCGCCCTTTCCGCGTAAGCCTCAAGCCGTGCAAGAGAAGCGCGGTATCTGCGGCTTGTGTGCTTGCTTCCGGTCCTTCCGGCGTTATCCAGAAAAGTTTCTTTTTCGGCCTGATAATTAATGCCGGCAAGGTTCGCGGCGGCGCTCAATTCATTGGTCAGCTTTTGGGTCATTACCAGCCGGGCGATCTGCTCAAGCTGCTCATTGTTCAGATCCGCCAGTGTTGGGGCTTCCTTTGCGATCCGCATAGCCATATCCTGAACGTTTGCGGCGGGTGTCGCGGTTATTCTTTTGGCTATGGCGTTCATTGTTTCCCCTTTATCCTCTTTTGGTTCCATAGCCTTTAATATCGGCTATTCCCTTGTATTTGAGAATATAAGATTATCAAAGAATAATCAAGCCTTGGGCATAAAAAACATGGTCGCCAGTGCGCCGTATAAGCCCGTAGGCAAGCGCGGCAAGCCCTCAAGGTGATTTTCCTAGTCCGGGGCAATCCGCGCCCCTTTATGCGCTTCTATTGCGCTGTGGCGGTATCCCAGGGTAAGAGCAAACCAGGCCGCAAGGCCCGCGCCGGTTATCGTGTTCCTTTTGAAAGCGGGAAACGTTACTACATGATGTTTGTAATATTCTTTCCGGCAGAGTAAAGCAAGAAAAGAAAAGCCATTTCCCGGGGGCGTTCATGGCCATGGCTCAAGCGGTGATGTGCCTTCCGGAATGTTCCGGCGCGGGTACTGAATAAAAACCTGAAGAAAATACTGAAGAAAAACAGAATTATCACATAACGCCCTCGATAAGCGGCAAGCCTTCCGGCGCGGGTCTGCTTGTGCCCCGGAGGTAGTTTTATATAATAATACCTTGCGCCCTCGCTCTTTCATTGCGCGGAGATGTTGATCGGTTTTTCTTTTTAACAGGCGCCGCCCTTGTTTCTCTTGCGGTTACTGTGTCTGCGGTTTTCGGGATAGCGTTTTCCATTGCCCAGGGCTCGCGCATGGCCATTTTTTCAAGTGATTTACTATCGTTTGGATATGCGATCCGAAGCGCCGCCCTGCTGTAACAAAAAACATCAATCGCCTCATTGCGCGCGCCTCCCTGTTTAATCCATTCATAGTGCGAAAAGCCTTTTTTATTTTGCCGTATAACTTTTTTTTCGGCTGTCAGCATTGCGAAAAAATCAGGGGAACATCCGGAAACCACTTCGCCGTTTTCCCCCATAGGAAAATGACACATTCCGGGGCCAGGCTTGTCAATTCGAAGCCATGATATTAAGTCGCTTTTTATTCCGGAAACGCCTACAAGAAAAACCTGTTTATCCTTCGCGTTTTTTGAAGGGCGTATAAGCGGCGCCGCATCGCCGGCAACGCCTTTAATTGGATATACCCCGCGTTTCTCTCTTGCTTTGCAAAAAAACAAAATCTGCGGCGTTAAGTTTCCATCTCCGGCATCAACGGCAATGCGGATAATTTTTAAACTATTTCCGTTCGCATAACTCCACGTGCGGTCAAGGTGAAGATCCAAAAGTTTCCACGTTTCCGGGCGTTTCGGGTCGCCGTAAATTTCTTGATAATCCAAAAGCCAGTTTTCAAACCCTTCGCCCCATGCCCATGTGCCTACCGCAAGGCGGTCATGTTGCACGTCAACGCCCGCAGTAATGGCAACGGCAAAATCAGGAAGCCCGGCAGCATATCTCTCCCTGCGCGCTTCCAGAAAGTGCGCGTCTACCGCTTCGGCTTTTTCCTTGTAAACTTCGGCAAGCCGCGAATTTACGAAGCTGACCATTAAAGAAAAATCCCCGCGCTTTATCGCGTGTGCTGCCTCGATAAATTCATTAACAATTTCCTGCCATGTGATAGAAGGGTGATCAAAAGCGTTTACGTGATACCCTTCGATATTTGCATCCGGATTTTGCGCTATATACTTCCCTCCCCCTGCTTCCCATTCCCTGCGCGTATGCTCTGTATTGCAATGCGGACAAATAGCTTTCATGGTTTCAAAATTTAACCGCGTGTTCCATACCGCTTTGCTATTGCTCGGGTTTTCCTCCCCGCGCAGGCCGAATTGCGAATATTTCCCGCAGTTCGGGCAGGGATGCGCCCACCGCTTGAAAGTGGAAGTTTCCAGCATGGCCTGAATGCGGCTCTGCCCTTCCAGTGTGCAAGTCGATGTATAAATACTTTTTTTGTTTGGGAAATTGGTCTGCATTTTTTCAGCAATGGAAATAACATCTCCCTGCCCGCGCCCGATGTCCCGCGGGTAATTATCTATTTCGTCAAAAATCAAAATAGGAGCTGGCATTGATATAATTCCCGCAGTGCTGTTCGCGCCTGTCAGTATCAGGAACATTCCGGGAAACGCTTTGAATAATATTTTATTTGACCGCGTTTTATCATCAGGTAGCAATGCTTTAAGGCATGGGGTATCGCGGAACATATTCGCAAGGCGTGTTGTGCTAAACTTTTCGGCAAGGTCAACGGTTGGCAATATGATAACTGCCGGGGCGGGGTTTTGGTGTATGAGATAGCCCAGATAATTTACGAATAACGTACTCTTGCCCATTTGCCGGGCGGCAAGGAAAACAATTCTTGAAACGGAAGGATCTGTTAAGCTGTCCATAATCTCTACAAGATACGGGGTGCGTTCATTTGTCCACCTGCCTGGCGCCGATGTTTCCTCTTGCGACAGTATGCGGTAGGTGGAAGCCCATTCGCTTACTGTCATATCCGGGGACGGTTTCAATAACTGAAAAAATGCGGCCGCTTTTTGTAACGTGTTTTTGAATTGGTCAAGCCGGTTCACTTCCCGCCTCTTCAAGCGCGGAAACATATTCCGCGCCGCCTGTTTTAACAAATAAATCAAAATCAAATACGGTCATTTCGTATAACACTTTGGAAAGGCTTTTTTTAATCTTTGCGGCTATATCCATCGCATCGGAATTGTCGGTTAGAAGCGGGGCAATGCCCAGGGGGAAACTTTCAAGCCCCGCATGGACCCGGCTGAATATGTTTCCAAAAATCGCGGCCATATCTTCGGTGTTGTGAAGTTCGCCCTTTTCTTTTTTGACAAGTATTTCCTCGCGCTCTGCCTTTGATTTGGCCGCCCGCAGTTTTTCATATTCCATCGCTTCGGTCGGTTTTGCGGGCTTGTCTACCCTCTCCCTATACCATGCAAAAAGAGAAACAAGCGCCGCCTGTTTTTCATACAAGCCGCGCTTTGTCGGGGTGATTATTTTTTCCTCTTTGAATTGCGCGATCCTCCGCTTTGTAACGCCCAAGGTTTCCGCCAGATAATCAAGGGTTACAAGTTCAGGTTCAGGCTTTTCAGGCGTTGTTTTTTTCGCCCTCCGGGGCGTGGCGTTATGTGCTATTTTTGCCATGCAATGCCTCGCGGGATAGTAAAAAGAAACGGAAACGGAAATTTTATTGTTGCGCGTCTGCCATATTCCGGGGTCAAGGCACCTCGCGCTCCGTTTGTTTTTTTAAAGTACCTTAAAATTTTACCCGCCGGGAAAAGTTTCATCTTTCCATGCTCTCCCAGTAGCCGGTATTCCAGTAAAAAAATCCGGCTATGTCCTGTACGCTGTGCATTGGTATAACCTCTCCTGTAAGTTTCTTCACAAGCCAGTAAGGCGCGCCGGAATAATCCCTATCAGGTTCCGGAAACTGCCCGCGGTATTGTTTCATTGCGCTTTGGCTGTAAAGGCAAACATCGTCAAACAAGCGGACACAAGAATAAACAGTCGTATAGTTCGCGGCTGCTGTCGCCCAGTCCATCTGTCTCTCTCTGTCATTCCTGCCGATGTCTTTCGGCGGTACGAAATTAAACTCTTCTGTCATAATACCCCCCTGGTATACCTGCCCCGGACACTGCCGGAAGCATATTAAAAGATATATAAAAAGCGCGGCAAATTTATTTGCCGCAAGTATCACTTATTCTATTGTATATCTATTAATATCTATATATTAACTAGGACATTTTTTGTCATTTTTGCATGACCCAAAAGACAAATTTGTCCGCAAAAATGACAATTTTTGTCTTTTGGCTTTTAACAAAAAAGGACATTTTTGTCTTTTGGCTTTTAACTGATTATACGGATATGGCGTTTAATTATCCTCCCTGCTTTATATTCTTTTTGTATAGCAATTAATTCTTTATCTTTTAATTCTTTTAACCAGCGGGAAATGGTTCTAATATCTGTTGAAAAATATTCCGCTATATACTGATTGCCAGCCCAACATTTATCACTTTTCCGGCTATATGAATTTAAAAAACCATATAGAATTTTAGCTCCCGGATTTAAATCTTCACGTTTTGCAATGCTTTCAGGTATCATTATAAAGTTTTCGTTTTTTGCCATTGCAACCCCCTCATGCGGCATTTCCAAAATATGCTTTTGCCCGCCGTATGCTTTTAAAAATCTCTGTCAGTGCTTAATAACATTTTGCCCTTGCCGCTTCTATCGGTATATTTTCCGGCGGCGGCGTTACGCGCATAGCCCCGGAAGTGTCCCTGCTACGGTGATCGCCTTTGTAAATCGCGCCCAGTTCCCCCCGTGCAAACCTTGCGGCGGTTTCGGGCCTCATCCCACCGCTTATGTAACTGCTCATTCGGTCTACAATGAAGGCGGCGATATTCATTAGACAACCTTTGTTTCCCCTGCGTGTATTCCAGCCAGGGCGTTTGTAAGGTCATCGCGCAATGCTTCAATGCGGGTGGCCAGTCCGTGCAAGGTGTTGGGATCACCGCGTAATTGCTCAACATAGCCTAATAACTCATTAATGCCAGGCAATAGATCGTTGCGCAGATACGGCAATAACTCCGGGAAGAAATAATACGGCTCTTTGCCTGTCAGTTCCTTTGTGTCCATTTTAAATCATACCCTTTCATACAAAGACTTGTTTTGATCAACAGTCCGATACTGCGAATGACAGTACCGCCTCATGGCGCGTTGGATAGTGTCCGTGTACATAGTCCTTGCTTGGGGGTAAATGTCGGCAACATCGTTGTGCAGTTCGTTCCCGTGGAATTGGCGGCCCAGGGCATACCCGCCTATCACTTGCCGTACCGCTTGCGCCATTGACTTCAAATGTTCAGAATTAAAATTAAGGTCTATCTGCATTATGCTTTTACCTTCCGGCGCGGCTTCCTTTTTTGCGCGGCGTTCAGGATTGTTTCCGCCCTCTCCGCATGGCCGCCTACTTTGTTTCCGTATGCGTATTTTTCCAGATCGGAAATTTTGAACAGCAGCTTTTTCCCGCCGGGCCGGTATGCCGTCAATTTTCCGTAAAATATAAGGTTGTAAATGTAGCTTGGTTTCAAGCCTAAGAATTCGGCGGCCTGTTGGACGTTAAGCGGTTTCTGTGTTTCGTTCATTTTATTCCCCCATAAAGTGGTTTATAGGGGTAATGATTTATTATTTTTTGTTATTTTGCATTTCGTATAACAAATACGTATTTGTACGAATTTATACGAATTATTGTTTACGGGGCATATCTTTTGGGCATTCGTTAAAATAATTTACTAACGTGGATCTTTCTACATCGTGGTTAATATATTTATTCATAAATATTGTGCCCCAAGTATCGTTAATGCCGATACTCAACAAAAAACGTGCTATTGCTTTGCTTTGTCTCTTTGAACACATATCATATTTACCATTAGCTGACAGTGTACGTTGTATTTTAAATTCTTTTGAAAGTTTATTTAATATTTCTTTTTCATTGTTATCTGCGTCCTTTGGAAATTCTTTTATTGAAAAGTCTAGCGTTCCTGTATATTTTTCTGCATATTGTAAAAACATCATATCCAATTTTTGAAGTCGATCTTCAAAATCTTTATTAAGCGCATTAAAAACATCATCTCTATCGCTTTCCTCTGTAATAGGTGTTCCATTTCCTGTAGTCAAATTATAACTTTCAAAGGTACACCCGGAAGAAAAGAAATATAAATTTTCTACCAAATTATCCTTTAATGAATTCCGGCACATTATATAAGCGCTGAAAATGTCTTCAAAATTACAGATTTCTGATGATATATATTCAAAATATTTGTCAAAACGATCTTCATAAACAAATTCAATCATTTTCTTAAAATCTTCCACCGTCTGTTTTTCTTTAATTTCTTCAGCAGTCATCATTTCCTCCCCGCTATATCAATAACCGGCAGCGCGTTAACCGCTTCCCGTTTCATTTTGTCGGTGGCTTTCGCGTAAACCTGCGTGGTTTTTATATTTGTATGCCCCAGCAGTTTGGAAACTGTGTAAATCTCAGCCCCGGCCTCAAGGCTCAAAACCGCGAAGGTGTGCCGGGCCGTGTGCCAGCCTATATTCTTTTCAATTCCGGCTTTCTTTGCCCAGCCTTTTAAGTACTGGTTCGTATTCGTTTTTGACTTTGTAAGTGCCGGAAATATAAGGGCCTTATGGTTGTGTATCGCCCCGTCGTTTATTATTCCCCATGCGACATGGTGTAAAGGGACAAATACTTTACGGTTCGTTTTTTCCTGCCGCTTGCTTATCTGTAGAGGGTCGCGCTGTATATCCCCCCATACCAGCGTTTTTAGATCGGATATGCGAAGCCCGGTAAAACAGGCAAATAAAAAAGCCTGCTTCACCTCCGCGCCCAACGCGCCGCCCATACGGGAATTAGCCAGGTTTTGAATTTCCGGCGGTATCAAATACACCTTGTCCGTTTCGGTATTTGATATTGTTTTTATGCCATCCGCCGGATTGCGCGGGATCACCCTGTCTCTCGCGGCTTTCCGTAACGCCAGCCGAACAGCCGATTCATAGCGGCCAGCCGTGTTTTTTGACAGCCCGGTTTCCCGCAATAAATACAGTTGAAAATCCTCAAGCCATTTTTCATTGACAAGGTTTAACGCCGTATTCCCGGCGGGATATTTTTCAAGGTATTTAACAGCTTTGTTTACATGGTCTGTTTTATCCCTGGTCTTCCCGATTTTGCCCATGTATTCAATCAGGGTTTGTTTCCCGCTTACCGGATCAATAAGGCCCCATTCTCCGCTTATTATTTGCGCTTCCCTCTTGCTCCGGCATATTTCGGCAAGGCGCAATACTTCCCGGTTTTGCAGTTTGTCCGGTGTCAGCGTAAGCCCCAGCGATTCCCATTGCCGCCGCCCGTTATGGTAAACGTCTAAAAATAATTTATTGCGGCTGACGCGCAGCTTCACGCCCATAAAAACCTCAAAAACAGCAAGTTTCGAATTCCTACACGGAGCCTACATACTGCCTACAAAAAAGTGTATAACAAAGTGAAACATAACACAAGATAGTAAAAGAGGGAAAGTGCTAATTCCTTACCAGATATAGAATTACATAACAAAGTGAAACATGATGAAATATCAAAATTGGCATAGCAAGTTAGAGTCCTGCCCTTGCTAAAAATACTTCGTTTTTCAAGTAATTTGTCCAGACCTGAGTAATATTAACTCTCTCCAATAATTGCAGGACTCGAAACTTTTTTGCGACCCTTTTGACCCAAGCAGGTGCGTAGGGTCAAAAGGGTAAACGTGCATGGAGGCACGTTTAGCAAAAAAGACGACCTGGAAGCCTGAAACAGGACGTTGAGGGCTGGAAGGCGAGTCCTGCCCTTGCTAATACAGAGAAAACCTTGAGAAGCCCCGGGAAGGGGCTTTTTTGGTATTTCTGAACACCTAGAAAAGTGACTGTCACCGATTCGAAAGGTTTTGGTTTCAAACAAAAAAACTGTCACCCGGCGCGGCCACATTTTGTCATTTCATAATTTAAATCAACAACCCCGCCATGAATGGCGGGGTATGTTGTTTTGGTAAGGTATTTGTCTCAGGGTACATACCCTTTTTAAGCGCCCTAAAGGGCGGGGTATGTACCCCTCGCATACAATAAAAAATAAATACCAAGAACAATTAAATATATTGAATTTATGCATACAATAATAAATATTATTTTAAATATAAAAAACAATTTTTTCTTTGCTGGGTCATCTGTTCTTTCGACAAAGGGTTTTATGATAAAATAGCTCAATACAAATACCACTAATATAAAAGCGGCAACAGCAAAACATTCAATTGCGTACTTCATGGTTTTCCTTCTACGGAAATTTAGTGACAGGCACCATTGCGTGCCCTGTTTAATTACTATAAACTGTCTTTGATTAGATTTAATGTCAGTACAGTAAAACTTCATTCATCATAATTGCTTTCACTAACACATATCTCTCCAAAGGTCTGGCTCATTACTTCTATCCCTACGCTACGGCTACCATTGGTCATAGCAATGCCTTTGTAATAAAAAGTTTGAGTAAGCGTGTAAATACCGTTAGTCTGACCAGAAGCGCTTATAGATGTTGCACTTGTTGAGTTTACTGTAACTTTTGTGCTGCCGCCTTGCGACAGAGTCAGAGTATAAGTAACATCTGCAGCCGGGAAATTAGTGTCCCAGCCTGTAAGAGACGCGACTGTGCCGAAGTTCATGGGATTAGTTACAGCAGTAATCGCCGGGACTGTTATGCTCTTTGGTATCGGCGCAACATTTACCGTCACATTTTGCGTGGCAGCTGCGCCCTCATTATCTGTAACTGTTAGTTTGAATGTATATGCGCCAGCTTTACGCAAATCAACCGTCGCGATTGCCTTATCGGCATTGCTAATCATGCCCGTTACTTGAGATGTGGTGTACGGGGCTCCTATACCTGTATGCCCAACACATTCCCAGGCATAAGAAGCGATACTGCCGTCAGGGTCGGCTGATGCGGCGCCGTTCAAAGTCACCGTTAAGTTGCTGGCCAGTGCGACATTCTGGTTAGTCCCCGCATTCGCTGTCGGCGGTTTATTTCCCGGTGGGGAATCAGGCTCGTTTGTGCATGCCGCCGCAATAACGGCAGCCATGACCGCGATTAATGCCATTTTTTTCAGTGTTTTGTTCATTTTAATGTTCTCCTTTTTGGTGACAATTATTTGTGGCCGCTGGCGGCATTCGTTTTGAAAGCGATACACAGATCGCTGTTGTGGGGATAGGAATTGTGGGCTGTGAATCTGGTCGCCCGCCGTGCTGATTTGGTCTATATAATGGGGGGGGGAGGGGGGGGCAAGAAGTGCACGGCGGAACCGTGTGGATGAGTAAATTTATCACGCCCCGGCGCCCCGGCAGACACCGGCACCCGAAGGGTGTTAGATGAGAAATGCGACACGCCGTAAGCCCCAGCAAAATTCACTGTATGAAAAAATGCAGAAGATGCTTTAGCATCTTCTGTGGGCGTAGTCCTACATGACGAGTAAAAGGAGGCTGCCTTTAGGCAGCCGTTCATGCCGCGGTCAAAGGGAGGTATGCAACTGGTTACAGAAACTTTATTAATCACGACTTTTCTTCCTCCCCATACAACCGCCAAACTGTATGATTTTTCATACAATCTGTTGTTAGCATATATTCTTCCTGCCTCAAGTTAATATAATACCCTATTTCAAAAGAAAGTCAAGCGCTAAAAACCGTTACTATGAGGGGAACCACCCCTTTTTTTACCACCGAATGTTTTAAACCATAGGTTAGAGCGCTTGCTACGGAGTATCTTTATTCTGTTATCAGCGTGTCGGTAATAATAGTTCTCTGCCGGTTGCAAGAATCTCCCGAATAAATGGGTTATCGTTTTGAATTTCGGCGGTTTCAAATACAATAGGTTCAAAAAAAGCTCCCCGGTATTTCTTCCCGCCAATGCCCAAAATTTGAGAGAGTAAATCAACCCTCCGTTTACCATTGTAATCTTTCAGAAAAAAACAAATATCAATATCGCTCTGCTCATTGGCATATCCTTTTGCGTAAGAACCAAATAAAAGAGCCCTGTCAACCGGTAA
Source organism: Treponema sp. (assembly GCA_031283105.1). Lineage (GTDB taxonomy): Bacteria > Spirochaetota > Spirochaetia > Treponematales > Breznakiellaceae > WQXQ01. The sequence goes on along the minus strand of JAITCL010000126.1, from coordinate 6,524 downwards.
TTCGCGGCTTACATCCTCGGCATAGCTTCGGGCTATTTGATTGACGGTTTCAAAGTCAACAGCCATGAAAACACCTCCCTGGTTTTTGTTAACAAGCGCATTTGCAACATCACACGTTACTGCCACCACATGCGTTTACTTAAGAATTTTTACCACGGAGTTTTGATACGACAATCTTCTCCCCTCCGTGTCCTCCGTGGTTATATTCTTCTAAAGTTAACACGCATGGTGATTGCTATCGTTTCCGTTTCCAGCGAATATACACCTGCCTGCCTGTTCCGTTGGCTTGGGGACGTTCCTCGGTTTCAAATTGGGGAATGGCGCGGAACATATCGCCCAGTTTTTTGAAGCCGTAGTTGCGGGGGTCAAAATCCGCCGAGCGGTTGTTGATTTTGTTGCCTACGCCGCCGAGGTAGGCCCAGCCGGATTCTTCGGCAAGATCGTCAACGGTTTCCCGCAGCAGTTTGAGGAGTTTACGGTCTACCTTAAAATCTTTTTTTGGTTTGGCGGTTGGTTTGGAATCTTCGTCATCGGCTTCTTCCTGAGTGTCCCGTAATATTTCAGTGTAAATAAATTTATCACAAACCGAGACAAAAGCCCGCGGCGTTTTCTTTTCGCCGAAACCGTACACCATACGGCCGCTCTCCCTCAACCGCGCGGCAAGGCGGGTAAAATCGGAATCGCTGGAAACAATGCAGAAACCATCGAGCTTTTCGGTATAAAGCAAATCCATTGCGTCAATAATCATCGCCGAGTCGGTGGCGTTTTTGCCCGATGTATACGAAAACTGCTGAATGGGCTGAATGGCATATTCCAGCAGACGGTCTTTCCATGAACGTAAATTGGTACTCGTCCAGTCGCCATAAATTCGCTTAACGCTGGCAATGCCGTATTTGGCAACTTCGTCCAGAAGGCCCTCAATAATTGCGGGCTGGGTATTGTCCGCGTCAATAAGAACGGCAAGTTTCGCCTGTCGTATTTCAGCCGGCTGTTGATCTCCGAATAAAGGCATAATCACTCCTCAAAAATGGATTTTCTTCTCCGCCGCAATAAACTGATTTTTCCCAGAGGAACGCGAAGAACGTCCCCGTCGTCCAGGGGGTCAATCACCAGAATACTTTCGCTGTCCGCTTTCTCCAGCATTTTTGGAATTCCAAAAATACGCTCCTGCTTTTGTTTGACTGGCCAGATAACTTCCACCGGCGTTTGCAGACTGATAGCCTGTTTTGCAATCAAAGCCTTGCCCACGTAATCCAGGCCGCGGGCTTCAAGTTTTTCGTAACGGACGACCGCGTCCTTCAACTGGGATTCGCACAATATCAGCCGCCGGTCGATACGGGCAGCCATTTCATCCCGCTCTTCCCCTTTGGGACGCACTTTATTCAGTATAGAATGAAAACTTTCGATTAAGATAGAGGCCGAAGAATTTTTCTGCAAACCGTTGGGAATAGCGCCGGCAGGAAGCGGCGCTTGCAGCGGCGCATGGAGCGACAGGAAAAAACTCCGGAGAGACCCGGTGGAAGACTCCCCGTCATGGAGCATATTGTCCCCGCCCTCCCCCCGGCGGGCAATAATGGCGACACCCGCCTTGCGCAGGGCCTGAACAACCCTGTCTTCCGCAGATTCCGGCAGCATATAAATTCCCGGCGCAAGGGTTTCCGTTATAAATCTTGCCAATGATTTTGTTTCGGCCAGATGGCGCTGTTCCGGCGAAAGAGTCAGTATCAGCCCCCGGCGCAAAGTTACTTCCCCGTGACGTTTTTCCCAGTCACACAGGGTAAAAGATAAATTTTCATTTATCCGGTTATGTGAAAGACGTTGTAAAAGTTCAATAATCGCGGCGGCGGTAAGACCCCGGTCAAAAGCCTGAACCGCGGAATCCCGGCTTATCTCAAACCGGACAGCCATACCGGCTTCAATAATATCCGCAAAGGCGGCAATGGCGACTGCATCGTTATACGCAATTTCAGGATACAGTAATAATGTACAAGGGGTATCTATGGCGATTAACGGGGAATCCGGCGCGGAAATTTCCGTAAATGGCGCTTTATACCAATATTTATCCGATACCGAAACAATCAAACCGATTTCTTCCATTACTTCGATAATTTTACCGCCATTTATGACGCCGCCATTCGCAGCGCCGCCGTTTGCGGCATCGGCGCGTTCCATCATATACACCAGTTTTCGCAGGGTTACGGATGGGTACAGGCGTTTTGTATCAATCGAGCTGTATAAACGGTTAATTATTTCCGCGTAATTATGAACCCTGGAACGTAACAGCCAGGGAGAAAAGCCAACAGCCGCATCAATTTCTTTAGATTCAAGAGAACACAAAATGCCCGCCGCGCAGTATATCAGCCGCCCCTGACGGTCAAGTGTGCCAAATGCGGAAAAACGCCGGTAATCGGGAACGAGCGTTTCATTCTCGGCAAAAAACAGACCCAAAACCTGCAAAGCGCCAATCACCGTTTCCAGCGGCAGGCCGGGAAACAGCGATTCCGCCGCGTTAAGCGTTTTTTGACGTATGCCTCCTTCCCCTCCCCCTGCTTTAAAAAACAATTTATTTTGGGAAACAAAAGAAAGCAGCGCCGCCAGTATACGGTCGTCAAGAAAAATTTTATTTTTATTGCGCGTTATTTCATCTTGAGAAACTTCATCAATGGAAACCGAGGAAAACAGCATGGATTTATCTTCGGCAAGCGGCGAAAGAATTGATTTAAGCGCCGGATTCAGGGCGAGGCGTCCCGGCCCACGGCCTTGTCCTTTGCCCGGCCTTTGTCCCTGCCGTTGGTCCTGGCCTTTTTCAAAAAAGCGGTAAAGGATAAGCCGTTCCTCCAGATTGACAACCAGATCGTGCAGTTCGGCATAATTTAAGTCGCCGTCAAAAAAAATCTCCAAATCTTTCAAAGCAGGTTCACCGAGGGCGGCGACCGCGGCAATGATACGAATATCATTATCATCAATATAACAGGCGATATTTTTTTGAATATCTTCGCGTAACAGGAATTTTTCAAGATCGCCCGCCAAAATTTGTTTGTTATAGGGAGTTTTAATTTTCCCGAATACGCTTCGCAGCAGGTCAAAAAAAGCGTTGTCGGGAAGAGTCATTATCGACTCTTTCCAGAATTCTATCGAACGAAAATTATTCATGATTAATGTTCCAGTGTTGAATTGAGTATTTATAACCCTGCTCGGCCAAAAACTTTTGCCGGTTTGCCGCAAAATCTTCCTCAACAGTTTGACGTGAAACCAGGGTAAAAAACAGCGCATGGTGGTAAATACCATCGCGGTTTTTGGGACGCAAAATCCGCCCCAGCCGCTGGGCCTCCTCCTGCCGCGACCCGAATGAGCCGGAAACCTGCACCGCCATTGAAGCGTCCGGCAGATCAATGGCGAAATTGGCAACCCGCGAAACTACAATCAATTTTACCTCGCCGCGCTTAAAGCGGGCGTAAATCCTCTCCCGCTCGGCATTGGGCGTCTTTCCGGTAATCAGCGGCGCTTTCAGAAGTTTCGCCAGCGAGTTGAGCTGCGTCAGATACTGGCCGATAACCAGAATCTGATCTTCAGGGTGATTTTCGACAAGCTGCGTGACAATTTCTTCTTTAAGCGGATTTTCGCTGGCAATGCGGTACTTCTCGCGGGGGGTAGCGACCGCATAGGGTACTTTGAGCCTCTGCGGCAAATCGAGGCGAATCTCCGTGCAGAGCGCCTCGGCAATCCAGCCCTTAACCTCAAGGTCTTTCCACGGCACGTCGTAACGTTTTGGCCCGACAAGGCTGAACACCGCGTCCTCGGCGCCGTCCTCGCGGATTAAAGTCGCGGTCAGCCCCAGACGCCGCACCGACTGCAATTCAGCCGTTACGCGAAATACCGGCGCGGGCAGCAGATGCACTTCATCATAAATAATAAGCCCCCATTGCCGCTCGCGGAAAAGCTTGAAGTGGGGAAAATCGGAGTCACGGCCAGGCCGCCAGGTAATAATCTGATAGGTGGCGATGGTAACCGGCGCTACCGATTTTGAGTCGCCGGAATACTCGGCGATTTGTTCAGGGTTTAATTCAGTTTTATCCAACAGTTCTTCTATCCACTGATGCACTGCCGCGACATTAGTCGTTAAAATCAGGGTATTGGTTTTTAAGAGCGACATAATCACCATGCCGACAATGGTCTTGCCCGAACCACAGGGCAGCGCCACCACTCCGTAGCCGCTGCCGGGGCCGCCGTCCCCCAACACGGCGCGGGCCGCTTCAATCTGATAATCCCGCGGGGCAAAGGGTCTTCCCGAATTGCTTTCGCTGCGCAGAGCAATATCCAAATCACCGCCTTTAACCAGCGGCGCCTGATCCTGCACCGGCCAGCCCTGTTTTATTAACTCCCGTTTAACGCTGCCGCGATCCACCAGCCGCAATAAAAAGCCTTCCCCGGTTTTTATCAGATATTTTTCCAATGATTTAATCGCGGCAACTTCCGCCGATACCGCCGGGTCTTCAATCTTCAAAAATAACTCGTATCCCTTGTCTGCGCCGTCCGGCACAGCAATCATCTTAATCTTTCCGTAACGGGATATGGTATCAGAAAAACTTTCGATTATTCCCAAGGGAATTTGATAGCGGCTATATTCACCAAGAATTTTCACAATAGCGGCGGACGTAAAACCGGCGCTGGCGGCGTTCCACAGGGACAGGGGCGTAATGCGGTAAGTGTGGATATGCTCCGGCGATTTTTCCAGTTCGGCAAAAGGAATAATCGCCGAACGCGCCTGCTCGGCCCGGGACGCATGAATATCCAGCAGCAAAGTCTTGTCGCTTTGGACAATCAGCGGATTCGCCTGTGATTGTATATCCTGCCTTTCAGCCATGACCGCCTATTATACAGGAAAACGGCAAAAAAGTATACTGGTTTAGCGATGTACGTCTTTATAATACGCCACCGTGATGCAAAAACCCGCAATTAAAAAGCCGAGGTTAAGGATAAAGGGAAGGTTACGTGAAATATCGGAAAGCATACCCCCAATCCAGCCGAAGGGGGCGGTCGCAGTCATAATGATCAGATTCATAATGGCCTGTACCCTGGCCCGCTCCGCAGGATTTATATGAAAGGCCGTTAAAGACTTGGCAAGCATAAATAAATAACTGTAACCAAAGCTGTCAAAAATTAACGAAACGCACAATATGATATATTTTGCGGGGCTGTGGACAGGGGCAAGAATGAGAAGCGTCTGTCCGGTAAACCAACAGGCAAAACCGGTAAGCAGAGGCAGTTTTAAAATCTCTTTGGTTAAACGGGGCGCTATCAGAAACAGCAAAACAATAACAATCGCGGATTTTAAAATCGGAAACAGGGGCAGAAGAGCGTCGGGAACGAGAAGTTTTTTACTGACAATAACCTGCCAGAAAGTTGTATTGATCAGCCCCACGATCCATACCAGAGTGGTGATAATCAGGGCAAAAATCGTCCCGCGGGATTTGCCGATAATTTTAAGAACGCCGCCATAACCGGCGGCAAGGGAAAAAATGCTTTTCCCCCTGCTTTCCGCAAGGCGGATCATGCCCATTTTTGTTTCGCGGGAAAAAATATACAGCAGGGTTAATTTCAGGGTCATTACCACAAACGCGTTGATGTAGAGAATGCGGATTGCGGGAACCAGAGTGAGCCGGGAAAAGAGAATCGCCGAAATGGGCGCAAAGAGAACCGAAAACTGCGCCGCGGCTACTATCAGGGAATTGATGCCGGTGATTTGGCTTTTTTCCGCATCCTCGATAAGCAGGCAGTCCCAGGCATTGGTGGGAATCTGCATGGCCCCGTTGAACAGGGCGGCGACAATAAAAAACCACAAGCCTTCGGCCCGCCACCAGATAATGCACGGTATGCACCAGGCGATAAAATCAAACATGGCTGTTGCTTTTCGCCTTCCCAGTTTGTCGGTAACAGGCCCGCTTAAAAAAGCGAAGACCACCTGGGAAAGCATATAGATGGTGGCGACCAGCCCCACCTGGGAATCGTTCAGACCCACAGCCAGCATATACACCGACGCATAGGGCATGCACAGATTCAGGGAAAGGCCCCACAGGGGTTCGGTATACACGCAGGCGCGGGGATTCCCCTTCAGCCCCGTCAATGTTTTTATCAATGAGTTAGTCAAGCTGTTCTCTTTATGATGAGTGTAGAAAATTTTCCGCTTACAATACAACCTATACCGGTGTATAGTGTTTTTTGAAGAAGCCGGAGACGGGAAATTTGGTGCCAGGTACTATGCGCGGCCTTCATTCATTCACGGAGTTGATACAACGCCTAAAGGTAGTTAGGCGAAATTTGAAATGCCAGAATTATCTGTAAAATAATGAAAGATTGAATATTTCGTTCATTTTTGAAGGTTTTGAACTCCTTTACAAAGTCATATTTTTTCATTATTATATCAAACATGGGTGTTCAAGCGACTTTATTTGATACAATTTCACCAATTAATGTTCGCACAAAGTCAAAATTATCGCAAAATATTGTGAATTTTGACCTTTTTG
>JAITCL010000075.1 GCA_031283105.1 Treponema sp. | reverse complement strand
AGAGAGAGAGAGAGAGAGAGAGAGAGAGAGAGAGAGAGAATTATACCACATAGCCGGGAAAAGTCAATAAAAATCATTCATTTCCCTCTTGTTTTTTCATCATGGGGTAATGGTACTCTTTTTTAGAAAAAATGTCAAGTAAACAACGGCGGCAAAAAATGATAACTGACACCGAGTGTGACTCTCACTTGCCATGACAGTGTTTGTACTTTTTGCCCGAACCGCAGGGGCAGGGGTCGTTGCGGCCTGTCTTGGGGCCGGTGCGAACTACCGTGCGGGGGACAACGCTCCCCTCATCGTATAACCATTCGCCGTTGGCATTTTGTTTTTTGAATTGCGCCCTTTCATGATGAACGTCTTTCAGACCCTTGCTTTCATACGTTGCCTCAAATTCTACCGTTCCTTCGGTGTCGGCGGGGCCGCCTTTTTCGCAGGAGATAATTTTGAGGCCCAGCCAGGTTGACCTTTCGCTCCAGTTGCGGGTTGATTCGTAGTCGATGTCGTCTTTGCCTTTATGAACACAGGTATTGATAATGTAGTCGATTGCGTGTTCGGCGTAAGCGGAATAGCGGCTGCGCATAAGGGCTTCGGCAGTCGGGGCTTTTGCCTTGCCGGTGATGTACGGTTCGCAGCAGTCGGCATAAGGGCGGCCTGAACCGCAGGGGCAGTTTTTCATAACAGCGCCTCCAGCAGCGCGGACACTTCGGCGGGAATGGTTTGCGAATTCACGGTGCGTTGCATGGCATGGGCAAGGGAAGCCGGAACCGGCGCGGGGCCAACCAGCGGTTCAACGGTTTCGGAAAATTTTGCCGGATGCGCGGTAGAAAGCACGCCGACCTGACCGTCAATTTTATTTTCCGCAATGAGTTTGTCCACGCCTTTCCAGCCAACAGCACTGTGCGGGTCGAGAAAATAGCCCGCTTCATGGTACACCCGCGCAATGGTTTCCCGCGTTTCTTCATCGGAAACGGAAACGCCCACAATGACGCGCCGCATTTCCTCCCAGGAAAAATGCGCCGCCATGCGTTCAAAGTTGCTCGGCGCGCCGACATCCATCGCGTTGGAAATGGTTGCCTGTGATGTACGCGCCTGATATTCGCCCGATGCCAGATAATCGGGAACGGTTTTGTTGATGTTGGTAGCGGCGATAAATTGTTTAATGGGCGCTCCCATTTTCAGCGCGTAGAGTCCGGCGGTTAAGTTGCCGAAATTGCCAGAAGGTACGCACAGGGTGATAGGGAGTGGGGAGTGGGGAGTGGGGGGTGGGGGAGTTGTTTGTTGGCTTTGCGTATTGGTAACTTCACTATGCTTACTAACAACACTTCCTACTCCCCATTCCCTACTCCCTGTTCCCTTTCTTGGAGTGGCTTCACCGTCGGGATCGGTACGGCCTGCAAAAGCTCTGCCCGCGGCGGCGGTATAGTAAACGGCCTGGGGAATGAGCCGGGAGATGTTAATGGAATTTGCCGATGAAAGCGCGGTTTTCTTTTTGAGGTTTTCGTCGGCAAGGGCGGCTTTTACCAGACGCTGGCAATCGTCGAAACTGCCTTCAACGGCGAGGGCGGAAATGTTGCCGCCAAGACCGGCGATTTGTTTTTCCTGCAAGGGGGTAATTCTGCCTTTGGGGTACAGCACGGTGACGGAAATGCCGGGGACTTGAAAAAAACCATCGGCGACAGCGCCGCCGGTATCGCCTGACGTGGCAACGAGAATGTGCAGGGGTTTTTCCTCGCCGCGGCGGAGGTAGGCGAAGGCCCGCGCCATGAAACGCGCCCCAAAATCCTTGAAGGCGGCGGTGGGCCCGTGAAACAATTCCAGTATGAAACGCCCGCCAACGCCCACCAGCGGCGCGGTAAAGGGATACGCCGATTGGACAATATCTTCCAGAACGGTATCGGGTATTTCGCCCCGCACATAGGGTTTGATGGTTTCAAGGGCGATGTCGCGGTAGTCCATTGTTCCCAGCGAGGACAGTACGGCCTGAGGGTACTGGGGAATTTCTTCCGGTACGAACAGTCCGCCGTCCGGGGCAAGGCCGGTGAGGGCGGCGGTTGCGAAGTTGACCGCATTGTTTTTACTGCGGGTGCTGTAGTAGCGCATGGGGCATTATAACATGAGCAAAAGGTGACTGTCACCTTTCCAGCCGGAGGGGGCGGGCAAGCGAGCGGGAAGCTACGCGAGATGAGAAAGCAGGGAAGAATTTTCACCACGGAGGACACGGAGAACACGGAGGAAGAGGATAGGGGAGCAAACAATACGCCCCCTCCGGCTGGTCTCTATCATAGGATAACAGCATTTATCCTGTTACATTGATTATAGGGCGGCACAGGGGAGCAGCGCGGGGGCTGCCAAAACATTATGGGGTTCTTCGACGGAGCAGACCAGGGAGTAAAGGCAAAAACCAGGTGTACAGTAAAAGCCGCACGGCACGGAAAACAAGAGGACACGCTGATAGTGGAATTACCCGTAGCTTTCAATGATGCACAGAAGCCGTGCGGGGGCTGCGTAGTTGAGTTCCCCCATCTGTTTTGGCAGCCCCGGCGCTGTTCCCTGTGCCGGTTTACACACCCAGACCCATCAGTGAATTAATTAGTGGTTCCCTAATCTTTCTCTTTAAGCAACGCATCATTGTTCAACACCTTGAATGAAATCGCTTTGGGGCGGTTGATGTCGCGTACCACGATGCCTTCTTTATCAAGCCCGCTGGGGTATTTGCCTTTTGCCTTTTCCAGCAGGGTTTCCAGAGAATACGCAAAATGTTCGCCGCGTTCTTCAAGGGGGACAACGGGAATTCCAAAAGAGGCGCAGATTTCGCATAACTGGTCGTAGGGAAGGTATGAACCGGAATCCCAGTCCTTTGCATCGAATATATACCATTCGATGCCGGGCAGCCGCAATTTGTTTTTTTGTATGCCGGGGCCGCATATCTCGCCGGTTAAGACAATATTTTTTCCGTACTGCGCAAGTTTTTCTTTCAGGCCGTATTGGTAAACCGGCATCCAGTACAGGGCTGTTTCGTCATCTTTAATTTCCTTGTTGCGGCTGCAGCACCCGATTTTCCCGTCAATGTAATACACAATGCCGGAAGTGCCGTCCATTTTGGTGGTGATGTAGTAGGGCTTGTCGTGTAACTGGTCAAGCAGTTCCAGCGCCGACTGAATGCGTATTTCATCGGAGGCCGGTATTCCGTAGGGACGGTCTCCGATCATCACTCCGCTGTCGTTGGCTGTTTCGGGAATGTACCATTTTTTTACTCCCAGTTTTTCGGTAACGTCATCGCCTTCGTTAAAACCTTCAAGTTCGGGAAATTTTTCAAAGGGCAGCAATAGTCCCTGTGAAAGCTGCCCTCTCATTCTTACCGTGCGGATACGGAAACCGATGCCGTTATCGGCGTTTTCGCGGAATGACGAACCGCGTAAAAATTCATAGCGCGGCTCCACCGGCAGAAAACTGTCAACCTCAAAATATACGCCCAGATCGCCCGCCTGAAATTCGCCTTTTTTTACCACGCACTGCCAGCCCATGATATGGGCGGTTTCCAGAAAATCAGAATCCGCAATGGCGCTTATCAATTTTACTTTTTGAATGGTAACTAAAGAACGCATATTTTCTTCTCCTAACGTTTATACTTGAGGGTTTCCAGCGTCGATTCTCCGCGGGTAAAACCAAACCACAGCTCTTTGCCGGTTTTTTCCCGCAGCAACTTATAATAAGCGGGAAGGTCTTTGATATTTTCCCCATTTATGGCGTTTATCAAATCACCCTGCCGCAGACCGATGACATCTGCGGGGCTGTCGGCCATTACCTGAGCTACATATAAACCTTTTGCATCCTTGCTCAGATCGAGCGTCTCCTTGACTTCGTCAGTGAGAGGTATCAGGTACAGACCAGGCCAGAGCTTCTTATTGTCCGAGGCGACCTGATCGGTGCGGGTCTCAATACGAACCTGAATGTCTTTTGAAGCGCCGTCCCTGATGACCGTAAATGTCGCGCGGTCGCCGGGTTTCAGATCACCGACCATTCTCGTCAGCGCGTTGACGTCCCTCGCCTCTTTTCCGTCAACATGGGTGATAAAGTCGCCGGGGCTAATGCCGCCTTTGTCAGCGGGGGAGCCGAGGAAGACCTGCGATGCCATTGCCCCCCGCTTGCCTTCAATACCCATCGCCGCAGCGGTTTCCTTGCCCGGCTCGATAAGCGACACTCCCAGCCAGCCGTAACTGACCGTCCCGGAACTGATAAATTCATCTATTGACCGTTTGGTATTGTTGATGGGAATGGCAAAGCCCAGGCCCACGTTGCCGCCGCCGGTGGTATTACTGGCGATCCAGGTGTTAATGCCGATAACTTCGCCACGTATGTTGACCAAAGCGCCGCCTGAGTTTCCCTGATTGATGGGCGCGTCAGTTTGAATAAAATCGTTGATGTTGCCGCCCGGCCCGCCGGTGCGTCCCACCGCGCTGACGATTCCCATCGTCACGGAAAATGAAAATTGTTCGCCCAGCGGATTGCCCATTGCTATTGCCCAGTCGCCCACCCGCACGGTATCGGAATCGCCCAGCGTTGCCAGAGGATAATTGTCGCTTGTTTCAAAAGAGACCATCGCCAGGTCTTTGCGCTCGTCTTTTCCCACAAGTTTGGCGGAATATTCCTTGCCGTCTTTGGTGGCTACCCGGATTTCGGTGGAATTATCGACCACATGGTGATTGGTTATGGCATAATAGGTTTTGTCTTTCTTGCGGACAATGATTCCTGAGCCGAGACCCTGCGAACGGTATTCCCGCTCCTGTCCCCGGCTGTCGGGGCCGCGCTCGCGGGGGCCGAAAAAGAATTCCCAGGGGATTCCGTTAAAATTGGGAATGGGCTGCCGCCGTACCGAAACGGTTTTTAACTCCACCACCGAAGGCAGTACCTTGTCGGATACCGCGTTAAAGGCGTTTTGCATCCCTTCGGCTATTGCCAGGGCGTTTTCGGAAATGACGACCGGATTTTCCTGCGCACGGGCGACAAAGCGCGTTTTGGGCGTTGAGCAGGAAAAGGACAAAAAGGCCAGTGAAAAGCCGAAAATGACCCCGATCAATACCAGGTTAAATACCAGCAGGTTTTTTGATGACAACTTTCGTACCAGATTCATATCAGTTTCTCCTCATTATGACTATTAATTTCATCAATAATTATAATAAAAACATCCGCAAATAGTTACAACCTGCCCTTTACATCATTTACCAATGAAATTTTCCAAAGGGTCGGTGAGAATTTCGACCTGGTCGTGGAAAATGGCAACGGTATGTTCCCAATGGGCGGATGGTTTATCATCGGCGGTGACCACAGTCCAGCCGTCTTCCAGCACTTCGACATCGCTGGTTCCCAGGGTGATCATCGGCTCTATGGCAAATACCATGCCGTTGTTCATGCGGGGGTTCGCGCCGTGGGGATAGTTGGGAACCTGGGGGTCTTCGTGCAGTTCAAAACCGACCCCGTGGCCGCAGTACTCCCGCACAATGCCGTAACCCTTGGGTTTGGCATGGCCTTCCACCGCCCGCGCAATCTGAAGCAGGCGGTCTTTGGGCTTGATGGCGGCAATGCCTTTGTACAGACACTCTCTGGTGGTTACATTAAGCTCATGCAGTTCACGGCTGACCCTGCCCGCTTCAATACTGACCGCCTGATCGCTGATAAAGCCCCCCAAATCAATGCCGCAGTCAAGCCCCACCAAATCTCCCTCGCGGATTCTCCGTTTACCGGGTATGCCGTGAATCACCTCGTTGTTGATTGAAATGCAGATCGCCGCGGGGAAGGGGTTTTTCCGCGGGCCGTAACCCAAAAATACCGGCTTGCCGCCCGCTTGCTTAATCCAACTGCGTACCCAGCGGTCAATCTCAATGGTTTCCACGCCGACTTTTACCAGAGGGATAAGCTCCCGGTACATGGCGGACAGCATTTTGCAGGATTTTCTGATTCCTTCGATTTGTTTTTCATTCTTTAGGCGAATCATTGTATAGGTGTATTATAACGGCAAAGCCCGGTGTTTGTCACCCGGCATGGCTTTATTTTTTAATTCTGTTTATATGTTACATTATGAACGTATTGACAAATATTCATGCTCAATATTACATATTTTACATAAAAGGAGTATCTTAAAATGAAAGAAATTGAGGCAAACAAAGCGGCATGGGGATCGTTGGCTGAAGTTCATTATGAACACTGCAAAAAAGCATTACAGGAAAAAAAGTGCAGTTTTAGCAGTATCATCGAAGAAGAATTAGGTGATATTTCAGGGAAAACGGTAATTCACCTGCAATGTAATACAGGGGCTGATACTATTCTGCTTGCTCAAAAAGGTGCGGTTGTTACGGGAGTTGATTTAGCGCCTGAAAATATTTTCTATGCAAAAAAAATGTCTGCGGAATTGGGCATTAAAAACATTGATTTCATTGAATCCGATATTATGGAATTCAAGGAAAAACATGATAAAAAATATGACATGGTATTTACAACCGAAGGTGTATTGTGCTGGCTTCCCGATTTGAATAAATGGGCACAAACTGTAAAACATTTATTAAAGGAAAACGGCGTTTTATATGTTTTGGATGGGCATCCATTTTATATGGTTTTTGACGAGGACAAGTTACGCGAAAATAAACTTGAGATAAAATACCCGTATTTTATCAGAGAACCCGAATATAACGAAGAAATGCCTGATTATTTTTCAGAAAACAAAATGGGAGTTAATTACGGTTGGATGTATAAAATCAGCGACATAATCAATCCATTGGCAAAAGCGGGATTGACAATAGAATTTTTTAATGAATATGACACTTTATATTTCGACATGGGCGGAATGGAA
>JAITCL010000060.1 GCA_031283105.1 Treponema sp. | reverse complement strand
AGACTTTCTCCCTCTTCAAATAAGTGATAAAATTTCTTCTGGCAAGGCATTGCGTGAAAAACGTTAATGCCATTATCTGCAAGTTCATTATACAGTATTTCAACCGGATTTGCATTCAGATCAAAGCCCAAAAGCAATAATACATTTGTACGTCTTTGATATTGTCCCACATGGCAACAGGTCTTAAAGGCATGGCGTATATCCGCTTCCGTAAGACCATGTTGAAAAGCTGTATCACGAAAAATAAACTCCAGTTCCATAAGCGTCTACACTATAGCATATTTTTAGGGCTAAAGCCATAAGCCTCCAAATTACTTCATTTGGGCATACATTTTTGCTTTTCTCTTAAATATTACTTTTGGAGGATACCGTTATAGTTAATTGTTAGAGCTTCTTTTATGGTTTCAGCGACCAATTGCTTAATATCCTTCGCCACGGTCTGGTATAAACGTTCAAGTTGTTCATGCGGTGAAAGAGGATCAATAAATAATTCATGGACTTCAATACTTAGGGTATCAGCGATGCGTTCTACGAGTTCAAGTGTAGGATAGTTACGGGCGATTTCGAGCATTCCAATATGATGGGTTGATACATCGACTTTTTCAGCTAATTGAGCCTGTGTCATACCAAATTTCTTGCGTTTTTTCTTCAAATTATAGGCAAAAATCTCATTTAATCGAGCCATATACTACCTGTGGAGTAATAATGGTGTAGTTTTCTCCCTTGACAAACTATGCTCAATATAATAATACTATGTTACATATAGTAATTAGGAGATTTTTTGGGAATGGAAGCGAGAATTCAAGGAACTTTTGCGTATTCGGGTAACGCTTGGAAATAAGCCTTGTACAAGGCTTTTTCATATATCAACAAAAGGAGTTTAAGAATGAAAAACAGAAAAATCAGTTTAACACTGGCGGTGGTATTCGCGCTTGTTCTTACCGTGTGCGACAACGGCGGCGGCGGTAATAAAACGGTAGTATGCACCTGTAATCCAAAGGAACATTATCTGCCTTGTACTTGTGAAGCCGCAGGAACAGCGAAATGTACGTGTGTTGTAATACCCCGTGGGTATATTTCGGAATATCAGACCAATGTACAAATTCCGATTTGGCAAAAAGCAGGAGTAACTAACGCGCAAGCCATTGGCGTAACTACCGCGTTAACTGCCGCATGGAACACCAGCAGTATAGTGACAGATTCGGATAAAAACAAATTAAAAGAGAAAGTCCAAGAGGTATGGATAGTAAAAACCGCGACCGACCAAACATGGAAACGGGATATTGATGTTGTAGACAATAAGGCAATTATTAAAGTTCAATATGATTGCCCATATATTGACAACATTTTCAATGATTTGGCAGATAATCTTAGTAGTCATGGTTTATAAAGGGTAGCGCAACAGTGCCTGATACCGAAAAAGGCAGAATAACGGGGTAGTAAAAGTAATTGACCCCCTATGGCGGTGAATATATACTGGAAACGTGTATACCACTATTTATTGCAATCCGTCAGCGTTCAAACATAATGTAACCATCAGGGACATAGATTGCGCGATGGCAGTCCCGTTGGTAGACAGACTAATGGAGAAACATAACAATAAATATCTGGTAATAGGGTTTGATTTGAAAGGCAATCTGCTTGAAATCATGTATAATTTAGTGGACGAAGATGCCAACGGTGTTGGTATCGCCAATGTCTTTCATGCCATGAGATGCCGGAAGGAAATGTACCAATATCTTCCAAGGAGTATTTAATGCCGATATTAACCGATGAAGAAGCGGACGCATTAGACGAGGAACTAACCCGCACCGTCCCGAAACTTACCGATGTTGAAGGCCCGTTCATCAAAAACTACCGCAACAGTATGCTGGTAGCCCTTGACCAATTTTCCGCCCAATATCTGCAAGCCCGAATGTTGGCAACTAAACAAACCCCCGCCGAACTAATCAGCGAAATGGTGCGGGAACGGATTGCCGCTACAGCCTAAACCCTCAAAAATCGCCTAAAAAAGCCCAAATTCGGGGTTTTAAACCAAAACGCCCGATAAAAAGACCCTCGCCACGAACAAAACGCACCAGAAGGGTGCAGATGAGTAAAATCAAAACGTTATCTGCCGATAATACGATTATGGTACAAATGGCCTTTTTCCTCCGGTTTAAGCGCCAACTGCAGCGGACACGGCCTGATCTTATCCCCCGTTTGGAGGATATTACCGCCCGCGCAATTGAGGAAGCAGGAGGAAAAATAACCAGAGATCGCAGTCTGATACGGGCTGCGTTTGACGAAAATTCCCTGGGGTTCTGGCTCGATATGCTGATGTTCATCGAAACATTGGCGCAAACGCTGGAAGATTCCGCTCTTGATCTGCATGGATATTCACTGCTTCTGGGAACGGCGTTACCCGAAACAGTCAGTCCCCTGTGCCGTTTTCTGGCGGGTGAAAAGGGCGGGATTTTCCTTGATAAAACCGCCGCCGAGGCAATGCGCCCCTACCTCACCGTTGAAGAAGAGGGGAGATGGACAACAGCCGCATACAAATACAACACCGGGCCTCTTACCCGCCTTAACGCGATAAAGATTTTTGTTCCTACAGCCAAAACTGATTTTTCCCTGAAAAAAACAAATATCGAATTATCTGATTTGGGACAGCGGCCAGCCGTTCTGGTCGCCAGTCAGTCTTTTGAAGGAAAACGCGACAAACTTTATCTGCGGGTTGCCGGTTTTGCCAATTCCGGCGATAACGGAGATTTCTCCCCCCTGTTTGTCCGCTTTGACAGCGGGGTAGTCAACGCCCTGATTGATTCATGGGCGGAATGGATGCACCCTATATCGACAGAAGAAGAAATAACCGCCGCGGGGGAATTTCTTTTTCGTCAGCGGCTCAGAGACAAGCCGTTGCCGTTTGCTATCCGCAGAGCGCGCCGTTTCTTTAAATTGCTGCTTACCCTGTACCGCAGGGTCTCTCATGATCAGGGGAAAATTCCCATCATCATTCTTGAAAATCTTCAGAATGCGGAACAGACAATAACGGACATAGTTATAGAATCCCTGCGCGGCTGGCATAACTTTTTGCTGTTGGGAACTTGCACCGGAGAAATTAACGATGAAGACCTGGCAAAATGGAAACCGCTGTTCCCCCAGTTGACCAGAATCAACGCTGAAGAGGAAACGCATGGGGAATCGCCGGATCTTCCCCTTGATCTGTGGGAAATTGGTTATGCTTGTTTATTGCTGGGGCGGTATTTTCCGCCCGATCTCATTCCGCAGTTGCTTGAAGAAGCGGGCAAAAGTCCCTTGATGATTTCCCGCGCTCTTTCAATGTTGTACGCCCACCGGGCGCTCGACACGCCGCTGGATCCGCGCCCCTGGAACAGGCATTTTCAGTATCAGGCGGAAACCGCGCTGGGAGAACGGAAAGACCGTGTCCGGGCATTGGTTCGCAGCCGTCTGCTTGACTGGGTGGCGCAGAAAAAAATTGAACCCTGCCTTCACTTGCTGGAAATATTAAAAGAACTCAACGGCGCGGAAGAAATAAGCGACGGCCTGATTCTGCAGTCTATTCATGGTGAATTGACCGGCGCGGACGATGCAGCCCTTGAAAACATTCGTCAGAACGGAATACCGGCGGCCACAACCGGCCCCACCCGCGCTCCCCTGCTGCGCTTCATACTGGAAACCCTGCTCGCGCTTCATTCCGGCAACCTGAATGAGATACACGCCGCTTTTGCCGAAGCCCCTCCCGATTGTTCCGCTTTTCCGCCGCTCAAGGCTCAGGCGCTCCTTAACCGGTCGCTGTATTTTATAGGTCTGCGCGACAGCAATTCCGCCGTGGAAGCGGTCAAGGAAGCTTCTCTTATCTGCCAAAAAAACGGTGGCGGCGCTCCGGGCGGCGCTCTCGCCCAGGCATACCGTCTCTTTGCGCTAGTGAGCCTTTTACGGGGACGTGCCAGCGAAACCATCGATTATTTGGGATTTGCCCTGGAAAATGCCGCAAAGTCCGGCGGCTTGCAGGATATAGGAATGGCGGCATATTACGCCGCTTCGGTGCAATTGCTTTACGGTAATTTATCCCGGTCGAAAACTCTGGCGGAAAAAGCCCACAGGCATTTTCTGAAAGCGGGAAACCCCGAATGGGCTGACCGTTCCCGTTTTCTTTTGGGAAGGCTTGCTTTTGAGATTGGCTCTTATCAGCAGGCTATTGATATTTTTGAAAACATTCGCCAAAACCCCGAAGGCGTCCGTTCCCCGGAAAAAAACACTTTGCTTGAAGTATGGGCCTGCCGCGCAAAGGCATATTGCCGGCCATCTCAGAGTTACAGACCGCAGGGCGGCGGATATGACGCGCAGTTGTTTGAGATTGAAGATATGTACCTTGCCGGAGATTATTCCCGAGCGGTAGAACTTTCCGCATCTCCCTCCCCTTCCCTTTCCCCTGAAAATAATTTTTTATATATTGAACAGCCGGATTGGCGCAGTGGTTTTGCCCAGTGCGAATTATTGTATTTTTCATGGGACGATTTGCGCGACCGTATGCTCAGTACCTATCATTCCCTTGCCCAGAGCTGCCTCTCTTCTGACAAGGCCGAAGAAGCCATGAATACTATGCAGCGTATACTACGCAGCGGACAATTTGCGGATATCGATCCCTATGATGTCTTCTGCCATTATGCCTGGTATCGTGTTCTTAAACAAACCGGTTCGAGTCTGGTTAACATAAGCACAGCGGTAAGCGTTGCTTTCAAACGGTTACAAAGCCGCGCCGGCCGCATAGACGACATGGAAACCCGCCGCCAGTACCTGACGCAGCCCCGCTGGAACCGGGCGCTTGATCAGGCGGCGAGAGAATTTAAATTGATATGATTCAACATATACAGCGTATAATTTTGATTAACGGTATTAGGCAATTTTGGTGACTGGTAGCGTGATCATAAAAAAGCAATTTTGGAACAACAAAACATAATAATAATGATAAAATACGACAAGGAAGGCAGTAACTTGGAACATATTGATATTTTACAGGAAATGTTACGGTACATTGACGCGCACATAAAAGAAGAAATGAATGTTGAAAAACTGGCGGAACGGGCGGGGTTTTCTCCGTATTATTTCTGCCGGATATTTCAATGCGGCGTCGGGTCTTCGATTATGGAATATGTAAGAAGCAGGCGGCTTGCCTATGCCGCTTCTGAACTAAATTCTGGACGAAAGATACTTAACATAGCAATAGATTACGGGTTTGAAACACATTCAGGATTTTCAAAAGCGTTCCACCGTTATTTTGGGTGTCCGCCGGAAATATACCGGGCCTATGCTACATTTGATGTTCCAAAGATACCCGACCTTTCAAAAACAAATCAATTTATTTCCGAATTTGTTATAGAACCAAAAATAATGGCAAAAAAAGCGCCCTTTAAGTTGGCGGGTTTTGCTTTTAATATAAAGCTGCCTTCAAACACTTCACTAACAGGAAACGGTCATATATATCATAAAAATTTTGAAAAATTTCCAAAACTATGGGAAGAATGCAGAACTGACGGAAGACTGGAAAAATTACATCATGAATCATTTCTTAAATTCCACGCAGAATACGGAGCTTGTTTTTTTAAAGATTATGAAGAAGGTAAATTTGTATATTTTATCGGAGTAGAAGCAAAATCAAGGGTTACTATTCCCTTTTGCTATGATGTTTATACGATACCCGAAGCCTTGTTTGCGGTTTTTACAACGCCTTCTTCTAATGAAAATAATTTCTCATCAATAATTAAAAATACATGGCGAATTATTTTTTCCGAGTGGCTTCCCAATTCAGGTTATGAACTTGACGGAAATGGCGTTGCTTTTGAACTTTACGATGACCGCAGTACAGTTGATACAGGAAAAGTTTGCAATATATGTATCCCCATTGTAAAAAGGCAGCTTTAAAACCGGAAATTAAAAAAGCAATTTAGGAACAATCAACGGCAATTTTAGAACAACCTATTATTCTCATAAGCACTATATTTTCTACAGAAACATTTGAGGAGGATTTTATGTATGGTTTTAAATTTGGCTGGATAATTCCTGTTATCGTGTTGACTATTCTAATTGCCGTTATAGGGGTTGGCATATATCAACTTAATTCGGATAGTAACCCGTGGTATTTTGGTGTAGGCGAACCAAACTCCGGATGGGATTTTCTGAATAAAAACTAATTATTGATATAAACCAATTTGCTGGCATTTCACCTAACGTTCTTGCTGTAACCGATGCTTTAGCGGCATACAGTTACAGTCCTGTTAGGCGAAGTTTGAAATGCTTACTTACGATATATTTATTTGAAACAATTTTCACCATATTTTGAAAAGTAATAATACACGCTTTTTTCTGCAATTTCTTTCATTATTTCAAACATTTCTTTTTCAGACCATTCTTTCTCTCTAAAATAAAAACTACCGCGATTAAATATACCATTAAGACCTTCATTATGAACTCTTATTTTATTTAATTCACCAAACATGGAAATTGTTATAACTCTATCTAAAATAGATGAATCAGAAGCAAAATCACAACCGTCACCAAAACAAACAAATGGAAATATTGATTCATGTAATAAAACTGTTCTAAAGCCAATGACATTTTTGCCAAGTCTCTCAATGGCGTTTCCTTTTGACTGTTTAGGTTTTCCTTGTGCCATTAAAATATCATTTGTTCCTTGATTTTTAACTTCTGTTATCAAAATGGGATATTTTTTACCATCTTTAGAAACAACACTTAAAATCCCTCCATCTGGTCGCATTGAGGATTTATCAAATTTATAGAAAAAATCAACATCTGTATATCTTTCACGAAGCTCCAAAACAATATCTTTTAAAAATAAATCAGAAATATGATCAAGATTAACATTAAATTTTTCTTCGATGTATTCTATAGTTTTCAAGAGTGCTTTTGTAACAGATTGTTCCATTTAACGGGAAGTTTTATTAATAATAGTTCCTTTTCT
>JAITCL010000023.1 GCA_031283105.1 Treponema sp. | reverse complement strand
GGAGAGAGGAACTTCCCGTTGCTGTCTTTGAATGAAACCGAATAACAGGATCGGTTCGCCCTCTTGAAAACGGAAAAAGGATAAGCGTTCATAACCGCAACCTTGCAAACCCGACATTTAAAATGACTTTTTTGTGTCAGTTTTTGTTTTAGTTTTAAATCACAATAGGTTGTGAACGCCCTCTGTAGGGTAGTCTATCTCGCAATTCCTTATTACATAAAGAATTAGCTCTGCCGGCGAAGAGACTTGAACTCTTACATACTTGCGTACGGTAGATTTTGAGTCTACTGCGTCTGCCATTCCGCCACGCCGGCTAACTATTTGCACGCCGTCAAGGCGTGTTATTCGAAAAAAGTAAAACAGCCCAGGCACCAATAATAGTTACCACGACCATAAATGCAAGCATGGCTTTAGCCATGCGACAGTGCCACAATTCACTATATCCAAAATCTGTTTTTTTTACAAGCCGAAATTTCAGGGCGTATGTTGATTGATAAAATCAGAGGCTGTAGCAAGCGTATAACCCTGGGCAATGACATTTTGATAAAATTCTGCAAGCAGCGGAGCCAATTCCGGCGACCAGGTATGGCCTATCATGACCGCGCTGCCCTTTTGTGATGCCAATGCAAGGCCGCTTTCGATAGAACGGCTCATGGACAGGCGGTCTTGTTCATTGTCGATAAAAATATTACGCTCGCCTATTTTTATACCCATACTCCGGGCGGCAGCGGGAACTGCGGTTTTGGCGGTTGTTCTGGAATCGAGAAAACAAATCCCCTGTTCACGGCAAAAGGCAAGCACGGTTTCCATTGCCTGTTGATCCGCGGTGACCTGGGAACCCTGGTGGTTGTTCATGCCTGCGACAGGGCCGATTTCCGCAATATTTTGCTTGAGTATCGCCGCTATTTCGGCGGCGTTCATACCTTCATAAATGGCCCCCGGTCCCGGATCTTGTCCGCCGCTTGCCTCCATTGGCTGATGAAGAAACACTTCTTTCCCTGCGGCGCGGATACGCCGGGCAGCTTCCGCTGAATGGGGAAGGCCGGGCAGAACGGCAATGGTCAGCGGGCCGGGAAAACGGAGAAAGGGTTCCAGTTCTTTCAAATTGTTCCCCGCATCGTCAATTATAAAAACCAATGTCCCTTGATGCGCCGGTTTGGGCGGTAATTTTGGGGGAGCCGCCGGTTCCGGTGAAACCGGTTTCGCGGTAGATGGTTTTAACGGTTGCCGGTTATCCGGTTTATTTGCCGGGATTTTTTCCGCCGCGCTTTTGGTTTTGGGGGCGGAGTTGACAACCGCCGTTTTTGCCGGTGGCTTTTCCAACTCGGTTAACTCCGGCAGCGCTGTATCCGGCTCTGTTACCGGCAACATCGCCAACTCTACCGCCGATTCAGGCAGTTGTTGAACCTGTTGAACCTTCCCCCGCTTGATGCCCAGTACCGCCATCGAAATTAAACCGGAAGCAGCTATAAGAACGGCTGTAAACAAAAGCGCCTGCCAAAAGTCGCGGGGGGCGCCTTTTTTTGCTTTTTTGGTATATACCCTTTTTTTTCGTTTACGCTTTTGGGTTTGAGTTGAATTGTTTCGTTTTACGCCCTTTTTACTAGTTCCCGGCACTATGCTATTTTATCGGCAAAGCGGAGAATACAATAGAGGTTATCATTTTATTACTTCTTTATTCTCAGAATACATTAATAACATATCTAAAATGTCTACAGGTATTTTAATCTTATTGGCAAATTGTATCATTCTTTCCTCAATTTCGTAATATTGCTTTTCTGTAATGTTCTTATATTTTGCATTACTTTCTATCACTCCATATTCTACCAATTGGTTTTTAATATGCCTGTCAATTATTGCCAAATCGCAGCCAAAACCAATATTTCTTAAAAAATGGGACGCTTCCTTAAATCCAAACCCAACTACATCGCGTACAAGTTCTTTGCGGACTTTCTTAATATTATCAAAACAGTATTTTGACTGTAAAATATTTTTGGTATTTGGATAAAATATTTTTCTATTCTTGATTATTCGTTCTGCCTTGATTGGGTGTAAGGCAATTTTATTCCCATATAAAACTTTATCTATTATCTTATAATTACCATTAATTAAAAGATCATAATTGTTCATCGTTAATGCATTAATGGCATTTAGGGCATTTTTTGCTTTTTCTCTTGGCGTACACAGACAATAACACAGTTCCTCAAATATTTTTAAATCGTTTCCTTGTGACCAAATTTTTTTGAAAGCAGCCAAACGTTTTTCAAACATTGTTTTATTTGAAACATAAATTTCTTTTATTTTTGTCATAAAATCTCTTGCGGTAACAAATTGCATACTTATTTTTCTGTTACCATATTTGTACCGGATGGTCACCCATTTGTCAAGCATTTTTCCGGTAATTTATTACTATGCAAATTTGGCGCCTGATACTTGCGTCGCATTTCTGCGTGACCTGCTCATAAGTCTGGTCTTACTACTTTTCTTATTTCATATAGACCGCTACTTACATCATGCAACTCACTAATAAATCGGTCTAAAAACGTATTGTCAACCTCAAAATATTTTCCCGTACTATCTTTTCGCCGATGTAATATTTGTTCATTCTTATCATTTGTGATTGGATAAGGATGAGCAATATCATTACGTTGGTTGTTCAATTTGCCAAACAAATCCGCAGTTCGTGACATAACCTCATATATTTCCGGGTACTGCTCCTCGTCCTTGATTTTATCAAGTGTTTCTCTGAATTTACAGAGAATAGGACCAGACGTTTTATCCAAAAGGGAAATTCTATCCTGCGATTTATCAATGTGGCAAATAATCTCTGTCATGAAGCTGTTTATAGAAGCGAACCCATACAATGCTACACCAAGACGATATAGATAAGTATCATCAGCCGGTAAAGCCAGTCGTGTTTGTTTTTTTATTTCAACTATTTGTTCAAGTGTCATAATTGCCTCCAAAAAATTTGTATTACAGATTAACTGTAATTTCCCCCGTTCCCTCATACGAAGCCCGGTCGCGCGTACCAGAACCGCGCCAATTCCCCTCTAAAAATCCCACACCCCATCCCAGATAGGGGGAGTGAGTCTCCCAATGTAAGACAAATTATTCCCCGACCCGGCGGTGGTCTCCTTGCGTTTTATATAACTGCTATTACTGTGACTAACATATACTGCGTGACCACAGTCATTTTGTGCAACGCCGGAATTGTTTTTTACTGCATTACTCTTGCTGTTTCCGGCGGTATAGCCATATATGGTTCCGCCGGTTTTTTCAAAGAAAGAAACATTGTAATGCACATACACCCCGCCGCCGCTGCTGTCGCCGACTTCGGAGGAAGCGATATTACCGGAGATTTCCCCGCCGTTCATGGTAAAGGTTCCACTACCTACATACACCCCGCCGCCGCTGTTGCTGCCGAAGACGGAGGAAGCGGTATTACCGGAGATTTCCCCGCCGTTCATAGTGAAGGTGGCATTAAAATCCACATACACCCCACCGCCGCTGCCGCCTTCGTGGGAGGAAGCGGTATTACCGGAGATTTCCCCGCCGTTCATGGTGAAGGTTCTGTCAGCTACATACACCCCGCCGCCGATGGAGGAGGTATTACCGGAGATTTTCCCGCCGCTCATGGTAAAGGTTCCACCAAACACCCCGCCGCCCCTAGTGTTGGCGGTATTACCGGAAATTTCCCCGCCGTTCATGGTAAAGGTTCCACTACCTACAAACACCCCGCCGCCGATGGAGGAGGTATTACCGGAGATTTTCCCGCCACTCATGGTAAAGGTTCCGCCACTTACATACACCCCGCCGCCGTAGTAGGAAGTATTACCGGAGATTTCCCCGCCGTTCATGGTAAAGGTTCCGCCACTCACATACACCACCCCGCCGTCGGAGGAAAAGCTGGTAATACCGGAGATTTCCCCGCCGTTCATGGTAAAGGTTCCGCCACTTACACGCACCCCGCCGCCGGAGGAAGTATTACCGGTAATTTTCACACTCTGATTCATAATCAGGTTACCGTTTACACTAACATTGCCCTGCAGGATAAGGTTTTCTTCCAAAATCAGGGTAACGCCATTCCCTATACTAAAAAGCGAACGGCTGCCTGACAAAGCGATAACCCGTGAGTTTCCGATACCCTTAAGCTGAATGGTGATATTATTTTTGCCGGGGTAGGAAAGATTCTGGGGAGTAAGCTCTTCATAGGCAGCGGTAACCTCAAGTATATAACCGGAGTTACTTGCCGCATGGGTACTAAGCCATTGTAATTTGGCTGCAAGGGTATTGCCGGAAACAACTATCGGAGGTCCCCACTTGGCATACAGAATTGTGTTGCTGATAACGGTGTCGGTGGTAAAATCCCATAAATTGATACAGGATGCTTCTTTATACCAGCCTTGTAAGGTATAACCCTCTTTGGCTATGTTAGGTTCACTCACTTTACCGCCGTTTATTATGGTTTGTTGGAGCGGAGGTGGTGTTCCGCCATCGGCATTGAAGGTAACCGTATAAGCTACATCCCACTTGGCATATAAGGTGATATTACTACTAACTATATCATAATCATAGCCAAAGTTCCATTGATTGATGCAGGCCGCTTCTTTGTACCAGCCTACGAAACCGTAGCCGGTTTTGGTCATGGCTGGTGGCATAACAACTCGACCGAAGTAGTAGGATATGAATTGTGGATTGGGGGCCGGACTTCCGCCATTTGCATTAAAAGTCACGGTGTAAGTGGATTCGGGATCGTACCACATGGCATATAAAGTGATATTGCCGATAACGGTATCATAGTCAAAGTTCCATTGATTGATACAGGCCGCCTCTTTGTACCAACCTCCGAAACCGTAGCTGGTTTTAGTCATAGCGGGCGGTATAACAACTTTACCGCCGGCGGCTATGGTTTGTGGATTGGGGGCCGGGGTTCCGCCGCTTGCGCTAAAGTTGACTATATAGCTAGTTGGGGGCGGTCCGCCAGGCGTGGAATCAAATTTAGTAGGGTCTTCACATGAGGCAAACAGGCCAAGAATGACAAAAATAAGGATAAATACAGAAAAAATGTTCCGGTTTTTCATAATGAATCCCTTTGTATGACTCCGCTTTTTGGCGGGTAATCACCTAATTAGGTATAAATATACACCATAAATTGTATTTTGTCAACATAAAAAGGTGGAGATAATCACAAAATATGGTTGATAGTGAATATATGGAAAATGAGACGGCAATAACTGCCCAAATACAACATATAGCGGAACGTTTAAGACAGGAACGGGAAAATATGAGAATTTCCCAGATGGATTTATCTTTCAAGGCGGGATTATCTCAAAATCAGGTTAATTACATAGAAACAGGAAAAAGAACGCCGAATTTATATACGATTTTAAGTATTTGTAACGCTTTGCACATCAGTCCGGCGGTGCTTTTCAAGCCGGAAGATGCACAACGAAAGGAAGCGCGGGAAACTATTATTCAACTGGTATCACGATTTATGTAAGGTCAGTCACCGCACACTTGAAACTTGATGCATCAGCCTGTACTATACACTTGAGGCTTTTTCAAAACTCCAGTTTTGAAAAAGCTACCTTTAACTATCAACGATACATAACTGAAGTAATTCAGAAATGTATGCTGAAAATAAGGTAACGAGGGGTGCCTGGGGCAAAAGTGCCGTGCGGGCACGGTGCTTTTGGCCGCAGGCAGGACCCCAAGTAATTGCTTTAGGCATACATTTCTGTTATTGCTATAGTTTTGGAAGAGGCTCATCTATGAAAATAATAGTGCTTTTGGTTTGTATGGCTCTTGTGCCTGGCTGTACCGCAAAAAAACCGGCTGCGCAGCCGGAGCAGGGTAAACCGCTTTCCGTGCTGGTGTACATTACCGGCGTATTGGCGGGAAGCCCGTCCTATGAAATGCTGGCGGCGGGGGTGCAGGAATTTGCCGGTGAGAATAACAATGTAACCGTAAAAATTTATGAGGCGGGGTTTAATCAGGCTGAATGGGAAGAGCAGCTGCGCTCTCTGGTGGCCGATGGCGTATATGATGTGGTGCTGGGTTCTAATCCGTCTTTGCCGGAAATATGCGCCAATGTGGGCGCAACGTTCCCCGCGCAAAAATTTATTATTACCGATGCACAGTACAGCGGGAATCCCCAGATAAGCGCCTACCTGTACAACCAGTATGAGCAGGCGCTGTTTTTGGGTTATCTGGCGGGGTTAATTACTACCGGTACGATGCCCCATGCCAATGACGCCAAACGGATTGGTTTTATTGCCGCGCAGGAATTTCCCCTACTTTCCCGACATATCGTTCCCGGTTTTCTCGACGGCGCCCGCCGCGTTGACCCTAACATTGAAATGGATTTCCGCGTTATTGGTAATTGGTATGACGCAAACAAGGCCGCCGAGCTTGCGTCCGGTATGATTAACGCCGGGGTTGATGTGTTTTCTTCGATTGCCGGCGGCGCGGCGCAGGGGCTGGTGCGTACCATAAAAGAGCGCGGCGCTTATGCGGTGAATTTTAACACTAACGATTATGGTCAGGCGCCGGGGTTCATCGTGGGCTGCGGCAGCATGGAACAGAAAAAATTGACCAAAGAGATACTTGCCGATGTTCTTGCCGGAAAAATTCAGTACGGAACTTGCACAACGGTAGGAGTAAAAGAAGGTTACCTCAATTTTATTTTTGATGATTCCGGTTATCGTGATTATCTTCCCGCTGAAATAAAAACGCAATTCAGCGCTTTTATGGACGATTTCCGTGCGGGCCGCGTTAAATATACGGTTCCGCCAATGTGAGTAACTACACTGTTGAACTGCGCGGCATCAGTAAAACATATTCCGGCAGTGTCAAAAAAGCCAATAACAACATAAGCCTGGGTCTGCGTAAAGGGGAAATTTTGTGCATTGCCGGTGAAAACGGCGCAGGAAAAACCACGCTAATGAAAATACTCAACGGGCTTGAAACGCCGAGCGCCGGCGCTATTTACATTAACGGCAATGCTGTTACCATTGATTCGCCGCTTGCCGCCCGCCGGCTGGGTATCGGCATGGTTCATCAGCATTTTATGCTGTTTCCCGAATACACGGTTGCGGAAAATATCGTCATGGGCATGGAACCGCGCAGATGGGGGATTTTTTTTGACCGCGCGAAGGCAAACGCCGAAGCCGCGCAAGTGATTAACGCCCACGGTTTTTCGATTACGCCTGACAGCTCTGTGCAGAGCCTGAGTGTTGGCGAAATGCAGCAGGTAGAAATTTGCCGCCTTTTGTACCGGAATGCCGATATTATTATTTTGGATGAGCCGACTGCCGTACTTACCGAGCATGAAACCGCCGCGCTGTTCAAAACCCTTAAAACTCTGGCAGCGGCGGGGAAATCCCTCTTTCTCATTACCCACAAATTGCAGGAAATAAAATCCATTGCCGACCGGGTTGCGGTTTTGCGGCGCGGTGAATTGGTTGGCATTATTGATACAAAGGAAGTTGACGAATATGCCATTTCCAAAATGATGATTGGTAATGATACTAACGAAATTGGCGTTTCTCCGGTACACAAACGAACCACGGTAAATTCACATAACAAGCCGGTTATTGCGTTTGATAATGTCACCGTACTCAGGTGGGGGCAGCAGCGCCCCTTGCTGGATAAAGTTTCATTTATGGTGCGTTCCGGCGAAATTCTGGGATTTGCGGGAGTGGGGGGAAACGGACTTGGCGTACTGGAGGCGGTGCTGGGAGGTTTTTTGCATCCGGCTTCGGGAAACATTACCCATAACGGGAAGGATATTTCTCGCCTGAATATACGCCGTCTGCGCAATCAGGGACTTGCCTACGTTCCCGCCGACAGACTGCGGGTAGGCAGCGCCCCGGCTGTTTCAGTCGATGAAAATATGATGATTGACCGCCGCCGGGAATTTGCCCGCAGGGGGTTTATTAATCAAAAAGCGGTACGAAATTTTTCCGCGGGGCTTATCAACCGTTACCGTATTGAAACGCATGGCGAAAATCAGCCCGTCGCGGCGCTTTCCGGCGGCAATCTCCAAAAATTAATACTCGCCCGTGAAATTGACCAGTTCAGGGACTACTTTGTTTTTTCAGAGCCAACCTGGGGTCTGGATATTGCCGCTGGCGCTTTTGTATGGGACGAAATTGCCGCCTTACGCGAAAAGGGAGCGGCGATTATACTTATATCAACCAACCTTGATGAAATACTTAACAACGCCGACCGGATTATCGTAATGTACCGGGGCAGCGCCGCTGCGGAATTTGTTAATGACAGCGACAATTCCCTCAAGGAAAAAATAGGCAATTGTATGCAGGGGCTTGTACCATAATGAAAACTATTCCGCGCGGCGGGCCGCCCGACATTCAGCCGTCATATCGCCTAACAAACATTTTCCGGCCTGCTTTTTTTAGCGGGGTGATTATCATTGCCGTTATTGCCCTGCTGGCCCTTGTCGCGCTTGCCTGTATATTCAGCAAAACTCCGGGCAGGACGTTGTTTTTTTTCTTTTGCGGCCCGTTCCGTAATGTCTACAGTTATGGCAATATGCTGAACAGCGCGATTCCGTTAATCCTCGGCGGGCTGGGGGTCAGTATCGCCATGCAGACGGGCAGCCTGAACCTCGGCGGTGAAGGGCAGATATATTCGGGGGCTTTTGTCGCAACCATTACCGCGTTGGCGCTGGCGCATGGGGGTTTTGCGGGCGCTTTAATCGCCCTGCTTGCCGGTGCTTTTTTCGCGGGCGCGGCGGCGGCCATCTCCGGTTTTTGCAAGGCGCGCTGGAACACCAACGAACTTATCACTTCTTTTTTGTTGTCCAATGCCCTGATATTGATGGTGAATTATTGTGTTAACGGCCCGTTTCTTGACCCTGAAACCAATTTGCAATCAACCAGAAAAATCGCCGCCGGACTCAGACTGCCGCTGATTCTGCCACCGTCAAATTTAAGCGCGGCGCTGATAATCGCCCTGATTATGGTCATTGTCGTGCATATTTTTTTGAAACGGACAAAACGCGGCTATGAATTCAGAATGGCCGGAGCCAATGAAATTTTTGCCCGCTATGGCGGCATTAATACCCGGCTGAATACCGTTATTGCGATGTTTTTCAGCGGCGCTTTGTACGGCCTTGCCGGCGGCCTTGCAATTTTTGGCACCTATTACGGAACGATAAAAGAATTTTCCGCCGGGCTTGGCTGGAACGGTCTTGCCGCGGCGCTTATCGCCGGTTTTTATCCACCCGCGGTGATACCGGCGAGCCTTTTCTTTGCGTGGATTTCATCCGGCGCAAAAATCGCCATGCAGAATTCGGATATTACTTTTGAAGTCGCGTCCATTGTACAGGCGGTGATTTTCTTTTTGGCGACCAGTATTGTTATGCGTAATTTATTAAACAGGAAGGAGAAGCGGCAATGAAAAATGTACTTGCCGTTCTGCACAGCGCGGTTACCATCATGACGCCCCTGCTCTTTGCCGCCACCGGCGGCCTGTTTACCGAACTGGCGGGAATGTTAAATATCGCCCTTGAGGGGCTGCTCCTTGCCGGGGCGTTTTCCGCCATTGCCGCAGTGTATTACACAGGGAGTTTTACCGCGGGGCTTATCGCGGCGATTTTCACTTCGGTTACGCTTTCCGCGCTTCTTGCCTTCACCACCCTTAATCTTCGTTCCAATGTATTTATCACCGGCCTTGCGGCAAACCTGCTGGCAGGCGGCATGACGGTTGTTCTTTCACAGCATTTTTTTAATACACGCGGCGTTGTCGCGTTACACGACATTGCCCGTCTGCCGCTTGTTACCATTCCGTTTATCAATACTATTCCCGTTATCGGCGCATTGCTTTCCGGCCATAGCGCTTATGTGTACGCGGGCTGGCTGTTGCTGTTGGTTTCATGGCTGGTAATCTACAAAACTCCCTTTGGTTACCGTTTGCGGGCCTGTGACAAACATTCAACCGCTCTTGTCTCTCTGGGTCTTCAGCCTGACGCATACCGCCGGATTGCTTTTCTGGTTTCCGGTTTTTTCTGCGGAATAGGCGGCTCATTTCTTAGCCTTAATCTGGGCGCTTTTGTTCCCAACATGACCGCGGGCAAGGGCTGGATAGCGTTAGTTGTCATATTTTTAGGCGCTCGTAGACCGTTGGGTATTCTGGCTGCCGCTTTTATCTTTGGTCTTGCCGAGTCTTTTTCAAATTATGCCCAGGGATTGTTGAATGTACCCGCCGATTTTATCCTTGCCATGCCGTATCTACTAACTCTGCTGGCAATGATTTTTGTGTCGGTGCGGGTAAAACAACATCACTGAATTTCTGATATATTGCCTCCCCTCCCCCCTTTTCGTTACACTTTACTTATGCAAAAAAAAATTAACCCTTCAACCATAAAAGCTCTGGCCCTTGATCTTGACGGCACGACCCTGCTGCCCGATAACAGTTTGGGTGATAAAACGGCGCAATGCCTGAAAAGGCTTATCGCACAAGGAATGCAGGTGATACTTTGTACCGGCAGGGCGATTGAATCGTCCCGGCGTTATTACAGCGCCATTGGCGCGAAGGGGCCGATGGTGTTTTTTAACGGGGCCGAAGTTGCGGAAGTGCCCGATGTAAAATTAATCAGTTCCCATTTGATGGGTCTTGATGTGGTTGATTACGGAATCGATCTGGCACGCAGTATGGACATTCATTTTCAGGTGTTCTTTTCCCCGCAGAGTAATACGGCAGTCGGACTTGAAAAAAATTGCTGGGAGGCGCTGTTCATTGAAAAACAAAGGCCGGAAGCGGAAATGTACTACGAGCATACCGGTATAATGCCGGTGGTGGCGGATCTGAAAACGGTCATTGCCGCGCCGGGACTGCAAGGCGTAATGAAAGCGATGTTTATTGTTGATCCTGCCCTGCATGACGAAATCCGCCAAAAAATGTATGACCGCTTTGGCAGCCGTATTTACATCGTCCGTTCCTTCTCCACTTTTCTGGAAGTAATGAACGCCGGAGTTTCCAAAGGCGAGGGCCTGAAAACCGTTATGGATTGCCGGGGCCTTAAACCGCACGAGGTAATCGCCTTTGGCGATGAAGAAAACGATTTGCCGATGTTCAGCGTTGCGGGATTTTCGGCGGCCCCTTCAAACGCCAAAGAAAAAGTCCGCGAGGCGGCGGACTTTATTTTCGGCTCCAATGCCGAAGAGGGACTCGCCGCTTTTTTGGACGATTTGTTTAAGTAGCACACACCTACTCGCTACCGCGCTTACTCATAACACCCTGAACCAAAAGCTGAAAAGCTGTAGCAAAAATAAAAACCAGCCATGAAAATTTAAACCCGATTAAAAAACCAAGCAGCACAAATATACCGGCGGCAAATATCCAAATTGCCCCGCTGAACAATCCAAAGCGCGCAGCCACAGCGGGATCGTTCCATAGCGCCATTTCTCGCGCCACTGTTTTTTCACGGAAATTTTTTGCCCAAGGCTTGAGGCGGTCTTTTTCGGTAAGGACAAGAAAGGTCAGAAGGCCGGCGCCGGGCAGTATAAAAGGAATCATCAGGCTGATGACGGGAACTACCGCTGCCAAACTGCCGATATTGGGAATTGTGGCGCCGGTAATGCCATCAACAATGTCGCCCGCAATTCTGCCGCTAAAATACACTATAGGCATGGTAAAGAGACCAAAGGCAAGTAATCCCGCCGCCGCCGCATACCATGCGCCGCGTTTTTTACTCACCGGGTACATTGAGGCGGTTTCCTGGGTAACGCCCAAATAAGTAAAGCCTGCCACAGCGGCGGTGAGAAAGGGCATCATTGTTGCAAAAAAGGCGGTCAGGTCGAAAGGTACGTTCAATCCTGTTCTTCTTGCCGCAAAAAGGGTTATACATCCCGCCGTTATGCCAAAGAACGCCAGTATGCCAAATGTCACATAACCCCCGACTCGTTTCGCGGACATATACGTTCTGATGTCCAGGTAAACTTCCTCAAATACTTCTTTTCGCTTTTTCAGTGAAAGTTCGTTGGCCAGCGCCGACACATCGCCTAACTCAGCGCTTGCCTTTGCAAAAGCCGCGTCCGCGTTCATGCCGTTTTTGACCAGGCTTTCAATTTTTGCGTTGAGGTTGCCCAGCAACTCTTCCTTGAAATCCGCAAGCGCCGGCGTTTCCTCGTAACCCTTGAACAATGAATCTACCAATTCCTGTGCGTTCATTTTATACTCCTTAGATTTGTGTTTGTCCTTACAGGACAAACATTTATTATCGGAATTCTCTGACAATTTCAAATTGTCAGAGAACCTCCTCCAGTAAATCGTTAATAATTTTTTGCGTAAACTTCCAGTCCCGCATATTGTGTTCAAATACCGTCCGGCCCTTATCGGTAATCCGGTAGTATTTCCGCCGCGCCCCCTGGGTCTCATCACCCCAGTACGAATCAATACAGCCCCCCGCCTCAAGCCGCTTATAACTTGAGTACAGGGTGGTTTCCTTGAGTTCGTACTGCTCTCCGGTTCGCTCCAGAATTCGGTTGTAAATCTCGAAACCGTATGCGTCGCCGCGCATCAGAATACGCAAAACAATGGTATCCGTATGCCCCCGCAGCAAGTCCGATGACAACATCGCCTCCACTTATGCCTCCTCCGGGGCGGTTTTACCTTGACTGCCCCTGTATTTGTCCTGTCATATTATATTATATATCATAGTAGTATGACTGTCAAGTATAATTTCAAAAAAATACGAAAAAATTAATGGTTTTTTTGACGTATATCTGATTTGATTTCTTCGATAGTTTTAGTCAATTTATTCTCGATAATATCGTCTATGGTATTCAACATGACATCATTATAAAAAAATTCTCCCTTGTTTACAAAAAAGTAAAATACCGGAACATCCATAGAATAGGCAAGTTTTTCCAATAAATCGGCTGAAATAAAATTCAATCCCCTTTCAATAGAACTCAAGTGTTTGGAGGATATGTCTACTTTTTCAGACAGTTGTTCCTGGGATAAATGCTGCGCTTTACGGTAAAATTTAAGGTTTTTACCGAAAATTTTCTTTATATCCATTGGTTAATTTTATGTGAATATAGGAGGGAAAAAACAACGTGTAACATTTAATATATAGTGTATAATTTTAAAAATTACACCTGAAACATGTATTTTCTGTTGACTTATAAACGTATATGGTGTATAAATTTCATATAAATAGACCTATAAGGTGTATTTTGTCAAATTGTGCCTAATTAAGGAGTATGGTATGTTGGGAAAAATCAATTTTCAGAGATTGGGATTGGGGTGTGCGTTTGTTTTATTCTGTTTAATCATTATCAATTGTACCACAACAGGAAATACAACAAAAAATGGAATAGAAGGGGTATGGGAATATGAGGGATCATATTACGGAAATAAAATCATTCTTATATTTAGGGATGATAAGAATGGTGTTATGTATGTGTATGATAACAGGGTTTCATTTCAACATGCAAGTGTAAAAAATCAAACTTTGGCAAAAGATATTTTTCAATATGACTTTTCAGGAAATAAAATACACTTCCTTTTTTCTGGTGGAAAGAGATATAACAATGATTGTGTCTTAAATAAAAATGGAAAAACATTAGTAATTGATGATTTTTTAGACACTCTCTTTTCAGAGTATAAATTTAAAAAGATGAACTCTAAAAAGGAAGAAGCATATCTTCAAATGGATAATGAAAAGTCAGGAGGTGTAAGATGAAAAAATTATTTCTAATATCGGTATTTTTGATATTAATTTTTTCTTCAACAGCTTATTCACAAGGCAGAGTAATTAGTCCATCTTTAAACTATCTCGGGACAACTGATGATGAGCAAGAGTGGAAATATAATTGTAATAATTGGAAAAGAACAATTAGAGGCATGACAGGTCAACTTCCATCATCAGTTGATAGGACTGCTGTGCAGTATTTAATCGAATATGTCGGGGCAAGCTCAAAGGTCAGCAATATGAAACTTCAAGTATATGATGTATGGGCAATAGAATACTTCGGCAGTCATATTGTTTTTATTTGGCTTACTGGCTATGACAAAGGCACATGGACATACAAAAGTATGAATATTTTAACTTATTGAGAAGAAAGAAAATGAGTTTTGCAGATGATGTACGAAATTACTGTATTGAACATTATATAAATCCAGCCCGAATTGTAAATATTCAAAATATTACTATAAGGGCTGGTGATGTTCATAATGAAATGAATTACAGAAATAGAATGCCACTCATTTGGTTGCGCAGTAGTGTCTGACACAAAGGCCAGAGGTTAACATAACAAAAAGAGCAATGAGCAGGTAACAGAGCGGTGTTTGCAAGCGGCGGATACTATTTCTGTTACCTGTTTTGTAAAAATGGTTCAGACAAAAGTACCGGATTTACCCTAAAACGAAATATTGAGCGTTTTCCCGGTGATTTTATGTTTCAACTAACCAAAGACGAATGGGAAAACTTGATATTCCATTTTGGAATGTCAAGTAAACAGCCCAGCGGCAGACGCTTTATGCCGTATGTTTTTACCGAGCAAGGCAGACACATATGGGTGACACTACCGGCCCTTGCACTTGCGGCATTGTGAATGATATAATGATATTATGCAGTTATTATCGGTAAATATAGTATTGTCCACGGCGAAACAGCTCAAAAAAGACGGCTGGAAATTTGACTGGGATAAATCATTTGGCGCTATTTCACAAAAAATAGCGTATTTAGAAAATGAAAAAATACAAGGGTTAGTTGAATTTGAAGAAGTACCAAGTTCATTGTATAACATCATTTACCGCATTGAGTTGGCTCCTGAAAATATTGGTAAAACAAAAAAAATTGATAATGTTGCGGGGACACTTTTTGCTTACGTTGCAAAAGATTCACTGGATGCCGGATTTGAAGGTTTTGTGGTGTTTGACAGTAAAACCATATTAATTGACCATTACGTAGAAAAATATGGAGCGCAGATTCTATTCGGGAACCGTCTGTATTTTGATACAAAAGCCAGCAAAGCCCTCATTAATAAATACTTGAAAGGAAAAAACAATGGCTAAAAATCTAATACTGGTAAACACCAATCCTGATATACTGAAATATGACAACCGAAAGGCTATAGAGCTTGCTCAAACGCTCGGCAGACCTTTAACGGGTAGCGAATATGAAACATTAAAAATCAAAAAATCAGCTAAACCGAATAAACTGTATTTGTCGAAATGTTGACTGGCCGCGCGTGGTGGCAACGCCCGTGCCTGATACTGGAATCAGGTAACAGAGCGGTGTTTGCAAGCGGCGGATATTATCTTTGTCTGTAATGGGATATTTTGCGGTCACAAATTGTGACCGCAAAATCGTACACGCACAGGCAAGGTCGCGCTGGATTGACCACTTCCCCATTTTCCCTTCATTCTGGTAAAATAAATATATGGCAAACAAATTATCACAAATCCAAAACATGATATATGAAATTCGCGGGCAGAGGGTTATGCTTGACAGCGACCTTGCGGCTTTATATGAAGTTGAAACATTTAATCTGAATAAAGCCGTAAAACGAAATATTGAGCGTTTTCCCGGTGATTTTATGTTTCAACTAACCAAAGACGAATGGGAAAACTTGATATTCCAAATTGGAATATCAAGTAAACAGCACGGCGGTAGGCGCTTTATGCCTTATGCCTTCACCGAACACGGCGTACTCATGCTGTCAAATGTCCTTAATTCCGAAAAAGCAATCAACATGAGCATACAGATAATCAGGGTTTTTGATAAGCTAAGAAAATACGCTCTTAAACAAACCTCAAAAGATGTACGGTTAGCGGAACTCCATAAACTTTTAATGCTCCACATTGAGAATAGCAATTACAAATTTTCAGAATATGACGAAACAATAAGACACATCGTACAAGCCTTAAACAACCTTATTGAACAGCCGCCTAAAACAAAACGAATAGGCTTTAACGCGGGAAATTAATCGTACACGCACGGGCGTGGTCGCACCGGATTGACCGCTTCCCTAGTGGCAATCTATGTGCTATAAATCATTTGTCGTTAATCCTGTATGTTTAGCTACCCTTGCAAGCATTTTAGGACCTATTTCTTCGCCATCGTGAAAAGCAAAAACATAATCGGGATAACCGGATTTTTCCAATGTTTTATGCGATCCGGCTTGTCTTTTTACAGACCATCCGATTTTTAACAATGCGGCTAAAAGACGATTTGCCTTAATTGATCGCCACTGGTTCATAATGACTTGCAAATGCTATAGAATTAATACCGGGTATTGAAACTTCATTTTCCATTCGTTCTGCTAAAACCCTCAGAGCCAAAGCCTTTGCTTTTGCTCCTGCCTGTAACGGTGTTACACCGTATGCAAGCACACCGGGAATTTCCGGAATTTCAGCTATCCAGCGCCCGTCTTCTTCCTGTTCAAAATCAATATCAAAATTCATAAATGCCTCAATGTAATATACAAAAAAAAGTCCGGTTATACAAGCTCGCTTGCACCAATGCACAAAGGCTTGCATTTCCCATTTCTAATACTCTCTTTTTGACCGCTTCCCCATTTTCCTTTCAAAATATATACTGGCTTTATGGGCAAAACTTATGTTTTTGTGAACCAGAAGGGGGGGGTCGGCAAAACTACTTCGGCCCTTAATATAGGCGCGTACCTTGCCGAGGAAGGCAAAAACGTGCTGCTGGTGGATTTTGACGCGCAGGCAAACCTTTCTTCGGGCGTGGGGGCAAAGCCGCCCAAACCGGGCATTTATGAAGTTCTGTCCGAAACCGTTACGATTGACCAGGCGATTAAAAAAACGGCCGTTTCCCGCCTTGATGTAATTCCTGCCAGCCTTGACCTTTCCGGCGCGGCGGTGGAGCTTATCGAACAGAAAGACCGTAATTTATTTTTGAAAAAAGCCCTTGCCCCGGTAAAGAACCGGTATGATTTTATACTGATAGACTGCCCACCCAGCCTGGGAGTGCTGACCCTGAACGGCATGGCGGCAGCCGATGATGTGCTTATTCCCATGCAGTGTGAATATTTTGCGATGGAGGGCTTGAGTCTGCTTTTGCAGACCGTTCAGCGGATACAGCGCAGTCTGAACAAGACGCTGGGTATTGGGGGAATTTTTTTTACCATGTACGACCCCCGCACCAGACTTGCCCAGGATGTGGTAAAACAGGTCAGCGCCTATTTTAAGAATAAGGTTTTTTCCACGATTATTCCGCGGAATGTCCGCCTTTCCGAAGCGCCTTCCCACGGTCAGCCCATTGTGTTATACGATCCCCATTGTTCGGGGGCGAAAGCCTACCACAGCCTTGCAAAGGAAATCATTCAACGCGCCGCATCACAACGCGCACATTCCAAAGGAGGCGGCAGTGGCGCGTAAAACAGGATTGGGAAGGGGGCTTGACGCTCTGCTTCCCGAAAATGATGACGGTACGGACTCCGGCTCATGGGACACCGATGCGGAGAAAAAAACAAGTCAAAAACGGCAGCGCGGCTTATTAAGCAAATTGCATGACTCAGTTGTGCAAATTGCCATTGAGCAGTTAGTTGCCAATCCCGGACAGCCCCGGAAAAATTTTGACCAAACGGAATTGCGGGAACTGGCGGACTCCATTGCCGAGCATGGCGTTATCCAGCCGGTTATCGCGGCGGATGCCGGCGACGGCACATATATCATCATTGCCGGAGAGCGGCGAACCAGAGCCGCGCGGCTGGCCGGTCTCAGCGAAGTCCCGGCAATAATCCGCGACTATACCGATGAAAAGCGGCTGGAAATCTCGCTCATCGAAAATATCCAGCGCAGCGACCTTAACCCCATTGAAGAAGCCGCCGCTTACAAAAACCTGATGGACTTTTCCCGCCTGTCGCAGGAAGAACTTGCCCTCCGTGTCGGCAAAAGCCGTTCCGCAGTTACCAATTCCCTGCGGCTGCTCAAACTTTCCGCCGATGTACAGAAAAGTCTTGAAGACGGCAGCGTCAGCCCCGGCCACGCGCGGGCATTGCTTTCGGTAACGGACAAACAACTGCGGGACAAACTGTTCAAGGAAATCACCGGCAAGGGGCTTTCCGTGCGCGAAGCTGAAAAGCGTGCCGCCGCCTTAAATGTTCCCGCAGCGGAAGGGGAAACCGCTACGGCAAAGGCAAACCTCAAACGTCCGCCGGAAATTACCGAAATGGAAGAAAAATTTATCGGCAGACTGGGAACAAAAGTGAGCATTGATGGAGATTTGGACAAAGGCCGTATCCACATTGAATATTATTCGATGGAAGACCTTGAACGGCTGTATGAAATTTTAGGCGGGTAATATAACAAATTATCAATAATTTCTATTATTCGGATATATTTTTTGATATATTTTTTCCATTTCTTCTTGTTGTTTCTGTGCATCTTGTTTCTGTACACTATTATAAATATCTTGTTCTTGTCGATCGTCATAATATCCTGTAAATAATTCTGCAGTAAAAAGCATTATCGTACCTAATAAACAAAACCTTGTTTCCTGTGAATTTGTGCTTTTCGCCTGTTTATTTTGGGAATTATTATTTTTATCAATATTTTCAAAATTATTCATTAAGAAATAGCCATTAGGATTACTAAAGAATATTGGGTTCAGATTTAAAAAGTCTGATTTTTGATTTCCTGTTGTATAACTAACTAATTGCCAGTTGAAATATAAATTTTTGAAATCAATTAAATTTTCATCGGCGTAAATTTGGGACAGAATTATAAAAAACACAGCTCCTAAAACAGCCGTTTTTTTCATAAAATCTCCTTATTCTTATTTTATATTATCCATAAACTATCGTCAATGCTAGCCAACACACCCTTGACCAAAGACAAAAAAGCACTTTATGGTTAGCTATGTTAAAAGCGGCGTTTCCCGGCTCATTTGACCCGCCAACTCTGGGGCATATCGATATAATCCAGCGGGCGGCGGGGATTTTTGACGAATTGCTGGTAGTGGTGGCGGAAAACCACCAGAAAAAATACCTGTTTTCCGCCGAGGAACGGGCTGAAATGATCCGCCGGCTTACTGTGGATTACCGCACCGTGTCGGTGGTTATTTGCGATACCTTAATCGTTGATTTTTTGCAGAAACAGGGCATTAAACTTCTGATCCGGGGCGTTCGCGGCCTGGAGGATTTTTCCTACGAATTTGAGCTTTCCATGATGAACAAAGCCCTGAACCCCGGTATAGAAACGCTTTTTATGACCACCGACCCCGAATATTTTGTCCTGCGCTCCTCGTCGATTAAAGAACTTGCTTCTTTTCAGGGTAATACCAGCGGCATGGTTCCCCCTCTGGTGGTTGATGCCCTCAAGGAAAAGTACCGGACGGGCAAGAATTAAAATTGACAAAAAGGTATGTGCCAGGCACCATGTGCGTTTACTAAGTAGTTTTCGGCTCTTTTGATCTTGTTATCCATAAGTAAATAAAGAAAATCGAAAGCGGTATAAATGGTATACACAAAAGGTAAATCGTTATCATTCTTCTCCTCCTGTAATAAGCATAATTATTCCTATAGTTATAAATAGCGCGACAATAAAGCCGCCAACCAAAATAAGTAACAATTTGTCATAGTCGCCCCTAATTATACTTCCAAGCACTAAACTTGCAAATGCAAGATTGCCAAAATTGATTAAAACTTTGCCAACTTCCCTTAAAACACGGTTCTTCTTATTCATGTAATTGCCCCATATACATATACTATATGTCTTTTATATAGCATTTGCAATATAAAACCGCCTAACCCCCCCTAATCCCCTATTTTTAACCAAAAACGCCTGACAAATTAACCTCGACAAAACGGTATGTGCCATGAACGCTCATAATAATTGAACCCGTAGCATGGCTTTTTGCGAACAAAATCCCCTCGATTTTGCACTTGACAAACCCCGCCCACAGCGACACAATAGGCATATAATGAAGTTGAATAACAACAGTACGCATACAACCGTTTTTTCATTTTCAGGGCAGAATCCCATCAACAGACAGACAGACAGACAGACAGACAGACAGACAGACAGACAGACAGACAGACAGACAGACAGACAGACAGACAGACAGACAATTTTGCACACATTATAAAAATCGTGTCAAGTATCTAATAGCAAATATTTCCAACAACAA
>JAITCL010000153.1 GCA_031283105.1 Treponema sp. | reverse complement strand
TGCACGGACATGACCGAGCGAGTGAGGAAACGAAGGGTTTAATACCCCGCGGCTTGCCGCGGAAAGCCGCCGTAGGCGGCGGGTGCAGGGCTTGCCCTGCGGTATAATACCCTTTATTCACCTCGCATAACTTCACGGTAAACGCCAAGTTAATCCGACAAATTGTTAATGTTTATTTCAATAAAATTAATCAGTTCTTTGCGGGACAGTTCGTCCACATTGTGCAGACCGGAGGCAAAGGTCTCCCAGTTTTTGATAAAATCGGCGGCAATCCGGTGGTTAAGGGGGAGTTGTTTGCCGGCAAGGATGCTTTCACTGTCCTTGTTCCGCCACAACGTGCCGGTTTTGTAAACAATTCTTATATCGCTTAAAACATTTTTCTGGGTTTTTGCCAGAAAGATAACTACTTTACTGCGGCCTGCCTGTCCGGTGAATTTTTTATATGCCGAATAGTCCCAACTGTCCAATGGTATTCTGATTCTGGTCAGCAGTTCCTGGGGTTTCAGGGCGGAAAGCCCCGGTTCCGCAAAAAAACGGCTTGCGGAAATCCAGCGGGAAGACTGGGCGCCGCGCAATTCGCACTGGGCATCCAGGGCCGTCAGCGCCGCGGCGCTGTCCAGCCGTCCGCCCCGGAAACACAGGCTGCCCCCTATGGTGGCCATATTGCGTAACTGCGGGCCGGCTATGTTTTCCAGACAATGGCGTAGCGCGGCGGGGACAATTTTTCCCAAATCAATTATCTGGCTGAGCTTTGCCATAGCGCCAATTTCCAAATAACGCTCGGAACGGCTGATGCGGCTCATTTCTTCCAGCTTTTCCAGCGAAAGTATAATGGATGGCAGTTCAAGGATTGGCCTGCCCTGTTCGCGGATTAACGCGGTGCCGCCCGCATAAGGCACCGCTATGGGATAACGGCTCCACGCGCTAAAAAGCTCCGAATAACTTGACGGAAAGAAAACCAGGTTAAGCTGATCTGCCATAGATCCTCCGCTGCCGTAATTCAACCGTCCGCTCTATTCCCTCAACCAGTTTTTCCGGATCGGTGCAGCGGCATTTTATCCCGCTGAAAGCATACAATATCTCCTGCCGCGAAGGGCGCTTAATCCTTTCCAGCAGCGCCCCCGCGTTCAGTATCTTGCTGGTCGTGCAGTAACCGCAGCTTTCCAGCTTTGCCCCGGCGAAGCCCGCCATAATATCCTGATATTCATCGGTTTGGGAAAAACCTTCTATGGTGATGATTTCGCTGTCTTTCAACCTGAACGCGGGAATCAGGCAGGCATGGCTGACGCTGCCGTTGAATATTACCGCGCAGAATCCGCATTTTCCGGTAAGGCAGCCGGCCTTCGTTTCCAAAAGACCGAAATTAACCCGCAGTATATCGACCAGCCGCACATTCGCGTCACTGCGCACCACCACGTCTTCTCCGTTCAAAATAAAACTGATGGTCATGCCGGCTCTCCTTCCTTGATTTTTTTTATGCCCGCGTACCACACATCCTGAGCTTTCAGCGGTATGGATTCAAAATGATAATCCATAGCCTGGGAAACCGCCTGCACATAGGCGGCCGGTATGCAGGAGAAGGGGAGGTCGCCTATTCCTTTTGGATCATCCTGAGCATTCCCGATAAATTCAATGTTGATGGGCGGTATCTGCGCGGGGCCGGGAATATCAAAATTTTCATAATGCTCCAGGGGAATTACCCCGTTGATATAGCCAATCTGTTCGCGGTATGCCCAGCCCAGAGCCTGTACCGCGGATGCTTTCAGGCTTTTACGGGCGCGGTCTTCATCAAGAATCTTTCCGCCGTCCACGCCCATCCATACGCCCCGAATCCGGGGAAGGTATTCAACAGGGTCAATTTCTACCTCAACAATGGCCGAGGCCCAGCCCGGCCGGGCAAAGCCGC
The DNA here is from genome assembly GCA_031283105.1 of Treponema sp. GTDB lineage: Bacteria > Spirochaetota > Spirochaetia > Treponematales > Breznakiellaceae > WQXQ01. The sequence continues at coordinate 5,642 of JAITCL010000153.1, read as the reverse complement.
TATGGTCAACTACATTTTCCGCAGGGGGAAAAAATTCATCCCACGCGGGATTTTTCTGGGGGCGTACCGTTTTGCGGACGCAGAGGGGCAGGGGGTTACGGAAACGTTTTTTGCTGATCGCCGCGCACGCCTGTTCTACCAGTTTGGTAAGTACCGTGACAGCGCGTGACATGGTCAATGGCCCGGAATCCACCGACTCGGCGCCGTCGTTTATCCGCACCATCTTTCTGTCCATGCCCAGAATTTTTGAAGCGGTATTGGCCCACATATCGGCGCAGCCGGAACCGGCCATGCTGGTTTTTATTTCCAGCGAACCGTCTTTTTCCAAAATCAGTTCTATGCTGTAACAGCCCTTGTCAACACCCGGATATAAAAGGCCGTTTGCCTGACAGCCCAGGGCAATGCCGATACCCCGCAAGCCTTCCCCTTTTTCCTCCCAATGCTCTTTCCGGTTTTTTTTGAGCAGTTCATACGACGCCCATTTGCGGCGGTAGTCGCTCATTTTTATTACGGTATCAACCAGCAGTTTCATCGGCGCGGGATCTTTCACCGTTATGCCGGGGGGGAACAGCCCGTTTTTGGCGCTGTTATCGTAACGCCATTGGGCAGGGTCTTGATTCAACGTATCGGCAATGCGGGAAATATGACATTCCCGTGCAAAAAAACCCTGGGCAAGGCCGAAACCGGCGCAGGGCCCCTGCGGGGGAATGTTGGTTCTGACCGCAGCGCTTGATAATCGTATATTTTTGGTTTTGTAAAACCCTAAACTTCCCAGGTTAACATGGTCGAGTATTTCAACAGCGTTAATCCCATAAGCGCCCATGTTAACGGTGGTATTGACCGCTATTCCGGTAATTTCCCCCTTCTCGTTAAGGGCGTTTTCAATGATTATTTCCGTTTCACCGCGCTTGGGCGAAAAGAAAAAATCCTCTTTTCGGGTTAAAATCAACTGTACCGGCCTTTGGGTGATCCATGCGCCCAGCGCGGCGTGGCAGGAAATCAGCGAGGGATACCACAGCTTGCCGTCCACATGGATGCCGGTTATGGCAGGTTCCACCAGTACCTTTGAGGCTGCCAGACCAAGAACCTGCACAACGGAGCGCTTGACATGGAAGGGCCATTGGGTAGCGGTTCGCACTATCAGGCTTGTGCCGGCGGCTTTGCCGTTTGCCGTTTCATCGAGCCATGCCGCCGCGCCGACAGGTTCGGCATACCAGTGTTCCTGAATGCCGCTGCGGTAACTGCCCCGTACGACGGACGCGGCTTGGGCAAAGGCCGTTTCAGGGTCGCCGATGCGTATATCCCGCCGCGCCGCTATCATGCCGGTATCCGTTGCCTCCGCCTCGATAAGGGGGGAAAAAAACGGTTCTTCTTCCTGGGCGATAACTTTGCAGTGGCGGGAATAATTTTCCAGTGTATTTTTATCCGGCCCCAGCAGCAGGGCTACCGGCTCGCCGATGTAGGAAAGTTCATCAGCGGCCAGTACCGGCATCAGGGAATTTTCAAGGGTATTTTTACCGGGAATGTCCTGCGCCCGTATCAGCGCGTAACTGCCGGGGAGTTTGGGACATTCAACGGATGTGAGCCTGCCTTTTGCGACAGGCGATCTAATCGTCAGGGCATAGAGCATCTGCGGGAGGTAAATATCTGTTACAAAGCAGGGCGCTTCCATTGTACCTATAAATTCAGGCTGCCCAGATAATCCGTATACGCTTTTTGGGCCTGTTTTACATCAGCCTTGAGTTTTTCAAGTTCCCCGGCAATTTTGTCAATATCATTATCAAGCGATTGTAAACGCTTCAGGTATTCCTGCCCCTGCTGGGTTTGACCACCTGTCACTTCAATATTTTTGCGTACGCGCTCCTGTTCGTTGACCAGGAAAGAACGGCGGTTTTCCGCTTCGGTGACGGCGGTTTCGGCGGCATTGACTACATTCCACAGGTTAACCGCCTGCCGCAACGCCGCCTGTACCGCAGGGGGAATTTCCTGATTACTCATCACATAGGACAGGAAGATTTCCTGCCTCATCTGTAGCAGGCTTATCTTTTCCATGATGGGGCGCGATTCACGAACCAACAGCGTAATTTCCTTTTCGGCGGGCAGAATCATGGTAAAGCGGTATGCCGTAGGGGTCTGTTCGTCGGCCTGCGGAGTTTCCAGACTTGCCCCCGGAGTTGCCGGATGTTCAACCATGACAGATTTTGCCTGTGCCGCCGTATTATGAAAGGTATAGGTTTTCATATATTCCTGGCTGCGGTTAATGGTCATAACGCCGCCTGAGATTTTGACCGAAATAACCGTGCGGGAATTTGAATCAAAGACCGCCGCATTCACGGAAAGGTCTTCTCCAAAAGAAATCAGCCGCTTCTCGCCTTCGTTCCAAAATTCAATCAGGGCGTCCCCCGCGTAGGTTCCCCCGTCGTATACGGTAATGGGGCCGGCGGGAAGTTTCATCCCGCTGGTGTTGGTCAATTCCGCGCTCAGGCGGGGGTGCTGGTTTCCCTTTCCGGCTGTTGCCCCGGAAAAAAACAGCAGCCGGCGGGCTTCCACCGGGGATTCCACCAGAGGCAGCATGGCGCTCATCCGGCGGTCAAGGCTGACCGGATTTTTAACGGTAAATTCAAACTGATCCCCGGCGGCGGCGCCTGCCGCGGTTTCAATTACCCCGCCGTCCATGCCCGCTTTTGGAGCTTCATCATATTCATCCATCACGGCATTGAACGCTTCCCTTGCCTTCATCATTTGCGCAGAAGAAGGGGCAGGGGCTTCGGGGGAACGGGAACGGGAAGCGGAGGAGGTTGTTCCGGCAAAGTCGAGTGCAATATAGCCCTGACCCTCCACGCCGGTAACCCCGGCATCATGGGTCTTGGTGGCGGCATGGGTCGCTGCGGCGGCAGTGCCGGCTATGGCAAGGGGCAGAACGGGGCGGGACAAATAATACGGCGGGTACAGGTTTTGAATAAACGAAACCGGCCTGCCGGCAACCAGTGAAAGTTCAACCTTGTTCCAGTCCGAGTCGCTGTCATTGTCAACAATCGCCCAACCCTGAAACAGGGGCTTCCCCCCCGCTTTTTCCCGTCCCAAATCCAGCCGGTATGAAACCTTCCACACCGGCGCGGGAATCACATAACTGAGAGAAACCGTGCGGCTGCCGCTTCCCGGCAGATTAACCGCCAAATCCCGCGAACGGGAATTGCGCGACAACTCAATTAAATCCAGCGCCCGTTTCAGGTCTTCGCCAATCTGCGGATCCTTAAAATTCAGCGCGGCAATATCTTTCAGATTGAACATTTTAATTCCCTGATCCGTGTACAGGGAAAGCCAGTACTCCTCCGCTACGCCGCCAAAGGCGGTCATCTGCGAACGGTATTCAATGCCCACGATTCTCCCGCTGACGGGGCCGGGAGCGGCAATTTCAATTTCCGCTCCCCGCAATTCGCTTAAAATGCTGGCCATATCCGACGACAGGGAAAGATCAATTCTGAGGCTTGCCAGCGTTTGAAACAGGGTCTGTTCGGATTGATACGACACCGAAGGGTTTGCCGACGCGGGGTCGTTTAACACCAGCGACTTCAGCGCGTCATTGACCGCGTCCGCCTTAAAGGGCAGGTTAATTACCGAGGGGCCGCCCAGCGTCCCCGTATGTTCATAGTAGGCAAGCCCGGAAGAAAAAATGGCAATTTTGGTTACCGGCAGGGCGGATGCTCCGGCGGCATTGTCCCGAATCGCCTGCGCGGAAATTCCCGCGGCGCACCAGCAAGCCATTAACAGGCCAAAAAAATATTTTTTCTTATTATGCGTCATTATATTTCTTTTCCTTGTTCCAGTTTTAAGGTAAAGGTCGGTTCATCGCATACTTCGGGCGGGCCAAAATACTGTATCGCTCCGGGAACGCGGAAACAGGTTTGCGCCGCCCAGGTATCGCGCATTGACGTAAACGCCTTGAAAGGGCCGCCGTCCATTTCTACTAACGCTTTTTTTATAACGGGCTTCTGTGCGCCGTGGCGGTGTTCAATGTTCATCAGCATGGTGAGGGGAACGCCGCCGGCAATCCATTCGCGGGCCGGAGCGGTCAGGTTGCGTACGCTGGAAAGGTAGCCGGTCAGCCCCGACGCTATCAGTACAAAGGCGCTGTAACCCAGTGAGTAGCAATAATCCGAATCAAAATTGGAGGGAAAGGCGCACCTGCCCTCATAGCCGAAGAAGTGGGCGAAAGAGCTGAATTTTCCCTTGTAGGCATTTGCCTTTTTCAGCGCATGGAGCTTTTTTTCCACCATGCCGATAAGCAGCTTTTCAGTTTCGATGCGGGAAACCTGCACATTCCCGTGGGGGTCGCGGTCCATCAGGAATTCCATGCCGATGTCAGGAGGCAGGGAATCGAGCAGACGGTACGAAGCTTCCGAAATGCGGCTGCTCAGCCAGTAGAGCTGGTCTATAAATGAAGTGATTTTTGAAAACGATTCTTCATAGCGGGCGATGGCGTCGTTCAGTTCCCCTATGAGATGTTTTATTTCGGGAATAAATTCAACCAGCCCTTCGGGGATAAGGACTATCCCGAAATTGTCGCCCTTGTCCGCCCGTTTGATTATGGAGTCGCAGATTATATCCACAACCCTGTCCAGCGAATACTGCCGCGTTTCAATTTCCTCGGAAACCAGGCAGACATTGGGCTGGGTTTGCAGGGCGCATTCAAGGGTAATGTGGCTGGCGGCGCGTCCCATCAGTTTGATAAAGTGCCAGTATTTTTTGGCGCTGTTGGCGTCGCGCATCAGGTTGCCGATAAGCTCGCTGTATGTTTTACAGGCGGTGTCAAAGCCGAAGGACGCTTCGATGTATTGATTTTTCAGGTCGCCGTCTATGGTTTTGGGGCAGCCGATAACCTGTATGTCCGATCCTTCTTTCAGAAAATATTCCGCCAGCAGCGCGGCATTGGTGTTGGAGTCATCGCCGCCGATGACGACCACGGCGTTTAATCCCAGTTTTTTGGCGGTTTCCAGCGAGGCGGCAAACTGCTGCGGCGTCTCGATTTTGGTACGCCCCGAACCGATTATGTCAAAGCCGCCGGTGTTGCGGTATGCGTCAATAATGTCCCCGGTGAGGATTTTGGTTTTATTGTCAATAAGGCCGCTGGGGCCGCCCAAAAACCCGTACAGGGTAGAATTGGGGTTGCCGTTTTTGAGGCCGTCGTACAGGCCGGCGATAACATTATGACCCCCGGGCGCCTGTCCGCCGGAAAGGATAACGCCCACTTTAAGCTCGCGGCTGAGGTTTGCGTTTTTTCCGCCGGTAAAGGTTACCAGCGGCTTTCCGTAGCTTAATTTGAAAATGTCTTTAAGTTTATCCTGATCCGCCGCCGATTCGGTGGCAGCGCCGGTTTCTATGGCAATATCGCTGATTGAACCTGCAAGGCTTGCGGGAAGTTTCGGTTTATACTGATAACGCGCTTTTTGCAATGCTGAAATATCCATGCTTTTCTCCTCGCAGGTATACTATCAGAAATTGCGAAAAAATACAACCTAATGGGCTGGTCACTGAGCTTGTCGAAGTGATTGAGATGTATGCCTAAAGATTTTACTTGGGGGCAATTCTAACAAGCACCGCACAAGCCATTTCCTGCGGAAACGGCTTGTGCGGCTGCCTAT
>JAITCL010000132.1 GCA_031283105.1 Treponema sp. | reverse complement strand
CGCTGCCACCCGAAGATTATCGGATTCTGCAATCAAAAATTCTATGATAATGAATTAATTATTATGACAGAAGATCATGGTGAACCGGATACTTTGAAAGTTTTCAAAACGGCGGCTGGTAACCACAAGCGCGACCGTATAAATCAACGCCAGATAGATGTTACGATTAAAGAAGCGCTCCCCCTGTTGAGCGACATAAATCCGCAGGATATTGGGATTATTGCTCCATATAGAGATCAAGCATCTGCGATTACACGGCAGTTAGAATCAAAATTTATTGAGGTTGATACCGTACACAAGTTTCAGGGACGTGAAAAGGACGCAATCCTGTACACTACAGTTGATGATGTGGTTACGGATTTTTCTGATGATCCATCTCTTTTGAATGTGGCAATATCCCGCGCGAAAAAGCGGCTGACTCTTGTAGTGTCAGGTAATGAACAGCCTGTAAACAGTATCATTGGTGATTTGGTTTCCTATATTGAATACAATAAATACGAAATAGTTCAAAGCGAAATTCACTCAATTTTCGATTTGTTATACCGCCAGTATACTGATACCAGAATTGCCTTTCTGAAAAAACATTCCAGCATATCTGTTTATAATTCAGAAAATTTGATGTATGGCGCAATCGTAAATATATTGAAACGGTATTCAAATCTGCCGCTGAATATCATTTGCCACCATCCGCTTAATATGCTTATCCGTGATCTGAAACTTCTGAATGATAAGGAACGCAAGTATGCCCTGAATCCGGCTGCGCATATAGATTTCTTGCTTTACAATAAAATTAGTAAAAAACCTGTTCTTGCTGTAGAGGTAGATGGTTTTCATTTTCATAAGCAAGGGACAGCCCAGTATGAACGTGACAGACTGAAGGATCATATTCTGGAGCTTTATAAAATTCCTCTGATCCGTTTTCCTACCAATGGAAGCGAAGAATGTGCAAAAATTGAACGGTTTTTGAATGAGTATGCTAACAAAAAATAGCCTTTGCAATTTCTCAGGAATGTGTCCCTAAAGAAATTATGATAATAGATAAATATTCTTGGCAAGCCGTGTAACTTTTATTACCAAAATACGCTCGATGTCTCGCGTACAATTTATGGGCGTATTTCGACTCCCGCATTAGCAGGTTTATGAGAATCCTTTATCCCTTAAACATTTTTCGGGCTTTACGATAAATTTCTTGGAGGTGGCGGGAGTCGAACCCGCGTCCTAATACGCGAAATACAGGCTTCTACAGGTTTAGCCGTTTATTGCATTGTCGGGGATGGCTTGGCTAAATGGCGCGCGGCCAACCCGTATTCCGGGAAATCTTGTCCTGCCGTCTCCGGAAGCGGCGGCAGAACCAGCCCTGATTGCGACGCGGAAGCCGTCCCTCAAGGCGGCGGAACGGTTCCACGCGTTTACGCAGCTAAGGCGTAAGCGTAACTGTCATTGTTGGCAGTTAAATTTTTTGCCCAATCAGGAGATGGGCGCTCCACCTGCAACCTATACCCCGAATCGTACCAGTCGAAACCGGTACACCCCCATAAACTATAGCGCGGCGTCAAGCCGCGTTAATTCAATAAATTCAGCACATGGTAGCGCCAACAAACGCCACTGTATGCAAGAAAAGGGGCGCGTCGAACCTTCGGTTCGCGGCTTTAGCCTGAGCAACGCACACCCACAAATAACCATATCACGCCCATTCAAATACTGTCAATTAAGAGTTCAGGGCTTAGGCCGTGTTACATCTACTCATCTGCACACTCACCGTCCACTCGTCATGCTGAAGCAAGACGGCATTTATTGGCATACTGTGAACTTCATTGGGGCTAGGCCATGCTGATTTAAGTATAGGAGTTTGAGTATCTTGTCTAAAAATAAATGCAGCAGCCCTGATGGAAATCAAGGCCGAAAACAGATATACTATTTACCATTATGGATAAATCATTATCAAAATTTGCCGAACTGCGCTCCGGCAATGTAGAACATAACTTTGTAGCGCTTCAAAAAGCGGCGCAAATAGCGGTTGAAGTTTCCCTGAAAGTGCAAAAAGGTGAACAGGTGTTGATTATCAGCAACCCCAGGTCAGATGCCGCCGCCATCGCCGAGGCGTTATACGATGCGAGCATTGACGCAGGGGGAAGGCCGGTTCTGCTGTTTCAGCCGGTAAAGCCCCAGCTTGCCTTTGCCGAACCTGCGGTGATTGCCGCTTTTGGCGCACAGCCGGAAGTAGTTATTTCCCTGAGCGATGAAAAGCTCGGCAAAGACCCCGCCGGCATCGCCTCGCCCTATGAATATGACGGGGTAAAATACGACCATATTTTTCACCTGAATATGTACGGAAAAAAAAGCTGCCGCTCATTCTGGTCGCCTTCTACCACGGTCGAGTCTTTTATTCGTACGGTTCCCATTGACTATGCCCAACTACAGCGCCGCTGCGCCGCAATAAAACAAATACTGGATGAAGCGGTGGAGGTTCATGTTACCGCGCCGGGCGGCACCGACATTACTATCGGACTGCGGGGCCGGGAGGCAAAATCCGATGACGGCAATTTTTCAACGCCGGGTTCCGGGGGCAACCTTCCTGCCGGAGAAACCTTTATCAGTCCGGAAAACCTGACTGCAAAAGGCCGAATTTGTTTTGACGGCTCCATCAGCGTTAACGAGGGAGACCTGATTATCAGCACTCCGATTGAATGTCTGGTGGAAGACGGCTATGTGAATAAAATTCTCGGCGCCGGGGAGGCGGCCTGTCTACTAAATACCATTGAAGCAGCAGAGCGCAATGCCTTTGAATTTGAAAGGGATGGGAAACTGCCTCCCAGCTTCGGGGAAATTTACGCCCGCAATGCCCGCAACATCGGCGAGTTGGGCATTGGCCTGAATCCCGCAGCCCGTATCACCGGAAAAATGCTTGAAGACGAAAAAGCCTTCCGCACCTGCCATTTTGCCATCGGCCACAATTATGACGAAGACGCCCCCAGCCTTATCCACCTTGACGGTCTGGTAAAAAATCCCACCATTACGGCAATTTTCGATAACGGAACCACGCAGTTTATTGAAAAAGACGGAGAACTGGACGAAGGGATACTGTCTTGAATTTTTTAGTGTAAACGAGTAATGTGAAACACGACGCTCAATCAGGTTCTCTACGGGAACCCGTGCCACCTATGGTGGCCAAGCCGTTTTTCGAAGCGGCACTGTCGCCTACCTAAAGGTAGGCTTGCATTACCGGTCACGACAGCCATTATTGGTGCCCGGCCATTCGGATTTTATTGCAAGAAGGGCGTTTATTTGGCCTACGCCATGTTACCGTTATTGGATAGACGCCCTCAACGTTTCGGGCGCATTTATTGGGCGGGGCTGGTTAATTTTATTGACGAACGGAGCGAGGTCGCGGCCGTGCTTGCACGGACATGACCGAGCGAGTGAGGAAACGAAGGGTTCAATACCCCGCGGCTTGCCGCGGAAAGCCGCCGTAGGCGGCGGGCGCAGGGCTTGCCCTGCGGTATAATACCCTTTATTGGAAGTAACACGGCTTAACGCCGTGCTTTTATTTAGCCAAGCCAAGATGGCTCAGTTGGCAGAGCGGCACACTCGTAATGTGCAGGTCCGGGGTTCGATTCCCCGTCTTGGCTGTAAGTGCAGGATTTACAACAACATGAAAAAAAACCGCAATGTAACATTTGACAATAATGCGGGAATCGAAACTTTTTTGCGGGCTCCAAAAACCGTAGCAGGTGCGTACGATTTTTGGAGTAAACCGGCATGGAGGCCGGTTTAGCAAAAAAGGCGGCCATGAAACCCGAAGCAGGATGCTGAGGGTTGAATGGCGATTCCCCGTCTTGGCTGTAAATCTACACTTGCGGATATATAAACAAAGAGGAAAACATGAAAGTATTTATTACCGGCGGAACAGGAAACATAGGGCAATATGTTACGTTGGCGGTAACGGGGAACGGTCATGAAGCGGTAGTGTTGTCGCGCAATCCCGAAAAATACCCGTCGTTGGCGCAAAAAGCGCGGCTGGTTAAAGGCACGATAACCGATTACGGTCTTTTGGCGGATTATGTACAGGGCTGCGACGCGGTCATACATATCGCTCTGGGCTGGGGCAATGAGCCGGTTTCAATGCTTGCCAACGATACCGCCGCAACGATCAATCTGCTTGAAATTGCCGAGAAAGCCGGCGTTAAAAAATTTATCTACACCAGCAGCACTGCCGCTATGGGGCATAACAGGCAGAACATGGATGAAATAGCGGCAAATCTTCCCCTTGATCTTTACGGCAGCACCAAATCGGCTTCGGAAGCATTTATACTGGGTTTCACCAAATATTACGGTAACGAAAAAGAAGTTTCCATGAAGCGTAACATCATCCGCCCCGGTTACACGTATTCAAACCCGCCTTTTCCTGACGGTTCATCCCAGGCCGATACGCGGTTCCGCGATATTGCCGATGCCGTTGTAAACTCAAGGCCGGTAACGCTGACCAAACACGACGGCACGCAGTTTATTTCTTCGCCTGAAATTGCGCAGTTGTACCTGAAGTTGCTTGAAAGTGGCAAAAACGAGGAAACGTATCTCGCTTTAGGAAACGTGTTTACCTCCTGGGAACGCATCGCGCACATCGCGCTGGAATATTATCCCGAATCAAAGTCTGAAATTACGCTTAACGATCTGGGTTGGAGCGCCGAACCGATGATGTATAACGTTAAAAAAATGGAACGGGATTTCGGGCTTTCTTTTGACAGTCAAAATGATTTAAGGGATCATATCAAATGGAATATTGATGAGGCTGTTAAGAGGAAGGAAAACAAATGAAAAAGCCCGGAAACACCCGCCGTGTGTAACGGCAATGCTTCCGGGCCAATACAGGGATTTCTCCCTTTACTGCTAGAACGGCCTGTCAGCCAGATACTTGTACTCTTTCCACACCCGCTCCGCCTGAACTTTGGCGCGGGCAAGCAGGGAGTCGGCGCGGTCGGGACTGGCGGCTTTCAGGCTCTTGAAGCGGACTTCCTTGTACATAAAGTCTTCAAGGCTGGTGGTCGGGTCTTTGGAGTCAAGCTGGAAGGGATTCTTGCCCTGTTCTTTAAGCCGCGGGTCGTAGCGATACAACGGCCACAGGCCGCAGGTGACAACCGCCTTGCCTTGCTCCAGTCCTTTGCTCATGTCGATGCCGTGGTTGATACAGTGGGAATAGGCGATAATCAGCGATGGGCCGTCAAATGACTCCGCTTCGCGGAATGCCTTTATCGTTTGGGCCATGTTCGCGCCCAGTGAAATTTTAGCGACATACACATAGCCGTAACTTATCGCCATTGCGCCGAGGTCTTTTTTGGTGATTTCCTTTCCGGCTGCGGCAAACTTGGCGATAGCGCCGACCGGGGTGGCTTTGGACATCTGGCCGCCGGTGTTGGAATAAACTTCCGTGTCCATACAGAGGAGGTTTACGTTTTTGCCCGACGCGATAACGTGATCCAATCCGCCGTAGCCAATGTCGTAACCCCAGCCGTCACCGCCGAGAATCCACACCGACCGTTTGACAAAGTAGTCGGCAAGGGAGAGCAGCAGTTTTGCCGTGGGCTTCGAGTCGTTTTTCAGGGCGGCTTTCAACTCGTCAACATTTTTGCGCTGTTCATCAATCGCCGCGTCATCGGCCTGGGTGTTGGCGAATATCTTGTCGATAATGGCGACTGCAATGCCTTCGCTCTTGGCTTGCGCGGCAATTTCGCGGGCGTGGACTGCCAGCTTGTCGCTGGTCAGCCGGAAGCCCATGCCGAATTCCGCAGCATCTTCAAAGAGGCTGTTGGCCCATACCGGTCCGCGTCCGTCGGCCCGCTGGCAGTAGGGGGTGGTGGGCAGGTTGCCGCCGTAAATCGAGGAACAGCCGGTGGCGTTGGCGATAATCGCACGGTCGCCAAAAAGCTGGGACATCAGTTTAACGTAGGGAGTTTCACCGCAGCCGCCGCAGGCCCCGGAGAATTCAAACAGGGGCCGCTTGTAGGCAAGCGACTTGGGCGTGTTCAGTTCTCCCGCCGGGGTTTCAGGCAGACTGAGGAAGTAATCCCAAACCGCGACCTGCTCCGCGTGGAATTCAGGATCATCGGAAAAGGATTTCCAGGTGAGGGCGCAGGGCTTGCTCGCGTCTTTGGACACGGGGCAGACGTTGAGGCACACCCCGCAGTCCATACAATCTTCGGCGGAAATAGCCAGCGCCGCCTTTTGGCCGTCTACCGGCTTGGGTTTAATGGCGGCGGCCTTGAAGCCTTTGGGGGCTTTACTCAAATCGGCGTCGCTGAGGTTTTTCATGCGGATACAGGCATGGGGGCATACCACGGAACAGTTGCCGCACTGGATACACACATCGGGATTCCAAATGGGAACCCGCTCGGCAACCGACCGTTTTTCGTACTGGGTCGTCGCGGTGGGGAAAGTGCCATCTTCGGGGATTTTGCTCACCGGCAGGGTGTCGCCTTCCTGAATCGACATGGTTCCCAGGGCTTCCCTGATCCAGTTGTCTTTGGCGGTGGCGAAGGGTTTCTTCATGTGGATATTTCCCTCGGTACCGGAAGGATACTTGACCTCTTCCACCGCGTTAAGGGACGCGTCCACGGTTTTATAATTTTTCTCAACGACATCCGCGCCCTTTTTTCCGTAGGAATGTTCAATGTGTTCCTTCATGTATTTTACCGCTTGATCCTGGGGCAGTACGCCGGAAATTTTGAAGTAGGCGGCCTGCATAACCGTGTTGATACGGTTGCCCATGCCGGTACTGCGGGCAATTTCGGCTGCGTCAATCACATAGAATTTTACCTTCTTGTCGATGATCCGTTGCTGGGCCTCGACCGGCAATTCCTTCCATACATCCGCCGCCTTAAAGGGGCTGTTCAAGAGGAAGGTACCGCCCTCTTTAATTCTGGACAGCATATCGTAGGTTTCCATGTAGGAAAATTTATGACAGGCAAGAAAATCCGCTTTGGTGATGAGGTAGGGACGGCGTATCTTTCCCTTGCCGAAGCGGAGGTGGGAAACGGTAAAACCGCCGGATTTTTTTGAGTCGTAGGAGAAGTACGCCTGCGCGTTAAGCTCCGGCTTTGCTTCGCTGATAATCTTAATCGAATTTTTATTCGCGCCGACCGTGCCGTCAGCGCCGAGGCCGTAGAACAACGCCTCGTTCATGCCTTCTTCGGCCAGCACAAAATGTTCATCGTAATCCAGGCTGCTGCCCAGTACATCGTCTTTAATCCCCACGATAAAATTGGCGATTTTTTTGCCGGAAAGGTTGTCAAAAATCGCCCTGACCATAGCGGGGGTAAATTCTTTGGAACCGAGGCCGTAGCGCCCGCCCAGTACCAGCGGATTCCCGGAGAAGGGGACTTTGCCCGCCGCCTGCATTTCGCCAATGGCGGTACGTACGTCTTCGTACAAAGGTTCGCCCAGCGATCCGGGTTCTTTGGTGCGGTCTAAAACGGCAATGGCTTTAACCGTGGCGGGAATGGCCTGCACAAACAACTGCGCGTCAAAGGGCCGGAACAACCGTACCTTCACCATGCCGACTTTTTCGCCTTTTGAAATAAGGTAATCAATGGTTTCTTCGCAAGTTTCCGCGCCGGAACCCATGACGATAATCACTTTCTCCGCGTCTTTCGCGCCGTGATAATCAAAAATATGGTAGGCCCGTCCGGTCAGTTTGGCGTACTTGTCCATTTCCGCCTGCACAATGCCCGGCACGGCGAGGTAATACTTGTTCACCCCTTCACGGCCCTGAAAGTAGGTGTCGGGATTTTGGGCAGTTCCCCTGATGGTGGGCTTTTCGGGGGTCAGGCCGCGTTTGCGGTGCGCCGCCACCAGATCATCATCAATCATCTGGCGCATGACTTCGTAAGAAGTTTCTTCCACATTTTGCAGTTCATGGCTGGTGCGGAAACCGTCAAAAAAGTGGAGGAAGGGGACGCGGCTGCGCATCGTACTCGCGTGGGATATAGTCGCCAAATCCATTACTTCCTGAACGCTGTTTGCGGCAATCATCGCCCAACCGGTCTGGCGGCACGCCATCACGTCCTGATGGTCGCCAAAAATCGAAAGGCTTGAAGTTGCCAGCGCCCGCGCCGCGATATGAAACACCGTAGAAGTCAGTTCACCGGCGATTTTGTACATATTGGGAATCATCAACAACAGCCCCTGCGAAGCGGTAAACGTGGTGGATAACGCGCCGGTAGCCAGCGCCCCATGCACCGCCGCCGCCGCTCCCGCTTCGGACTGCATTTCCACAACATCGGGGATAGTTCCCCAAATGTTCTTACGGCCCTGGGCGGAAAACTCATCGGAGAGTTCCCCCATGGGGCTGGAGGGGGTAATCGGATAAATCGCGATTACTTCGCTCAAAGCGTGGGCAACGTGCGCCGCCGCCGTATTTCCGTCAATCATAACCGTCTTTTTTTCGGACATAGCACTTCCTTCTTATAGTTTATGGTAGGATAATGTATTATAACCGGAAAAGAGGATTTATTCAAGCGGACGGCGGAGGAATAGATATGGCTGATATTTCATTTGATATTGTCAAGCATTTTGGGGTTATTTCGGAAGAAAAGGGCGGCTGGAAAAAAGAGCTGAATCTGGTCTCGTGGAACGGCAGAACCCCCAAACTTGACCTGCGGGACTGGTCGCCGGGCCATGAAAAAATGGGGAAAGGCATTACTTTGACCCAAAACGAGGCGGTAAAACTGGTTGAATTATTGAATACAGTCCCGAAAACAGGTGATAATTAAGGCGGGGGCTGATTATCGGGTAACCGCCTATTTTACCGTGTGGCTTCGGCCAGGATACCGGGGTTGTTGACGGCGTATTTCAAGACATCGGCCATGATGCCGGTATAGCCATCGCCCATTGTTTTGCAGCTTTCCAATTAAGCATATCCATGAATATAAAAATGGGAATATGTTCCGGTATTTAGATTTATTATTATTTCAAAATAATCATTACCACCATCACTCATTATCAAAAATTCAGAATTCCATGTTTCTTTCCAGCCATTAATAAATAATTTATCAGCGGCAAAACAATTTACAAAAACTTCTTTTTCACCGTTTTTATTAAGAACGGGAACATATTGCCGTAAATACCGGGATAAATCCAATTCTTGATTCATCCAACTTTCAACATACGGGTTAGCTTTTACTTTTTTATTATGTTCAGAAATAATCATTGGTAAAATGTTATCAATGTTAATAATATCATCTTTTGTCAAATCTGCCGGGATACTTTCTTTAAAAAGCTGTTTATTTTCCTGATTATAAGGAATAATCACATAATTTAATACTGGAAAATTGTTATTCTTACTGGTTGCCGGCGAATTATTACATGAGAAAAACAGTATAATAACAATTAATGAAGTAAATTTTTTCTTCATAATTATTTAATATCATATTTTGAATTTTTTGTCAATATTTATCCCAAGCAATTTAGCCCGCATTTTGCATAACGTTTGGGGCAGGTAAAAAGGGGCGTACAGTTACCGTCCTGTTATGCGGCGTTGCCATTGTTTTATATCAATAATTCAACAGCTTTTTCGTAAATTGTTTTTACTGTATCTGTTTTTATTTCCATTTCATTATATCGAAGACACAAATTTAATTTGCCATTAACAGTAATAAGTCCAACTGTTAATAAATTGGCTGGAAATGCCGGTCCAATAAATTGTATATCCACAATTTTTATGTTTTCATAATTTGAAAAATTATGTTGCCCCAAATTTGATGTGCCCAGACCTTTATTTTCCGATTGCTCTCCGATTAATTCAGCCAATTTTTTTGACACATTATGTTCAAAATTGCTATAAGCCACAAACATTATAGATTCGATTAAATCCTTGTCAAATTCATTGAGAAAATGTACGATTAAATGCCTACTTTTATTGTTGTGCAACTGATTTTTTATTGCGGTCGCTATTGTCTTTGCATTTGATAAAAAATCATTGGACGGGTCATAATATGTTTTTGTTGAAATTCCTGTAACAAAATTCCCCATACAGTTATTTGGTTCAGATACCAATTCATTGCGGATATTAGCGGCAACCCCAAGACGGATTTCACTTTTTTTAAGTATTTCCATTACCGCTAGGGAAAACGCTGAAGCGATTATTTCATTTATAGTCAAACCGTTCAATTTACTTTTTTCCAATAATTTATTTAAGCGATCTCCCTCAATAGAAGCCATAAGCAAATTTGGGGAATATTTATTGCGATAACATTCAAAAAACGCCAAATAATCTTTTTCTGAAAAACGAATACGGCTTCGTTTCCATTCTTCGTTAAGACCATTTGCGTAAGAATGTACTCCGCAATCAAGAAGATCAGTTTCCTTAAAATATTTATCTGCCGGTTTATAAGGCGGTATTTGGGGAGATGTGTCAAGTTTATTATCCAATGCCGATAAAATGTCTTTGGTTAAATTTAGATAACCGATACCGTCGCCAATAATGTGATGACCCAACGTGATTATTTCGGTATTTTTTCCGGTAATTACACAAAATTTTATCAAAGGTCCTTGTAAAAAGTCAAAAGCGATATAGTCGGTTTTTTTATACCATACCTGCCAGTCCATTTCATTTGAATTATAATATTCAATGCTAATAGAGCAGTTTCTTTGAACAAACCATGCATTATTATCATTGTCTATTTCTACAAGGCTATTTAACAATGGATGCCTTATGCAAATTGTTTCCAATGCTTTTTCTATTTTATTTTTATCAAATATTCCCTCAATAATTGTTCTGAAACATACGTTAATACTGGGAGAACGCAAATACAGTCTTTCATTCAGTAT
>JAITCL010000111.1 GCA_031283105.1 Treponema sp. | reverse complement strand
AAAAAAGCATTTGCTCATGGTTTTATGCTTGAATATTTCTATGTAGCAATAATAGATAATGAAATTGCCGGAATAATAGCCTGTATGGGTAAAGGGCAATTTTGCTTTAAAATTAAAATAAAGACACTTATAAAACATTTAGGAGTATTCAAGGGACTATTCGCCAATTTTGAATTCAATCAGTTCAAAAAAGCTTCCCCAAAAATTGATAAAAATACAGCAATAATAGAATATGTGGCAACAAGTGAAAAACATCTCAGAAAAGGTGTCGCTTCGGCGCTGGTTAAATATTTATTTACGTTACCCGAATATGAATCTTATGTAGTAGAAGTAGACGTAACAAACACGAAAGCGGTTGATCTATATAAAAAATTAGGATTTAGAGCGGTATATATGAAAATATATGTTGAAGCAACATATTTTAGTATGAAATATACAAAAAAACAAAATAATGAAATAAGCGGCTAGGCTACAGCCGAAACATTCCCCAAACTGCGCTCAATATCATCAATAATCACATCTGGCGTTGAAGCGCCGGACGCAAGGCCGATAGTATTAAACTTTAAAAAATCCGCCGGAATATCCACGGCTGTTTCTACCAGAGCGCAGGGTTTGCCCGCCGCTTCCGCTATGGCGAGCAGGCGGCGGGTGTTTGCCGACTCTTTCCCGCCGGCGATAATAATAGCGTCAACTTTTTGCAGCATTTCCCGCAGACTGTCCTGCCGTTCCTGAGTGGCGGTGCAAATTGTTTGGGCAATTTCCAGACCGGGAAAAGATTCGGTAATTGCGCTGCCAATGGACTGATATTCTTCCGCCGAAATCGTAGTCTGCCCAATAAGGGCGGTTGCGGCATTATCGCATAACGTGGAATCTTCATCATGCAGTTGGGCGGCGGCTTTTTCCGCTTCGGCGGCATTACTGACAACGGCGCAGAAAGCGGCCGTATCGGCGGTCTTGCCGGGGGCGGCGGCATCTGCATAACCTTTGATGCCGATAATTTCAGCGTGGTGTTTTTCACCCGCCAGAAAAAGCCGGTATCCGGCTTCGGCGAAAGTAGCGGCTTTAAGCTGACTGGATTTGACACGGGGGCAAGTTGCGTCAACCACCTGCGCCCCCCGCCGGCGCAGTTCAGTTTCAGTTTGGGGACTTATGCCGTGGGCGCGGATAATCACCACAGCGCCGTGCAAATTTTCAGGCAGGTGATGTTCATCAAGTATTTCCACTCCCCAGCGTTTCAAATCATCAAGTACCTGGGGATTATGGATCAGGGGGCCGAGGGTATAGACGGGTCTTTGCCCACGGGAATGTTCAGCTTCGTTATAGGCAAGTTCAACCGCCCGCCGAACCCCGGTACAGAAACCAATCGTTTTAGCGCGGATAATGTTCATTTAAGCCATCAGGCTTTTGACACTGCGCCTTTAAGCTGGCCCGCCGGGGCGGTAAGTTTCTGCTTTTCCCGCTTAACTTTCTGTTTTTCCCAGAAATTCACAAAAGCGGGAGCGATGAAAATTGATGTGTATACGCCGGAGAGCATACCAACCAGCAAGGCAAGGGCAAAGTCTTTCATTGAGCCGGTGGTAAAAATAAACAGGGACACTATCGCCAGCATGGTTGTTAATGTAGTGATAATCGTCCTGCTTAATGTCTCGGTCAGGGAGCGGTTCATCACGGTAATAAAAACTTCATCGGGGTAGATACGGCGGTTTTCCCTGATGCGGTCAAAAATAACAATAGTGTTGTTAATCGAATAACCGAGTATCGTCAATATTGCGGCGATGGTGCTGGTGTTGAATTCCATTCTTGACCAGACCACAAAGGCGACTATGACCAGTGAGTCGTGAATAATGCCGATGACCGCGCCGACGGCGTACTGCGGCTTAAACCGGATGGATGCGTATGCCAGAATCAACAGCAGGGTAAAACCCATGAGGATTCCCGCCTGATCGGTGAGGTCTTTGGAAAAGCGGGAGCCTACATAATCGGAACGAAGCACGACAACTTCGCCTGAACCAAAATGCCCTTCCAGAATATCGGTAATTTTTTCGGCTGCGGAAATTCCGGCGGCGGAATTGTCTTCCCCTTCCTCCGCACGTTTATCATCAAGACGAATCATAAAGTGGCGGTCTTGCGGCTGCCCCAGGCTTTGAACCGCGACGGTCTGTCCCAGACTGGACACGGCATCGCGTACCGTTTCAATTTTAATTTCCGGGCTTTGAGGGTCAAGATAATGCACCATATAGGGATTGCCGCCCAAATAGGGATTACCCTGGGCGCTGCGTACCAGCCATTGCGAACTGGTTCCTTCGGCAATATTCAATCTGACATTGAGACCTTCCACGCGGGACATGAGAGACTGACTCAGAACGCCGACAGTCCCGTATTCGTTGAACGGAAAAGCGACCGTTCTCGATTCAACGCCCACGCCGGAATTAACGATATACAGTCCGTTACGGTCAAAGCTGATCACCGCGTTGCCTCTGCCCGACCAGGTCAGGCTGAATGCCGTGGGGGCAAATTGCACTTCCTGTATCAAACCGGCCCGAAAGTCCACGCCCAGGTTAAAGCCGCCCATGACAAAGTAGCTTACCAGCCCGGCGCCGGTGAGGATAATGGAAAAAATCATCGCCGGAAAAAATAAATTTGAAAATCGCATGATCTTTCTCATTATTTGACCCCTCCCGCAGTTTCGCCTTCGACCTGCAATCGGGACCAGGCTATCGAAACTTTTTTGCTGTGCAGTACATCCGTGCCAAAGTCAAATATCAACCGGGAAACAAACAGGGCGGTAAATACCGAGGAGAATACCCCAACGGCAAGCGTTACCGCAAACCCCTGAATGGGGCCGGAACCAAGTTGTGAAAGGAACAGCGCCGCGATAAAGGTAGTGATATTGGAGTCCATGATTGCCCAGAACGCCTTGTCAAAACCAGCCTCAACAACGGCCTTTCTGCCTTTGCCCAGCCGCATCTCTTCTTTCATGCGCTCAAAAATAATGACGCTGGCGTCAACCGCCATACCGATAGTTAAAATAAAACCGGCAATGCTGGGCAGGGTCATGGTGAAATTAAACGCGGAAAGAATACTAAACATAATATAGAAGTTAAGCAGTTGGGCGATAACGGCATTGATACCGGAAACTTTATAGTACAACAGCATAAAGATAAAAACCGCCACAATGCCGCCAAGCAGGGCGTACATACCCTGCTGTATCGTATCTTCACCCATTGAAGCGCCTATGCTCTGCTGGTTGGCAACTTCAAGTTCCACGGGCAGGGCCGCGGTTCGCAGGGTCAGGGCGATGTTATTCGCTTCATCCTGACCAAAACCGGTCAGCCGCACCGCGTCGCGGATTGCCGACTGGATAGTCGCCTGGGACTTAATCCGGCCATCAAGCACAATGGCCAGCGGCTTTCCCACATTGGCGGAGGTAAGCCGGTAAAAAATTTCACCGCCTTCGCTGTCCAGCATAAAGGTAACTTCCGGTTTGGCGTCAAGATTATTCCGGTCTACCACGGCGCTGCGGATATGGTTTCCGTCAAGGCCCACTTCTTTTTTCAGCGCGGTATAACGGAGACTGCCGTCCGGATTACGGGTCTGCTCATCCAGACCGTAACGGTCTTTAACATATACGCCGCGAACCATCACGTCAACCGGCACTATCGTGGGATCAAGAAGATTCCCGTCATTATCAAATGTAGTGGCAGGATGGGCGCGGTAATAATTGTTAAAAGTATCGGTAGCGTCGGTATCTACCATGTGGAAAGCCAGACTGCCCTTGCCCATGATGATGTCATTAATCCGCTCAGGATCGGCGCTGCCGGGAATCTCAATATAAATCTGATCCGAACCCTGCCGCCGGATTACCGGTTCGGTCAGGCCAAAACGGTCAATGCGGTTATTCAACACTTCCAGCGCCCGGTCTACCGCGTCGGTTCTATCGGCATCGGTCAAAGAACGTTCCAGCTTGTTCTGCAAAGCGCCCATGTCCGCCTGCAGTACGATGCTCAAGCCGCCGGAAAGGTCAAGGCCCAACTGCACCGCGCTTTTCTGCAAATCCTTCAGGGCAAAAATATCTTCCCGGTATTTGGTTTCAATGGCGTCCAGAACTTCCCTTCTGCTGGAAAAAGCGGCAAGCGTCGTTTTGGCATCCCATTTTTCCGGGCTGGCCTGTTTGCTTTCCTTGTAAATCTTTTTCGCATTGGTAATCAGAAAAGAAAGTCCCTCGGGAACATCCCCGCCTTCTCCGGCTATGGTGATAAGCCGCTGCACATCCGCCTGCGCGGTTTGCGAGGCGTAGTTTTTAATCTGCTCGCGGGATACCAGCGCACGGGCCTGTTGATCACGGGGAACCATGAAATACCAGCGCAGGGTAGGCCAGAGAAATACAAAACAAATTGCCATTATCACCATGATTATGACAAACCGGTATCGTTTATTCATGCTTTTTCTCCGGAAGTCTCATTTTCCGCGTTATTTTCGCTTTTGTCTTCCTTGGCGGCAGCCTCAATACCGGAAACAGCGCCGCGGTTGAATTCGATTTTGGTGTTTTCGTCAACTTTGACGATAACGGTTTGTTCCTTCACGCTTTGAATAGTCCCATGAATGCCCCCAATGGTGACAATCCGGTCGCCTTTTTTCAGGGCGGAGAGCATTTTCTGGGTTTCCTTTTGTTTTTTGTTCTGGGGCCGGATCATCAGAAAGTAAAAAATCGCAATAATCGCGATAAACGGGAGAAAAGTCATCAAACCACCGCCGGGGCCGCCCTGAGCGCCATCAGCGGCCGGCGGGGCTGCCATAAGCAGGGACACAACAAATCCATTCATAACTACTTCCTTATAATAGAAAATTGAGGCGTCCGGGAAAACTCCCCAAACGCCGCTATGCGTTATCAGGATAGCACAAACAGGGAAAAAGATACAAGGGGGGGTAGGCAATGCGGGGTATGAGGGAAGGGAAGAATTTTTAACCACGGAGGACACGGAGGACACGGAGGACACGGAGGGGGAAGAAATGGTCACTGAGCTTGTCGAAGTGTGGTCACTGTACCCTTCGACAGGCTCAGGGTACCACAAAATTAGGAATGACCTCACACAGCGGCGCGGCGGCACAGCGGTTTAAATTCATTCATCGCCGTGCCTCCGTGTGAAATTTTGACAGATTTCACCCAAAAAATTCATCATTTTTTTCATTTTTTGTCCACTTTCCGCTTGACAAAATCCGCTCACAGTGACACAATAATTACGAATGAAACTTGATAGCGGTACAAATGAAAGCGTTTTCTCGTTTTTAGGGCAGACTACAGGCACGGCATCGGCAATCGGGCAACGGGCAACGGGCAATTATACGTTCTCTTTTAAAACCGTGTCAACTATCCAATAGCATAGATTTTTTTCACGCAATCTTAACAGTTCATTTTTCCTCTTTGAAAAAAACCGGATTGGCGCATACGCGCTGACACTGGCTTTTTATTTTTCACTACCACATAAAGGGAGATTTATATGAATAATTTGAAAATCTGGACGAACAAAGCAAAGATTTGGGGGAAACAGGGGTTGTTGCTGGCATTTGCCCTGATTATTTCGGTTTCGCTGCTTTCTTGTCCGCAACCCGGCGGCACCGGCGCTCCCGGCAAACCCGGCAACAGCGGCCTTCGGGTTCTTGCCATGGATGTCAGCGGGGAAACGGAGTGGGACTACATGTTTCTCAGAAGCGACGGGGTTAGCATGTTTGTTAATGTGAATAAAGAGACGGATAAACCGACAAGCATGTATGTAATAACAGATAAAGAAGAACCCGAGAACGGCATTGCCATGACCTTTAAGGAAAACGGATTGCCGGATTTAATGATGGCAGACGGCCATATTTTGTATTTTGGCAACTTCAACGACGGCTACACGTTTGATTTGGCTATCATTAAGCCCAACGGAGAAACAGAATATCACTATAATATTCAAACCGACACAAATTTTGACACTTACGGCGAACGGTCGGTATCAGGCGTCAGGAGATCAGCGTCAACCGCAAGGAGTATTGAGTTTGAGGATGTGGTTGGCTGGAAGGCGTTTGAAGGCACTTGGGTTGAATTTGATATTTATGACGCTGCATCGTTTGCCCTGGGGCTCGGAACCTGCGTTGCGGCGGTTTGGTGTCCGGTTCTTGCGCCAAGATGCATCGGCTGGGCTATAGGCACGGTGGCACAGTTTGCGTCTACCGTTTTGACCGACATTTTTATAGCAGACGAGGATGATAAAGCGGTTGTGTCGTCTACCATTTCGCTGGTTATAGACTCGCTGGACTGTTTAACGGGAGGGTGGGGGTATGAGTGCGTTACAGGCCTTACCGGTGTCGCCCATACAATTTTTAACTTTGTTACAGGTGTTTATGATGATGATGCAGTAAGTGAAGCAATGGCAACGATAGAACCCGACCCGACACCGTATGTATTTTTTGACGTAAAGCCAAACGGGTCATCCCAATCTACTACAACCAAACTGACCCTGACTTTTAAAAATGTAAACCTTTCCGAATTTAGCATAAACAGCGCGGATGAAATTACACTGACTGCCAACCGTACCGGGATAGTCAAGGGCGGCCTAACCAAAGTGAGCGATTCTGTTTACGAGCTTGCCGTGAGCGGCATCACCGGCAGCGGCTTTGTTAAAGTTGGATTGTACAAATACGGGTACAGGGCATTTGACGAACAGGTGCGTGTATTCGCCCCCAGCAGGCCCTTAACGTTCAGCGTGACGGCGGACGGGTCGCCCGATGTTACGACAAGCAAACTGACTCTGAGTTTTGGTACGGACATCGATCTTATACCGGGCGACATTACTCTGGATGCCGGCTCTACCCGAGCGGCCATAGAAAAACTGATCTCAGAAGGTGACGGAGTTTACGAGCTTCTCGTAAAAAATATTTTCGAGACCGGAACCGTTACCGTTTCAGTGTCACTGTCCTACTTCAACACCGACTACTTTTTTATAGGCCCGTCCAGCAGGGAAGTAACCGTATACAAAAACCCCAATGAATTTGTCTTAACGCCCATGACCATTACCAATGGCGGCTTTTCTGCAATCGGCTATGGCGGCGGCAAGTTCATCATCGTGCCTTTTGGCTACAATAACGCCGGTGATGCTGGCTGCGGTTATATACATAGTTCGGTTGACGGCACAGCCTGGGAACAAGGAGTGCACAACAACACGTTCGGCACCAACAAGCTCATCAGGGCAATCGGCTACGGCGACGGCAAGTTTATCGCCGTGGGCGATTCCGGCGGGATGACGTGGTCAACTACCGGCATAACATGGGTAACCGTAGGAACCAGCACGTTCGGTTCAACCGGCATCGGCGCAATCACCTACGGTGGCGGCAGGTTCGTTGCCGGGGGTCAGAGCGGCAAGATGGCGTGGTCAACTGACGGCGAGAATTGGACAGCCGTAGAAACCAGCACGTTCGGCACAACCGGCATCTCTGCAATCGCCTGGGGTAACGGCAAGTTTGTCGCTGGGGGCGCTAACGGCAAGATGGCGTGGTCAACTGACGGCGAGAATTGGACAGCCGTAACGGACAGCACGTTCGGTACCAGCGACAACGAAATCAGGACAATCGCCTATGGCAACGGCAAGTTTGTCGTCGGAGGGGGCTACAGTATCAAGATGGCATGGTCAACTGACGGCGTAACATGGACAGCCGTAACGTCCCACCCATTCTCCGGCAGCAGCAGTAGTTCCATCAAAATCGCCTGGGGCAACGGCAAGTTCATTGCCGGGGGTGTTGGCGGCAAGATGGCGCGGTCAACTGACGGCGTAACATGGACAGCCATAACGGACCACCCATTCGGCACCGACGGTATAGCAGGAATCGCCTACGGCAACGATATGTTCATCGCCATGACCAGCGCGTATAGCAAAAGCCAGACGGCGTGGTCGAGGTAGGGAGACACCTTGAGGGGTGGGCAGTGAGAGAAGGTACTCCCTGAGATCGCTGAGCTTGTCGAAGCGTCGAAGGGAGCAGGGAGGGAGGGGGAATGAGAGAGGAATTATACAGCAGCGGCTATTTCTTTACCAACCAATTCATCAATGATTTGGGCGGGAGTTTTGTGGTCAGCCGTCGCTTTGGTAAAGAGGTAATTGACAGTCATTTTAGACATACCCATAAAACGCAATTCCCGCTGTGCAAGCCAGTCGCTCTCGTTAGGCCCCAACTTGGGAACAGTGCGGGTCAGTTCTTCATCAAGAGCGTCGTATTCTTCATCAGTCATGTCAGTGTATTCCATCAATTTCTCCTATTGCTCAATTTGAGCAATTATACCATCTCG
>JAITCL010000090.1 GCA_031283105.1 Treponema sp. | reverse complement strand
GGCACAGGGGAGCGGCGCGGGGTTGCCAAAACATTATGGGGTTCTTCAACGGAGCAGACCAGAGAGTAAAAGCGAAAACCAGGTGTACAGTAAAAGCCGCACGGCACGGAAAACAAGAGGACACGCTCATAGTGGAATTACCCATAGTTTTCAATAATGCACAGAAGCCGTGCGGGGGCTGCGTAGTTGAGTTCCCCCATCTGTTTTGGCAGCCCCGGCGCTGTTCCCTGTGCCGGTTTATGCACTTTGGTATGTAAATAAAAACTAAATGCTGTTGCCCTGGGCATTTCCCCAGGCGCTTGACATTTTTTTTATTTTTTAGGCACAATGAAACAATGAAGACAGTATTTATGAATCCCGCATTGATAGAGCGGAAATGGTTTTTGATTGACGCTGAAGGGAAGATTCTGGGCAGGGTTGCGGCGCGGGTTGCATCCATAGTCCGGGGCAAAACCAAGGCAAATTATGCGCCTCATCAGGAGATGGGGGATTATGTCGTGGTGGTAAACGCCGAAAAAATCGCGGTCAGCGGCAGAAAAGCCCAGCAAAAGGTGTATTATCATCATACAGGCTATCCGGGCGGACTGAAAGCCCGTACTTTTGAAAAGGTTATCGCCCGGCATCCTACACAACCCCTGGAAAACGCCATAAAAGGCATGCTTCCCAAGGGCCCGCTGGGCAGAAAGTTGGCAAAAAACGCCAAAATTTACGCCGGGGCCGCGCATCCCCATGTTGCGCAAAATCCCGCGGCGATTGAGTTATAGAGGAGTGAACGGTGGTTAAGAATCTTGGAATCGGCACCGGCAGAAGGAAGACTTCGGTTGCACGGGTGTATGTCCGTACCGGAAACGGCAAAATCTTGATAAACGGCAGGGAAATCGGCCAGTATTTTCCCCAGGACGAACATTCCGTAATGGTTCGCCAGCCCTTAATGGTGACAGATAACGAAAACAAGTTTGATATTGTAATCAATGTGTATGGCGGCGGAAGCAACGGTCAGGCGGGCGCCTGCCGTCACGGTCTTGCCCGCGCCCTGTGCAATGTGGATCAGGGTAATTATTTAAGTCTGCGGAGCAATGGCTTCCTTACCCGCGATTCCCGCATGGTTGAACGGAAAAAATACGGCCAACGCGGAGCGCGGCGGCGCTTCCAGTTCTCCAAGCGCTAGATTTCAGTGGAATCCGGTAGTCCTGAAACAAGCCCGTCTGAACAAGAAGATTCTCCTTTTGCCGCAGCCTGTCTGCGGGCGGAAAAAACAGCGTTACATTTAATCGCCCGCGCCGAGCAGAATGTGTCCGGCCTTTCCCGCAAACTGGAAAAACGCGGCCATGATTCGGCGTGTATCCAGACCGTCATCGCGCGGCTGTGCGAAGCGGGTCTTCTGGACGACCGCCGCTACGCCCGCCTTTGGCTGGGAGTACGGATAAACCGGCAGGCTTCAAGTCCCCGGCGGCTGTTTGCCGCGCTCTGTTCCCGCGGCATTGATCATGATGACGCGGAAGCGGCTTTGAAAGAAACCCTTGACGATGAAACGGAACAGCGGCTTTTGGAGCGTTATGCGCACAAACTGCAACTGAAGCGCACAAACGGCGAAGATGACGATTCCGCCGCCGCTTGCCGTTCCCTGCGTTATGCGCTTAAAAGCGAAGGTTTTTCTTCTGCGGTTATTCAGTGTTTTTTTGATAATTCTGAATAACCTGTGCAGACGGCGCGGCGTGTGTCTTGAGGTTATAGAGAACGGTATCAACCGTGCCTTTTGAAAGGCCAAGCAGTTTTGCAATCTGAAAATTTGAAGGATCAAGACGCGCCCGCGCCAGCCGCCGCCTCATTCTTTTCAGTTTGATTTGGCCATGTTCAAGCCGTTTTCTGAACCGTTGGGCGGCAATATTGTCCTCTGTCAGGGCCTGCAATTGTTTTTGATAAAAAATACAGCGATAAAGTTGACAACTTACCCTGTCGCGCAGTTGGGAAACTTCCGTTATACGTTTTTCCCGCTGTTTTTTTAAGCGGTCGATCATTGCAGTTAATGCTTCCGGTTTAATACCCAATAGCGGTGAAACCATTCCAAGAAAATCCTCAGTGACATAATTAGAACATTTCAGAATCAATATCAATAACTGGCGGGGATTTCTCGGTTTTATCGCCGGTTTTACCGCTTTTTCCGTCTCAAGATGTTCATCGTATTCCGCTTCATCTTCGGCTGCATACATATCGGAAACCTGCGTAAG
This sequence comes from Treponema sp., assembly GCA_031283105.1. GTDB lineage: Bacteria > Spirochaetota > Spirochaetia > Treponematales > Breznakiellaceae > WQXQ01. The sequence goes on along the minus strand of JAITCL010000090.1, from coordinate 5,616 downwards.
CCATGCGGCGGTTTCTTTGACATAGCTGCGGGCCGCCTTTGCGCAATATTCTTTTGCCGACAAACGAATCAGCGTATTGATATAAATTTCAAAAGATGAACCGGTCTCCTGATACTTGTCTATTGCCCGGTTGATGCGCGGGTAAAGCGATGAAATAAAATCATCCCTTTCGTCGCTGTTCCATCCGGCCAGGCCAAGATGGTACATGTTCTTTTTAATTTTCCTGAAAATGGCGACTTCAAATACTTCCTTTTTCAATAAACCACTGGTATACTTTACATACAACTCATTGAGTGTTAATAAATTTTGCATATTTTCTCCTGAACTTTTTATCGGTTCAGGAGAAATTGCCTAATCGAAACGCATGATTAAGAATGATTATTATAATATGTAAAATTTATTTCTTAATGAATGAATAGTATATTATTGTGTCTAAAAGCACATGGCATTTTCAGCGAAGGTTAATCGTACTGGCTTAACCCACAGGTTTGCCAGCCTGTTTCAGAAAATTGCGGGGTAAGTTAATTCTTTTTGGGGATATAGCGGGGCGGTTAACCCCGCTGTGGTGAATGTTCTGTAATTAAAATTTGAGTTTTAATTCTTCTACACCTTCAAAAAAGGAATCAAGGTTGGCATTTTGGGGGATAACTCCCCAGGTTTCGTGGGAAGTCAGCCGGTGTACATAGAGCCGGATATGGCTAAATTCGCCGTTCTTGTAGTACACTGACAGTGAAGGCCATACTTTTCCTATGGGGAGGGTGACAATTTCCCCCTTACCTGCGGAACTGGTAAACCATGACATGGGCAGATAGGCCTTATCTATCCCATTGATGCCCCTGCGGTATTGGATTACATAGCCGTTCTTGTAAGGATAGATTTTTTCCAGGCTTATATTTTTATAGTAATACTCGGACTGTTTATCTTTATTGTCTTGGGCAAAAACCGGCGACCCGATAACCACAAAAACCGCAAAAACAGCGGCAATAGCGAGCTTTTTCATATGACCTCCATTCGTTATAAGTATACAAGAAAACCAAAAAAAATGCAAGAGCGCTTATTTGTCTCCGTTTATCTCCGCTTCCCCCGGATGAAACAGGTAAAGGTCGGGCAGTTTGAAGGTTCTGTCCATGGAAACGGAAGAGTACGCAACCAACATACTGCTGATTGCGGGTATTTTAAAAAAGTGGGTCAGGCTTTCGTACTGCGGGGATTCTATTTTGAGCGAGTATTCAAAGGTACCGTGTACATCCAGTGTATGGGCGGGAACGGGAGCCGGCCAGAAGGTATATGTTCCGGGGGTGTTGGTAACCAGGGTGAAGGGGTTTTGCCAGTTTCGGTTCCGCATGGGGACAAGTTCGCCGTTGCTGCGCAGTTCTACCGTTACTCCCGCAATGGGGGCAAAGGTTTCACCGTCAAAAAGCCGCCCGATGATCGTGGGGATATAAAAAGCCGGTTCGGTTAACACCTTGTTTTCGGTAATAGTCTCATCGTGAAGAGCGGTGGGGCGCTGGTTGTGGTTTACCACCCCTAGTCCCTTATACACCAGGGCGGCAATGTCGGCTTCCACCTGCTGCTTCCCGGCCCAGTCCTGTTCCATACGGGCCATACCCCTGTTTGAGACGATATAATGCGGCATAATACGGTTAAGGCTGTAGCACATGGTATCAATCTTGCATTGCTCGCACAGACATAATCCTTCTTTATTGCCTTCTTTCCTTATAATTTCAAAGATTTTGTTTACCGAGTTAAAAACAACCTCTTCGGAAACATTATGTATTTCCATAATCCCTCTCCTGTCCGTTTGCTAAGAACGCAGCCATAACTTCTTTCCCTTTAGTATATCAGATAATTCCCGCATTGTCTCTATTTTTTCGCAAAAATCGGAATTTACAAATATTCTGATGGTATACAGCGTATTGACGAAAGAATCAAGTATTTCGGTCTTGAAGGCGCTTGAGCTTTCGGCAAAGCCGCACTGCTCGTCAAGTACAAAAAGCCCGGTTTCAAAGGAAATCTGTTCGGGCACATCTATAATCAGGCCGCCGATGTTAAGGGGGATGCCCGCACGGCGGAATTCTTCGGCAAGCTGCTCCTCGTACCGGGAACGCTGGCTAATGTCCCTCAGGCAGGCATGATCGGCCTCGATAAAGGGAATTTCCGCGGCAACGGAGTAAAAATTGCCTTTCCATACCGCTTCCGCCAGCGGACTGCCGGTTTTTTCCCGCAATAGGGCAAATAGCCCCTGATCATCAAGGCTGTACAGTTCTTCTGCCGCTATTACCTTTGATTCCAGCCCCCCCAACAGGGCTTTTTTTATCATGGAGGTGGCGGCGCGAACCTGCCGATGCCAATAAACCGTCCGGTACATAAGGTATTTGGCGAAAAGTATCGCTTCTACATTGGGGATAAGCCGGGAATCAATGTCGATTCCCCGTTCGGGACAGGGAATGAGCCGCGAAAGGATGAAGTCAACATCCTGCACCCCGTAGGGAACGCCGCAATACCGGGCGTCGCGGTTTAAATAATCGAGTTTGTCGGGGTCAAAACAGCCGGAAAGGAGTTTACGGTAAAATAACAGTTCGGTATTGCCGGAGCCGCCGGAAAGTTCTTTGTCGATAATTGCGGCGGTTAATGCCGGATCCGCCCCGCATCTGCCAACCAGGGTTTTTACCGGATCGGCGAGGATTATTGCCCCGGTAAGGGACTCGTGGGAACGCAACGACAGTTCTTTAAGGGAATGGGTGTAGGGAAAATGGCCGAGGTCGTGGAGCAGACAGGCGCAGAGAAAAGACATTGCCCCTTCACGGCTTATCAAGGTCTGTGAAACAGACCCGTCAGCCATGCCCCGTTCCACGAGGTTCTGTAAAAGCCGCCGCCCCAAATGATACACCCCCATTGAATGGCTGGCGCGGGTATGGGTTGCGCCGGGGTACACATAGTACACCGGGCCAAGCTGCAAAATACGGTGCAGGCGCTTAAACGGGACAGAATCGGCTAACGCCGCCAGTTCCGGGGTAAAATAGATATGCCCCCACAGGACATCGCGCACCGGACAGGTAAATCCTTCGGATAAAACAGTTTGTATTAATACGCCCATCCCGATAATCATAGAATATTGCGGTAAAATATTCTATAATTGTATTAAGAGGCAGAAAAATCAGAAAAGCGGTACTTGCAGCGCTGTTTGTGCTGGCGGCAGTTTATATTTTTCCCCAGGACGAGGTGATTCAGCGGGGTTCTATCCCCGAAGAGTTGCTGCGCCCCCGCAGAGACGAGGCTCCCCGCTATCCCATAGACACGGTTATCGGGGCAATAGGCCAGGGTCAGGCCTCCACCGAGGCGTATGCCATTGCCCGCAGGACAGCCGCCGCGCTTCTGGCGGGAAACATGAACGTATCGGTTCTTTCTTCGGTAAACAAGGCATTTCTGGAAGACTGCATGACCAAGCTGAAAAGTATTAATCCGCAGTCTTTCCGTTTGGGCAGCGGGCGGGAAGAGCCGGACGGCTCATCTTCCTTTCTGGTAAGGTTTGTTGGCAGGGAAGAGGGAATAACCGGCGAATTATTTGTCCGGCTGGAAGAACGCCGCCCCAAACCTGAACCCCCGCCGCCGGTAAAAGAAGCGGACATTAACCCCGCAGATTCTGAATCTGCGGATTTTCAATCTACAGACCTTCAGCCCGCAGACATTCAATCCGAAAATGGAAATAATGCCGCCGCGCAAGCCACGCAAGCCGCCGCAGAGCCAGCCGCCCAAGCCGCAGAGCCGGTACCGGCTGCGCCCATAAACATTTCCGCCGAAAGGGTATGGTTTTTTGAGGATTTGATTTTGGAAGAGCCCCGCAGCCGCGAGGCAGAAAACAGGGAAAGCCGCCACCGTTTTGACTTTTCCCCCTATGAGAGGTTTTATTAAAAGCTTATGGCAACACCGGTTAAGAATATCGAAAAAGAATTTATGCTCAGGGTTTTATACGATGAAGACCTGCCCGTAATTTATCTAAAAGACCGCGTTGAACATCTGCTGTTTTTGAAAAAGCCGGTCAGGGATGACCTGTTCTTTCACGCAGACCAGCCCATTGAAAAACTAAAGGTTAAAGAACGGATAGACCTGCTGTTTGATTACCGGGGCAAGTCCATTGTCTTTACTACCGAAGTATTAAACATAAAAGATAAGGAAATAACCTGCGCCATACCCGATTTCCTGTACAAAGACCTTGACCGTTCCTATTCACGGGTAAGCGTTCCTTCCCAAATGCAGGTGCAGTTTACCTTTTTGGGCGACCGCTACGACCTTTCCTTTCCCAAAGTGGCAGAACACGAAACCGAAGACTGGGGGGATTTTTTACAAAACAGCGACCCCAAAAACCTTACCGGACTTATTGAGCAGATGGCCGCATGGATAAAGAATTTTGCCAGCACCCACAAACTGGTACTGTTTAAGGACGCCAAACCCGCCACCGTAGAAGAGCGGGTCATTTCCGAAACAGGCAAAACCCTGTTCCTGCCTTTAACACGGGAGGGCTTTCCCCAGAACGACCCCTTTCCCCACAAACGGATAATCACCGGGAATATGTTCAAACGCTATCTGGAAAGCACCGGAATAGGCCTCGCCTTTATTGATAACGCCTGCGCCCGCTTTATCAAAACAAAAATAGACAACGGCATATATTCCGACGCGTGGATTCCCATCCTTTTTCATGAATATGTAATCGGTTACATACACATTTGGAACAATGTTGAGGGCAGGCCGCCCTTTGATTATAAGGTAATCGACGTTCTGTACCAGTTTGCCAAAGTACTGGCGTATTCGCTCAAGATAAACGGTTATTTTGAGGAAGGGAAGCTGAAAAACGACTCGTTTGAGGGCAAAGTCATTGACATCAGCGCGTCCGGCCTGCTTTTTGCCTATCCCCATTCCGGCCTTTCCGGGGCGCTGCAGCCCGAAAGCAGGCTAACCGTCAAAATTATCACCCCGGAGCGCAGCATTACCGCAGAAGCAATCATTGTGCGCTGCTTTAAGGATAAATCGCTGGACTACTACGGCTGTCAGTTTGAAAAAATGGAAGCTGAAAGTTTAAGCCACCTTTTTGAGTCCATCTACGGCAAGCCCCTGACCGACCTTGACGCCAAGTTTTTGACCGGGCAGGTTTAGGGGCTTGTGCGCCGTACGCTTGTACGCATGCGCATATGCGCTCTTTTTCTACTTGACAAAATCCGCCCTTTAGTGATATAGTTACCCCATAGTCCGTTGGACACAAGAAGAATCAACCACGGAGGACACGGAGAAACACGGAGGAAGAAAAGATTATCGTACCAAAACTCCGTGGTACTCTGTGTTCTTCGTGGTAAATATTCTTTAAACTTCCGGCCGCTCAAGTTTGAGACGCCGGACATTACCCAAGCAGGGAGATTAGCTCGTGTTTCATGAAATTTCTGTAAACAGTTGCATACCTCCCTTTGACCGCGGCGCGTACGGCGAGCTAAAGCCCGCCTCCATTTACTCGTTATGTAAGACTTGTCCGGCGCCGGGGCAAGCAGCATTTACTCATCCACACCCCTTAACGGGGTGCAATATTTGCCCCCCCCCCCCCCCCCCCCCCCCCCCCCCCCCCCCCCC
>JAITCL010000022.1 GCA_031283105.1 Treponema sp. | reverse complement strand
TGCGAAAGTCTTAAAGCCGGCAAAAGCGGGATTGGCCCCATTACCCAGTTTGATACCGCCGGCTTCGATGTCACCATCGCCGGTGAGATTAAGGATTTTGATCCGGGGCTTTGGATGGACAAGAAAGAAGCCCGCAAAATGGCGCGCTTTACCCAACTGGCGGTAGCCGCTACGGCGCAGGCTTTGACCGACGCGGGCCTCATGGGAGAGGCGAATGCCGATGGCAAGCGTCCTGTGAAAAGCAATCCCGACAGAACCGGCATTGTTATGGGTAACGGCATTGGCGGTTTTGAAGTTGTTACTGAATCTTACAAAAAACTTTTTGACGCGGGGCCGAAGCGTATGCTGCCCCTCACCGTGCCCATGATGATTCCCAATGAGGCGGCGGGAAACGTCTCGATGATGTTTGGCGTCAGGGGACCGGCTTTTACCCAGGTTACCGCCTGCGCTTCCGGCACTGACGCGTTGGGTCAGGCGCTGGACATGATCCGCGCGGGCCGCTGTGATGTGGTAATCGCTGGTGGCACTGAATCTACCATTGTTCCCTTTGCCGTCGGCGGCTTCCAGATGCTAAAGGCCCTTTCCACCAAACGCTGCAATGAGCCGCAAAAAGCGTCCCGCCCCTTTGACGTAGACCGCGACGGTTTTGTCATTGCCGAAGGATCGGGCGTTCTGATTGTTGAAAGCGAGGAACACGCCAAAGCGCGCGGGGCAAAGATATTGGCCGAATTTGCCGGTTACGGGGCAAGCGCAGACGCGTATCACATAACGGCTCCTGATCCCACGGGAACCAGCGGAGCAAACGCGGTAAAACTCGCCATTGCGGACGCGGGCCTTAAACCTGAAGATATTCAGTATTACAACGCCCACGGCACTTCAACGGAAATCAACGACCCCACGGAAACAAAAATGCTCAAAATGGTTTTTGGAGATCATGCCTATAAAATGAAAGTTTCCAGTACCAAGAGCATGACCGGCCACTGCGTTGCCGGCGGCGGCGGCATTGAAGCCATTGCCTGCATACTTGCCATCCGCGACGGTTTCTATCCCCCCACAATCAACTTGGACAACCCCGACCCGGAATGTGATTTGGACTATGTGCCCAACAAGGCCCAGTACGGCGAAATTAACGCGGCGGCATCCGGTTCACTGGGTTTCGGCGGCCATAACGGCGTGGTAGTTTTCAAGAAGTATAAAGGCTAAAAATATGAATAACATAGAATCTTTACTGCCGCACCGGGAACCGTTTCTCTTTGTTGACGAAATCGTGCAGGCCGATGAAAAAAAAATTATCGCAAAGCACGTATTTACCGAAAAGGAATTTTTCTTTAAGGGGCATTTTCCCGAATATCCGGTTGTGCCGGGGGTTATCCTTATTGAAACTATGGCACAGTCAGGCGGCGCCGGTTTGCGCAAACTGGGCACGATGGGCGACGGAGCTTTATTTTTTCTTGCTTCTGTTGACAAGGTAAAATTCCGCCGCCAGGTTCGTCCCGGCGATGAAGTCCGTTCGGAAATTGAAAACCTGCGGGTTTCCCCCCGCATGGTCAAACAATCCGGCAAAGCCTTTGTCGGCGACGAACTTGCCGCCGAAGCCGAATGGATGTGTCTGGTAGGGAACCAGTAACAGCGCCCTCAATTATCAACTAACTCCGCATCTTCACATTTTTTAATCAGGTCACCCATATCTTTAACAAGTTGCTGTTTAATCTTCATCAATTCCGGAATCAGTATATTGATATTTGGCCGGGCTGTTTCAACCGGATGCTCCAGAAAAAGCTGGTACGGCAGTACCTCCAGAGTATCGGCAATCTGCTGAATTACTTCCGGGGAAGGAAAATTTTTGCCGTTTTCTACGGCATTGAGGTAATTGGGCGAAATATTAATCATTTCAGAAAACTTGAGCTGGCTTATCCCCTTTTTCTTGCGAAAAAACCGGAGATTTTCGATAAACAACCCCTGAAAATGAGTCATATTCCTAAAATTAACCCCGATACCCTTATTTTTTGGACATTGTAATACAGTTATTTTAACTCTATTACAGTTGACAATTTTCCATTTTGTCAACAGCGGTTCTTTCACCGTTGTTGACCGGAGTAATCTGGAACTTCTGCAGCAAGAAATGGTTTTTCAGCTTTCGGGAGAGGTAAGTGATGAAACCGCCCAATCCATAGGTAAAAAACTGGGCGCTCAAACAATTGTTTCCGGATCCGTTGAACCAATGGGCGATATACTCAGGCTGCGCATACGGGCCATTGCCGTTGAAAGCGCAGCCATTCAAGGCATCTATACCGCAAATATTCAAAAAGACCGTTTTCTAACAAGCCTCACCGCCACTTCCAATAATGCCAATTCCCCCTCTCCCCAAACCGGAAACAACTCACCTTCACAAAGCCCCCCGGCCGGCAGTTCCGGGAGCCGCGTTTCTCTCCCTGACTACTTACTTTCCAACTAATGGAAATTTTTATGGACGATTAGGAAAAACGCGGGAAATAGCATTATCATCTTACCTATGTCACTCCTGGCTCACACGAAAATATTTAACAAATTCTTGCGGACTTACATCCGTTGCGCCAAGAGCGGTTTTATAGTCCATGGGCATTCCCAAATCAAAAAAAACAAAACCGTGTTTCTGCAAATAACGGGCGGTAAGAATAAGCTGAACTGTGCCGGCATTGTTTTCATCGTAATAACCTGAATAAGAGGTATATACCCTGCCGGATATAATTCCAAATTCACCGGCAACCGGTTTTCCGTCTTGATAAAGGGCAAATGACGTGGGGTATACGCCGTGAAGCTTGTCCTGTCTGATGTTTCTGATGGCGGCAACCAAAGGCGGGGTCAACCAATCCTCTCCATGCACTGTTATACACCGGTCAAGGATATAATCAAACTCCGCGTCGGGGCGAAGTTCAAAACGGTTCAAATGCCGCTGTATGGATTTTTTTATGTGCAGGTTGTCGAAGAACAGAATGGAGCGGGTCAGGTGCAGCTTGGGAAGGAGGACAAAATAATCAACGTCATTTTCAACCTCAATATCAAATATTCTTGAGGACATCACCAGAAATCCGGCTTTCATTAACCGTGCGATAAAATCAGGATCAAAATCGAGAGAAACACAGAAATCTTTATTGTAGCCGGTTTCCAATAGGACATTGACAATCCGGTGAAGATCATCTTCCGGACGAATTATCAGGAAACCGGCTGCAGTGTAATGAAGCCACATACATTTTAAGTCCGCACGGGCGGCAAAACACCCTGAATGAATTTATTTCCTTGTGGGACGTCCGCGTCTGCCGGCAGGTTTTTTTCTCGCTTTTACAACCGTCTTCTTTACGGCAACACGTTTCCTCGTTGCGCTAATTTTCCTTTTTGCAACAGGCTTCTTTGCTTTTACAACTCTTTTTTTTGCCGCAGGTCTTTTTGCTGTGGCAACTCTTTTTTTGGCAACCGGCCTCTTCACAACTTTGACTTTTCTCTTTGCAACAGGCTTCTTTGCTTTTACGACTCTTTTTTTTGCCGCAGGTCTCTTTGCTGTGGCGACTCTTTTTCTGGCAACAGGTTTCTTTGCAGCTCTGGTTTTTCTCTTTGCAACCGGCTTCTTTGCTTTTACAACTCTTTTTTTTGCCGCAGGTCTTTTTGCTGCGGCGACTCTTTTTCTGGCAACAGGTTTCTTCGCAACCTTGACCCTTTTCTTGGTAACGGGTTTCTTTGCTTTTACCGCCTTTCTCTTTGCAGCGGTTTTTTTTGCGGTCTTCTTTTTTGCCACGGGTTTTTTCATCGCGGCAGATTTTTCTCCGCCGCCCGCCGAACCTTTGGTAACCCTGGAAATGGTTTTAACAACTTTCATCAGGGCTTTATCTTTGGAAGCCTCGGCAACATCCCATTTCATCTGCATGGCAAGCCAGAATTCGGGGTTGGTGTTAAAATATTTTGCAAGCCGCATCGCAACAGAAGTGGTGATTTTGGTTTTTCCGAGGGTTATCAAACGTACCGCTGATTGGCTTAAGTGAATGTCTTGCGCAAGTTTGAAGGGATTAAGTCTGTACTTTTCCAGCATTAACGCAAGAAAAGATCCGGGGGACTGAAGTGTATTAGCCATAATTTCTCCTTTACCATAATAATATTATGGAATTAAGAATTAGTCCAGTAGAAAAAACAAAAAAAATATGCTAGACAATATAATACCTATGAAAAAAACACGCACAAAAACAAACAAAAAAATTGCCGCGCTGACTATTACCGTTCTGGTTTTTGCGGCAATCAGCCTGCTGCACCTTTGCGGCGCTTTTCACTATCTGGAATATAAATCCTATGATTTCCGGGTCAGGCTTTTTGCTTCTTCGGTACGGCCTTCTGATGACATTATCGTAGTTTTGCTGGATCAGGACAGCATAGACTGGGCGCAGCGGGAGCGGGGCTGGGGCTGGCCCTGGCCGCGGAAGGCCTATGCCGAACTTTTGGACTATATGAATCTGGGCGGGGCAAATTCTGTCGCATTCGATATAATTTTTTCCGAGCCTTCCATGTACCAAACGGAAGATGACGAGGCCTTTATCCGCGCGGAACGGGAATACGGCAGGGCGGTACAGGGGGTTTTCTTTTCAAGCCAAACCGGCAACGCCCGCTCATGGCCGCCGGAATTGAAGGCGCCCCTCTTTGAACCGGCGGGCTTTGGGGAGTTTTTGGAACAATTCAGTACCGGCGGAGCCGGAGACCGGCTGGAAGGGGCCCAGTTTCCCATTCAGGGACTGCGCGATGCCGCCGGGGCGTTGGGCTGCCTTACCGGTGCGCCCGATTCCGACAGCGTAATCAGGCGGCTGCGGCTGTTTACCCTGTTTGACAATAAAGCCGTGCCGGGTTTTTCCGCCGCCTCACTGCTCGCTTCGGGACATAGTCCCCACATCAGTTTTGATTCCAAAAGCCACACTATTCAATGGGGGAATTTTTCTGTTCCTGTTGATAAAAACGGGGCAAGTCTGCTCCGCTTCCGGGGTGATATTTCCCGGTATTTTCCTTATTCCGCCAAAGATATTTTGATGAGTTCCGAAGCGTACCAAAACGGCGGGGAGCCGCTGTACCCCCCCGAAGATTTTACCGGAACGTATGTATTTGTCGGCCTGTATGCCCCCGGCCTGTTCGATGTTTTTAACACTCCCCTTTCATCGTTGTATCCGGGGATGGGCGTTCATATCACCCTGCTGGACAATATGCTGAAAGGGGATTTTATCCGTGAGACCCGGCAATGGCTTAATCTGCTGATACTTTTTTCCGCGGTAAGTTTAACCGTTATACTCTGCCTGTTTTCCAACCGCGTGTTGTTGCCGCTGGGCGGGGCCATTCTCGCAGTGGCGGGCATTATAGCCGCCGCCTTTGCCGCCTACAACCAAAGTAACCTGTGGCTCCCCATGATAACCCATCTTGCCGGAATCGCCGCGGCTTTTACCAGCGCCACTCTGTACAACTATGCCACCGAAGGCAGTCAAAAGCGATTCATTAAATCGGCGTTCAGCCAATACCTTTCACCAAAAGTTATTGAGCAAATTATCGCCGACCCTTCGCAGCTTAAACTCGGCGGCGAGAAGCGCGAAATGACGGCGATATTTACCGATGTCCGCAGTTTCTCCACCATTACCGAGGCGCTGGGCGATCCTGAAAAACTGGTTGAACTCCTTAACCATTACCTGACCCGCATGAGCAATATCATTCTTGATAATCAGGGCACGATAGATAAATACGAAGGCGATGCCATCATTGCCTTTTTTGGCGCGCCGGTGCATTTGGAAAATCATGCCGCCCTCGCTTGTCGTTCCGCGATACTGATGAAAAAAGCCGAAGCGGAGATTAACCGCGAAGCGCTTGCCGGCGGACTTATCACCGGGGCGGTCATGAAAGCAATGGTGAAGAAAGGTATCATAAAAACCCCTGATGACCCCTGCCCCATGTTTACCCGTTTGGGAATCAATACCGGCGACATGGTAGTGGGCAACATGGGAACCCCCAGCAAAATGGATTACACCATAATGGGAAACGCGGTGAATCTTGCCGCCCGTCTTGAAGGGGTAAACAAGCAGTACAACACCGGCGGCATTTTAATCAGCGAATACACCAGAAGCCAACTAGGTGATGAATTTGTGCTGCGCCCCCTCAGCCGCGTCCGCGTGGTGGGGATCAATACCCCCCTGCGCCTGTATGAACTTTTGGACATTCGGGAAAATGCCCCGCCTGAATTGCTGGAAATGGTAAAAAGCTGGGAACAGGGATTTGCAGCGTATGAGCATAAAAATTTTGCCGTTGCCGCTCCTGTTTTTCAGAACATTTGCAAAAACAATGAAACTGATCTTGCAGCGAAAAAATATTTCGACCGCTGCCAAAAATATCTTGCCTCGCCTCCCGATGATGCGTCATGGGATGGTGGTGTGGATAATTTGACGGAAAAGTAAAATTAAAATAATGGTGGTTAGGTGAAATTGCCATTGGCATTTTATGAAAATAAAGAAATAATGAGAATATTAGGGTTAATATTGTGTTGCACAGGAAAGATGATAATATATGTATAAAACACAAAGGTAAAAACCTTATTGGGAATATTCTGCTTCTTGTTTTTTTAATAATATTTTGCATTTTTACATTTTTTAATACAATTGATATACATCCAGAAGGTAAATGGTTGAATATTGATTTAAATAATAATTATGTAAAAATATTTATACAAATTGTTTTAATATTATTTATTGGAATATCCATAATGGATTTAATATTTTATAATCATTCTGTCATTTTTATAAATATTAAAACGAAATGTGTTAATTTTACAATAGGCAGGTGGAAATTTAGTAAAAAAATAATTTTGAATTTTAACCAAATCAAAAATATAGTTTTAATTAATTGTATGGAAATGGTTGCGGATTGTGGTAAAGTATATTCATATAAAATTGATATTTATGATTATGAATTAAATGCATATGAAATATATGCTGATAAAGATTTTGATAAAATAGAAAAAATTGCACTTGAAATTGCCGAAATAGTAGAAATTGAAATAAATGATTGGACGCATATTGAGAATTATGAAGGATATATTAAAAAAATTATATAAAACAATGACAACTTCACTTAACAGGACTATAACCGTACGCCGCTAAAATATCAGTGAAAAAACACGCGAACCGGTGAGCGTGTGGATGATAAAATGTAACACGGCCCAGGGCCAGTAAAATTAAAATTCAAACAGAGGAAGCTGCAATCCGGCGCCGTCAATGTCGGAAAGACGGCGGCGTATACGGATGGGGTCGTCGGGCTGTTCAATGGAAAAGCCGTCGCAACTGATAAAATAACGCGCCCGTTTCAGCGCAGCGCCCATGCGGCGCAGGCCGTCAAAACTGAGGCGGCGGGAACGGCGGGTTTCGAGGATACGGCGGGCGGTTTTTGCGCCGATGCCCGGAACACGGAGCAAGGTTTCATAATCGGCGCGGTTAATTTCAATGGGGAAAAAATCAAGATGCCTTAAAGCCCAAGCCGTTTTGGGATCAATATGGGGATCAAGGTAGGGGTCGGTTTCGGTGAAAATTTCAGCGGCGGCAAAATGGTAGAAACGCAAAAGCCAATCCGCCTGATAGAGGCGGTGTTCGCGTACTAGCGGCGGGCCGGGAATATCCGGCAGACGGGGGTCGTAGGGACTACCGCGGGCGGGAACCCCCGGATGAATAAAAGCGGAATAGTACACCCGCCGGAGGGAAAATTTACGGTACAGGGAACTTGAAAGGTTGATGATCTGCCGGTCGTCTTCTGCAGTAGCTCCCACTATAAGTTGGGTGCTTTGTCCCGCCGGGGCAAAGGCGGGAACAACGGTTTTTCCCTGCGGCAAAAAACGGGATTTATGGCGGGCTTCCTCAAACTCACCGCTTAAACCCGAAAAATCCCCCATCGCCCCCAGAATCACCTTACCGGATTTATCCGGCGCAAGGCTTTGCAGACTTTTATCCGTGGGAAGTTCAATATTCACGCTGAGGCGGTCTGCCCATAAACCTGCCTCGCGGATCAGGCGCTCACCGGTGCCGGGGATTATTTTCAGGTGAATATAACCGCCATAGCCCGCCTCGGTGCGGAGAGTCCGGGCTGTTTCGATAAGTTTTTCCATTACAATGTCGGGGTCGGCAAAAATCCCCGATGACAGGAACAACCCTTCAATATAATTACGCCGGTAAAATTCACAGGTTATATTGACCAGTTCCTGCACGGTAAAAGTACTGCGGGTAACATCCGCCGAAGCGCGGTTGACGCAATAGGCGCAATCGTAGCGGCAGACATTGGAAAACAGCACCTTGAGCAGGCTGACGCAGCGTCCGTCTTCGGTCCAACTGTGGCAAATTCCGGTGGGCAGACTGGCGCCGAACTTTTTCCCGCCCAACGCCCCCTTGCCGTCGCTGCCCGATGAAGCGCAGGAGGCGTCGTATTTTGCCGCTCCTGCCAGCACACCCAGTTTTTCCTCAATGTCCATAATCTACTATACATTTGTATAGAGTAAATTGCAACTATAATTTGTAAATTCCCTGCAAAAAATGCCGATAAAAGGGTATGAGACGAAACAGTATTTTTATATTCACTTTTTATATTGCCATTCTGTGTATACCGCACTATGCGACAGCTCAGGCATATTCGGCTCCTGCGGGCGAGGGTTGGCGTGAGGAAGGAGTTGCGTCCTGGTACGGAGCTGAATTTGACGGCAGACCGACAGCTTCCGGGGAAATTTTTAATTCCGCCCTGTTTACCGCCGCTCATCCTACCCTGCCTTTTGGGACTTTTCTGAAAGTTACCAATAAGTACAACAACCGCTGGGTTACGGTTAAGGTAAATGACCGGGGGCCTTTTGTCGCATCGCGGATTATTGATGTTTCAAAGGCTGCCGCTGATCACCTTGGTATGATTGCTGCCGGTATTGTACCGGTTATTATTGAGACACTGCCAGGCAGTTATGCATCGCCTCCCAAACCGGCTCCGGTCGCTCCACCACCACCACCACCGCCGCCGTATACGCCGCCGGCAATTTCTCAAGCTCCGGCTGCCATGCCGGAACCAACTCAGGTTTATACACCGCCGCCGCCGCCGGCTTATGCGCCGCCACCGCCACCATCGGCTGCCGCGCCTGAACCTGTCGCGCCTGAATATACTTATGTTCCCTATATGCCCATAACCGTGTATCCGCCATTTTATAGTCAGCCTCCCCAACCGGTTCAAAGTCCCTATCCGGCGATAACTGCCTTTCCGCCGTCACCAATGACGCCCCTTTTTGAATCATTGCCGCCGCCGCAAACCTTGCCCTCTTTGGAAACCGCTCCGCCATCAAGTTCGGGATTCAAACTGATTCCCGCCATAAGCCCCGCGCCGGACAAAAAGTACAAACTGCAAGTCGGTTCATATAAAGTCCCCCGTAATGCGGTTGAAACATTTGGCAAACTGAAAGAGGCCGGCCTTAACCCGGCATATGAGCAGAATGGGGAATTCTACCGCGTGGTGCTTGCCGGGATACGCGGCATAGAAGTTCAGTCTGTGGCGGACAAACTTGAAGAAGCGGGTTTCCGCGAAGCCATAATCCGCGAAGACAATTAAGCCATTTTGAAAAACTGAAATTTAAAACCTTAATTAAATTTTGTTAAGGAGTATTGAAAAACGCTAATTTTTTCACTCCCAGACCCCCAATTAAAAACCCTTATAATCGCTCATAGAAGCCCGTAGAGCCGCCCCAATGCCCATACGTCATTTCACCCTTTAACGCCATGAAAGCCGTTTTAAGGCTGTTTTTGGCGTTTCCAAGATAATATCGCATAACGAAAGAAAAGAGACCGCCTTCGGCGGTGGGGCTTCACCCCAAAGAATGAAGAAAAGAAAACAGGTTTTTTTCGCTGTAACCCGCCTTCCTGCCTCCCCGCACTTCCCGCTTTTCATACTACAAAGCTATGCGAAGTATGCCCACCCACCCGTGCGGGGGGGGGGGCGGGGAGGCAGGAAGGCGGGCATTTATTCCCTTTTCGCCGCAATTGGAAAAAAATTGCTCCGCTACTGCTCCGCAATTTTTCTAAATCATTTACACCATTCTTCCCAAACCGCTAAAAAAGCCTAAACATAAAAAACTCAATTCGCTAACACGCTGGTCTGCTGTGCGGCGGGGTTGCGCCCCGCCATACAGCAGACCAGTGCGCTTCCCCCAAAAACCTTTGTAGTTAAAATTGCTCCATTACGCAATTTTTTCGGTACATACTGCTCTTTTTGCGCCGCCTTAAACCCAAAAACCAATCCCTCTGCGTTAGCCGTAAAAACCATAACCCCAAAACGGCGCAAAAACCCCGGCACCCCCACGTCTCGTACTCATCAGGCACAGCGTAGTAAGGCGGCTACAAACCCGATGATAACTTTACTCCCCGAAGAAAAACCTCCCGCATACCGCCGCCGATAATCCCTTGATAAAAACTTCATTTCCAACTGTCGCCCTCTCGTTTGCTAACCCCCCACCCACCTGCCAACATAAATGTTGTTAGGTAGGCGGGGCATTTTCTGTAAAAGCCTTTATTCGCAAAGCCACGGCAAAAGCCCCTAAGTGCGCTCTCGCACATGGTACTTTTGCCGTGGCGATTAGCCCCCCGCCCGCCTTCGGCGGGCGGCCTGATGACAAATGACTGTCAAATAATACGAATTTGGAAAGTCCCTATATATTACTTTTTTTTATTCCTTTTTCTTTTTTTATTATATATTTGTCATAAAAATAAATAATTAAAGTAATATTAGGAAGAAAAAAGAAAGACCATGACAAGCCATGTATTTAATTGTCATTTTTGACAAGACCTACCGCCTTTTTTGTATGCCCACTACAGGGGCGCACGGGGGGAATCACGGCGAAATTAGGAATAAAGAAGGGAAATGCTGTTAGGAGCTTGATTCTTTTTTGGGGTTATGGTATTATTTTTATGGGTCAATAGACCTATAAAAATTTGCGGAAATGAAGGAGAGAAATATGACAAACAAAAAAATTCTTGGGTTTCTGGTTTTAGTTTTCTGGCTTGTAATTGGAACTGTTGGTGCATTTGCTGAAGATTATTATTATCACATTAGCTCAGGCATATTTGAAGCTAAAGAAGATAATACTGTACTGTGGAGAACTACTTGTTATTCAGGTGTAACTGGTATCTATCGAAATAATCCAGCACAAACGGGAGAAAGAAATTATGGTCCAATACCAGAAGGAATTTGGTATATTACTGATGTAACACAATCAAAAGGTCCAGTTACAATTGTTTTGGTAGCTGCTCAACGTTCTCAATTAAAAGGACGGGATGATGATTTTCGTATTCATGGTGATAATAGCTATGCACAGGCTTCTGCTGGCTGTATAATAATGGATAGAGCTTATAGGGAAAGGATTGCTAGGGCTTATAATAGTGGAAGCAATCCAATTTTGTATGTTACTGCATACTAGTATAGGTGAAATAGATCGCCGTCCATTTCCTGACACCCGAATTCCAAATTAGGAAGTAAGAATTAGGAATGAGAAATAAAGCGTGATTAGTAAATCGAAGCGCGATACAAGGAAATTATTCCTCATTTCTCATTACTAATCGTTAGCCCAATCCAAAACCTCTCCGCCGCCGTCCTGCCCTGCTCAAACCCCATTTCCTTTAAGCGCATGGAAAGAAACCTCTCGCTTACGGCGTGTTCGTTATTCTCATCGCACCAATCAGTATAAGCCTTGTAAAATTCCCTTATCCGTATCGAAAGGTCTTTTTTCTGTACGCACCGCTCTTTCAAAAAATTGCCGATAACGTCCATTTCCCCCCGGTATTCGTCCGTAGCGGCCAACACAACTTTAGGCGCGTTTAACCCCTCCCGCTTCCAACGAGCCGTACCTTCCCAGAAGCCAGTTAAGAATTCCGCTTGCCTCTTCCCGCAGTTTTAACTCCAAATGCTTGTCCTGCTTTTCCTCCGGTATTCTGGTAGTGAAGGGAATTAACTTTATCCGCCGCCATATCCCGTAGTCAGTCCCTTTGATAACAGGCTTGTGGTTAGTCGCCATAAAAATTTTGAAAGTAGGGGTAAAGTTAAAAAACTCCCCGTACAAAAACCGAGCCGTCATCTGGTCGTTCCCTGTAATCTTTTTGATAAGCGGTTCGGCAAGCCGCCGCCCCTGCTCCGCTTCCGTAGTCGTAACAAAACGAGTACCCCGCAGACGCGCAATATCATTTGTGTACTGGTCTCCTGATTTTTTCATAAAAGTTTCGGTAGGCGTAGCCGTTGCGTAATCGCCTAACAAATACATTATGGTATTCAAAAACGTGCTTTTTCCATTTGCGCCAGTACCAAACATAATAAACATGGTTTGTTCCGAAATATCGCCGGACATAGCCCACCCCGCCGCAGTCTGGACAAAGTTAATCAGTTCCGTTTTATAATCCATAATTTCACGGACAAACTGCTTCCACATCGGGCAGTCAGCGTCAGGGTCATACTCCACATTGGCAATTTTCGTAATCATGTCCTCTTGCTTATGCCTCCTGAATTCCCCGGTCAATACATCAACCGTTCCGTTCTTCACATTTAACAGCCACGGGTTAGGGTCCAACTCGTCGCTTTTTATATTCAAAGCCTTAACCCATGTAGCCGCCTCGACAAAGGCTTTCCGCCGCCTGACGCTCTCGCTCAACATTGCCGCTTTCTCAATGTCTATCCGTTCCCGGTAATCGGCGGTTTTCAAAAGTTCGTCATAAATGTTCCGCACCATTTCAAGACCTTTTTCATGTATCAAAGCCCCGCCCTCGTCCGTTTCCCAATACTTGCCGTTCCATACGACCCATTTTTTCCAAGCGGCGACATACCTAATATCCCGGCCATTTTCTTTATATCAGCCGCATGGCGTTAGTGCTGTCCGTAAACTGAATAAGCCCGTTCTTGAATTCCGCAATCCGCAGGAATACTGACTCATCTCCGATAGGTTCTCTCATTAAAATCCTCCAGTTTGTAATACCTTTGCGTACATCTTGAATTGAAAACGCAGTAAGTCAAAAACGTTTTCCCTCGTAACTTTCGGCAGTTCATGATGACACCGCAAATACATTTCATATAACAAGGTCAACGACCCCGGTTTGTGTAAATACTCTTTGTTGATAAAGAACGCGCAAGCACGGTATTCGTCATCAGGCATTTCTAAATTTTTCAACCTGTACCACAACATTAAATCGCCAGCCCATTCAATCTTATGCGCCGCAAATTCCTCAAGAATTTTCTGTTGCTTGCGGACATTGTATTTATACTTTTCTTCCGGCGTAAACCGCTTCATGCTTTCCTTTCCGGCATGGATGCCGGGGTTATTACGCTCCACTGGAGTTTTTACGCAGTAAAAACTCCGAGATAAAAAAGTGGAAGCGACGGACGGGACGAAGTTCCGTGCGAACAATTCGCGGAAGAACAACCATAATAAAACGACAGTGGAACAATGGATAAAAAATTATGAAAAAAAAGATTTTTATAATTGGGCAATAATTTTTAAGGACATTGGTGAACCGATTGGAAGTACAGGCACTGTAAAACAATCTGACGATATAAGTATGGTTCATATTGGGTATTGTATTGGAAAAAAATGGTGGAATAAAGGAATAATTTCAGAAGCATTAAGCATACTGATAAAATTCTTTTTTGAAGATGTTGGTATAAACAGAATAGAATCAAGGCATGATCCCAATAATCCAAATTCTGGAAAAGTAATGGCTAAATGCGGCATGAAATACGAAGGACATTTAAGACAGGTTGATAAAAATAATCAAGGAATAACAGACATAATATATTATGGGATTCTTGCAGAAGATTATTTTAGAGATATAAATAAATCAAAAGAGGTATAATATTATGGAGTATAAATTTAATGGAACTTCGCCTAACACGACTGTAACTTTACACCGCTGGCAGCCGGTTAGTGCTCTGTCCAATATAGATAACAAAATCAGGAATAATCGCTCGTACAGGATAAAACCTGAAAACCAGGAAAGATGAAAAAACACAGATACAGGCTCCGGAACGCTCCCAACCGATACTCCCCATAATGCGCAATGTGCCCAAACAACAGAGCAAAGACTATATACGGCATGGCACAACGACGTTATTTGCTGCCTTGAATATACTATGCCCTTTGTGCGGTTTCGACCGCGCTGGATGCCAGTTACCAAATTCCGTACTTGCTTATTGTCTGTTCTTTTGTCATCTGTGGTATGTTGCAAATTTCGAAAACAAGTTATAAATTAAGATATGGAATTGCATATTACAAGGCACAATATCAGTGTTTCTATGGATTTTACCCGCAAGGGGATAATATCCAGACGGCCCCTTACCGAATACCTTCAGTATCTCAATATCCTGCCGGAAGAGCTAAAACACCTGTCCAACAAGCAAATTCTTCTGGTCGGGGGCGGGGTGTCGCCGGTGCGGAGTTGGCTTGAAGCGGTCAAAATAAACGCGGCGGTAACCAACCTTGACTTCTTTTTTGACGCTGACGATAAGGTTTCGCACAACCATATCAGCGAGGATTTTTACAAATGGGAAGCGCCTGCGGATTTTTACCATGAAATATGGGCTTTACATTCTCTGCCCCTTTATGCGCTTTCCTGTCTCGAGGTGGAATTGTTTTTTGCCAAATCTTTGCTTATGCTGGCGCCCGGCGGGAATCTGCGCGTTTTCCCCATAAACGACGGCAACCTTGACGCTATGTTCAATACCAAAAATTTCTATGGCCATGCGGAAAAGGCCAAGAATTCCCATAAAGTTATGATGGATATGGGAAAAATCGGTTTCTCAACAAGGGCGTTGAAAAACAACCTTGTGTCCGTCGCGGATCAGATGGACGCCGCAAAAGGAACGGACAGCCCTTACGCATGGTTTTACGAAACGCATCAAAGGCAGCCGTGGGCCAACTTTGCCCTCCGCCGCGATTTGCAAGCCGCAAAATTGCGCTCCCATCTTTTCCATATCGCCGCACCTTTGAGTAAGGGAAAAGCCAATAAGGGTCTTACGGCTTATATCGAGAGCCGTGAACCAAAAGGACAACGGATTGAGGTTATCAGACATAATAATAATGAGCAATTAGAAGCAGATAACAAGAAACAACAAGATACCCCTGCCAAATAAAGGGGATTATACCGCAGGCCAAATTTTTCTGGACATACCGATAACGGGCGTGTATAATAGGACGGAGAGGATGCCATGAAAACTGTATGCGGGATTGATCTGGGAACCCAGAGCTGTAAAGTAATAGTGTATGATTTTGAACAAAAGAGCGTTATTGCCCAATCTTCGGCGCCTGTTGAAATGATAGCGGAAAATGACGGTACGAGGGAACAAAAAGCCGAATGGTACGATGAAGCCCTTAAAACCTGTTTTAATAAAATCGACGCGGGAATAAAACAGTCTATCGCCGCCATTGGGGTTTCAGGCCATCAGCACAGTTTTGTACCGTTGGACAAGGCGGGAAAGGCTGTTTACAACGTAAAACTTTGGTGCGATACATCCACTGCACCGGAGTGCGAAGAACTGACCAAAATGGCGGGCGGCGAGAAAAAACTTATCGCCAAAGCGGGGCTGCCCATGCGCCCGGGTTATACCGCGCCCAAAATCCTCTGGCTGAAAAATCACAAACCCAAAGCGTTTGCCAAACTGCGGCATATACTCCTTCCCCACAATTACATCAACTATTTGCTGACCGGAACTTACAGCGCCGAATACGGCGATGCTTCCGGCATGGCGATTTTTGACGTGCGGGAACGCAAATGGGCTTCAAAAATCAGTAAATTGATAGCGGAAAACCTTGAATCCATGTTGCCGCCGCTTATTGAATCGGGGGCTGTTGCGGGCAAGGTTTCCAACTCCGCGGCTCAACTCTACGGTATTAAAGAAGGGACGCTGGTCGCGTCCGGCGGCGGCGACAATATGATGAGCGCCATCGGAACCGGCACGGTGCGGGACGGTTTCCTCACCATGAGTCTGGGGACTTCCGGCACGCTGTTCGGCTTTTCCAAAACGCCGGTAATCGACCCGACGGGAAACCTTGCCGCTTTTTGTTCGTCATCGGGCGGCTGGCTACCCCTGCTTTGCACCATGAACTGTACCGTGGCAAGCGAGGAATTTCGCGCCCTGTTCGGTCTTGATGTAAAAGCATTTGACGCGGAAGCCGCAAAAGCCCCCATCGGCGCGGACGGCATTGTAATACTGCCGTTCTTCAACGGCGAACGCACTCCCAACCTTCCCAACGGCAGGGCCAGCGTCAACGGCATCACCGCGGCAAATTTCAAACGTGAAAATCTTGCCCGCGCCGCCCTTGAATCGGCGATTTTCGGCATGAGGATTGGGCTTGAAGGATTCAACGAATTGGGATTCAAGGCAAAAGAAATACGGCTTACCGGCGGCGGCGCAAAAAGCCACCTCTGGCAGAGCATAGCCGCCAATGTAATGAACCTGCCCGTGCGAGTCCCCGCCAACACCGAGGCCGCCGCAATGGGCGGGGCGATTCAGGCGTTGTGGTGTTTGCATAACAATTCAGCGGAATATAAAGGCAAAAAAGTTTCGATTAAGGATTTGGCGGATGAACACGTTGCGCTGGAAGGCGCGTCATCCAAAGACGCCGCAACAGTCAACCCTGATAAAAAAGCGGTCGCCGCTTATGACAAGGTGTACACGCAGTATTCCCGGTATCTCAGGGCTTTAAGCCCGCTATATAAATGATGGAGGTTAGCATGGCAGATTACTATGTGGGGAAAAAAGAGTACTTCCCCAAAATCGCAAAAATCAAATACGAAGGACCTAAAAGCGACAACCCGTTGGCTTTTAAGTATTACGACGCGGAGAAAAAAGTCGGCAAAAAAAAGATGAAAGATCATCTGCGTTTTGCCATCGCCTATTGGCACAGCTTCTGCGCTGACGGCGCTGATCCCTTCGGTTCAGCGACCCATTCCCACCCCTGGAGTAAAGATGCCAAAACTCCTATGGAAGCGGCGGATCACAAAATGGAAGCGGCGTTTGAATTTTTCACCAAACTGGGCGCGGGACTGTATTGCTTCCATGACCGGGACGTAGCGCCTGAAGGGGCCACTCCCGCCGAAAGCGAAAAAAATCTTTTTACTTTGGTTGCCAAAGCGAAGAAACTCCAGAAAGCCACCGGCGTTAAACTGCTGTGGGGAACGGCAAATGTTTTCAGCCACCCCCGCTATATGAACGGCGCCGCTACCAATCCTGAATTCGGCGTAGTGGCTCTTGCCGCCACTCAGGTAAAAACCGCCATTGACGCCACGATAGAACTTGGCGGACAGGGCTATACCTTCTGGGGCGGACGCGAAGGCTACATGAGCCTTATCAACACCGACCTTAAAAAAGAAAAAGACCACCTTGCCCGCTTCCTTACGATGGCGCGGGATTACGGGCGCAAACATGGCTTTAAGGGGCCGTTCTACATTGAACCCAAACCGATGGAACCGACCAAGCACCAGTATGATTTTGACACCGAAACCGTCATCGGCTTCCTGCGGCACTACGGCCTGGACAAAGATTTCCGCCTGAATATCGAAGCCAACCACGCCGAGCTTGCCGGTCATGAATTTGCCCACGAGCTTGAAACCGCCGCAGTCGCCGGCCTCTTTGGTTCGGTAGACGCAAACCGCGGCGACCCCATGAACGGCTGGGACACCGACCAATTCCCGAACAGTTACTACGAAACCGCAATGGCAATGTACACCATTCTGAAAGTGGGCGGCTTTACCACAGGCGGCCTCAACTTTGACGCAAAAATCCGCCGTAATTCCGTTGACCCCGCTGACCTTTTCATCGCCCACATCGGCGGCATGGACGCCTTTGCCGTCGGCCTTGAAATCGCCAACAAAATCATCAGCGACGGCAAGATACCGGCCTTTGTCAAAAAGCGCTATTCTTCGTTTAACACGGGCGACGGCGCAAAATTCGACAAAGGGGATTTAACCCTTGAACATCTTGCCGGAATCGGCGCAAAAGCCGGTTATGGCAAAACCGGCCTTGTCAGCGGCAAACAGGAATATTTAGAGAACCTGCTGAATCAATATTTGCTGCAACACTAATGCGGCACGGCGTAGCGCAGGAAAACGCCTAATGAAGATACCCCGCCGTACTATGTGCGACGGGGTATTTTTATACTATGCGGCCTACTTTAATAAATTATTGGCCTCCAAATATGGTTTTAGCGCCCCAAAAATACCTTCCGCTATTATTTCATGCCCTTCTGCACTTGGGTGAAATTTATCTGCTCCAAAATATACTCCCACTACACCATTAAAAACGCCATAAACCAATTCAATATTATTTGATGATGCAAGTGTATTAAACATATTTCTGACTTGGGCAGTCCATCCTTGGGCATCCCAATTTACATACCAACTAGTAAGATATATTTTCCGGCTTCCATCATTAACCATATCAATAATCTTTTGGAGATTATTTTTTGTCCTAGCCAGAGGAACTTTCTGGAAATAATCATTTGTACCAAGTACAATTATTACAATTCTGGGATTTTTGGAAAGCACATCTTTTTTTACACGGGCTAATCCTTGCGCGGTAGTATTTCCATCCACACCCGCGTTTATTACGGGGATATTTACTTTGTTTTGCAAAAACGCCGGCCAGGCTTTACTCTTGTCATCTTTACCAGCAACAGTAACGCCAGCCCCGGAAGTTAAGCTGTCTCCAAGACAAACTATTGTTTCTCCAACCGAAGTTGAAGCCGAGGTTGAACCGCCCGTTGTGGCGCAAGCCATAAACACAACAGAAAAAACAACGCAAAGAACAAAGAACAATTTGCTTTTCATTTTTTCCTCCTGGAAAATTATTACGTACAATGCCCGCCGGCTTTATAAACTCCACATACGTGGTGTTTTTTCAAATGAGAAAAAATAAAAATAACGTGAGGTGAATAAATATATACTATTGGATACTTGACACGATTAGTTAGAAAATGTGTATATTGTTGTCTGTTGTCTGTTGTCTGTTGTCTGTTGTCTGTTGTCTGTTGTCTGTTTGACTTTGACCATATTCTGTCTGTTGGTGGTTTTGTCGCTCATGGGTTTTATGTTATCAATTTCCATTAAATGTTTCAAGTGAAAAAAGACGGGGTTTGCAAGTACCAAAATAGAGTCTTTTTTTCACTTTTTTTTCGTAAACACTAATGCTTTTTGCAACTTCCCGCCATATATAAATAAGGAGAAACAAATGAAGTATCTTCACTTTTTTATGGCGGGAATCTGCTCTGTATTTTGCACAGTATGTTCTTGCGCCACGGAAACCGGGGGCGAAGTTGCCGGAAAAATAATCGGCAACAAATCTGAAGCCCCGGTTTTTCTTTCATGCCAGGCGGTATCGGAAACGGAAATCAATTTCCGTTTCTCCCAGCCGGTAAAGATTGTGTCGCTGCACTTCAGCCCGGAAATCAAGACGGACGAAGTGGAAAACGGCAGCACTGTCCGGGTTGTCTTTAACAAGGGGCCGGGGCCGGGGGAAAGGCTTACCGCCGACCTTCTGGCCGAAGACGGCAACGGCAACACCATCAACGTTCTTGTCCCCTTCCTCACCAGAAACAACAGGATTCCCCCGTTGTGTATCAACGAAATCAGAACCGAGTATTCAAAGCCCAAATGTGAATTTATTGAGCTGAAAACATTAAGAGCGGGAAATCTGGGGGCGCTACGGCTATTCATCGCGGGCAATTACAAAGCGCCGATGGTTTATGAATTTCCTCCGGTTGAAGTTGCCAGCGGCGAGTACATTACGCTTCATTTGCGGACAACGGAGGAAAGCAACTGCAATGAGTTGGGGAGTAATTTAGACGAATCCGGCGGCGCTGATTCTTCTGCAACAGCCCGCGATTTGTGGGTTCCCGGCTCAAACAAACTGCTGCATAAAACCGATGCCGTTTATCTGCTGGATCAGGATGACCATGTTATTGACGCGGTGATGCTTTCCGAAAGCGGCGACCCCTGGTGGGGCAAGGATTATTTTGCCGATGCTGCGGAATTTTTATTTAAGGCGGACGCGTGGAAAAGCCCTACTGAAAAAATTTGCAGCCCTGCCGATGCGGTATCTTCCAGCGGTACAACCCTTACACGAACCATCTGCCGCGATGAAACGCTTACCGAAAATTCCGGCACAGCCGCCGATTGGTACATTACCGCTAACAGCAGTGCAACACCCGGCAAACCAAATAACCCGAAGCGGTACAATTAGGCAATACTTTTGAACATGGCTTCTATATCACGCTTGGGAGCGGCGCCGTTTCTTTGATCTACGATAACCCCGTCCTTGTACAACACAAGGGCGGGGATTGACGCAATGCCATGCCGCTCCGCAAGCCCATTTTCTTCGTCTACATTTACCTTGCCTATTTTGACTCTACCCTCATATTCACCGGCAAGCTGGTCGATAAAAGGGCTGATCATCTTGCATGGCCCGCACCATGAGGCCCAAAAATCAATTAAAACCGGTATGGGCGACCGTAAAACTTCCTGTTCAAAGTTACCGCCGGTTATGGTTATCCCCGCACTCACCAATTTCCTCCCAAATTCAAATATAGCCCATTATAACCCGGCGGCGGCTTTTTCTCAAGGGCAATTTTATGGTAGAATCTGACTAATGGAACAGCCCGATAATGCCTTTAAATCATTATACGACATTGTAGCCCGTCTTCGCGCTCCTGATGGCTGTCCCTGGGATCGTGAGCAAAATCCCGCTTCACTGCGCGGCGACTTAATTGAAGAAACCTACGAATGTATTGAAGCGATTGACGAAAAAAATCCCGCTCATATTCGGGAAGAACTGGGTGATATTTTTTTATTGGCGACCATGATCTCGTATATGCACGAAGAGGAGGGGCTTTTTTCGGTAGCGGACGTATTGCAGACAGTATCAGAAAAACTGGTCAGGCGGCATCCCCATGTGTTTGGCGAAACTCTGGTAAAAGACAGCGCCGAAGTGCTTAACAACTGGGCAAAAATAAAAATCGAACAGGAAGGCCGCAAACCCAAAGATTCTGTCCTTGACGAGATAAACTCCGGCCTGCCTCCTCTGGATCGCGCATGGAAACTCCAGAAAAAAGCCGCAAAAGCGGGTTTTGACTGGCCGAACATTGAGGGGGTAATTGAAAAAATAAGGGAAGAGCTTGGCGAGGTATTGGAAGCGGTTAAGGATACGGCAAACGAAAAAATTGAGGAAGAGCTGGGCGATCTTCTTTTTTCGGCGGTTAATTTATGCCGTTATCTGAAAGTGGAACCATCGGTAGCGCTCCACCGGACAAACAGCAAATTCATCAGCCGGTTTAAGTATATGGAAAAAAAGATGCGGGAAACAGGGCAGGAAATGAAGCAGGAAAATCTTGACATTATGGATCAATACTGGAACGAAGCAAAAAAGTACACCTAACGGCACCAGTACCCTGTAAAGGCTAAAATTTTACACAAGTAGGCAGTATAAGATTCATTTCTTCTTTTACTCCATTTTTTCAGTAGATTCCCCAGTTTTGGAAGAGGCGCAATAAAATACCCCGCATTTTCCGTTTTTGTTTGAAAATTTGAACAATATTTTTAATTTTTTGTTAATTGGGTGTATTTTGTGCCAATTTACTGCATAAAATATTAATATAACAGGAGAATAATTATGATGAAAGCGAACATTATCCAACGTCGGGATTTGGAACCACTGTGGTTCAAGGCTACTGAAGTCGTGCGGCACTACGAAAGAGCTTCGAATTGTATTGCTTCCGTTATTGGGCCGGATTACGTTTCAGTGGAGCTTTCCAAACACCCCAGGGCGACCACTTTTTGCGCACTGTGTAAACGGTATTATCAGTCTTCCCAAAAATTGGCGCCCAATGAAGTTCCCTGTTCCAATATGCATCTTGGAGCAGTGGATGAGGCCCGCAAACTGGGCGGTTCTTATATTTACACCTGTCCCATTGGGTTCTTTTTCTGGACCAGCCCGTTTTTTTCCGGGGAACGCTTTGCCGGGGCGCTGACATCCAGCGGGATACTCGCCACTGATAGACAACAGGCTGAGGACAAAATGTTCAGCGTCTGCAAGGGGGAAGTTTCTCATGCTGAAATTTCCCAATACCTTGATGATATTCCCGAAGGAAACAGCGAAAAGGTTAAGGCGCTTGCCCAGATGATGCTGCTGTGCGCGGAACAAATTTCCTATCGTGATTCCCGTTTGGACGATTTGGCTGGATGCGGCAACAGGAAGGGCTGTCCGGGCTGCCAGTCAGTTTTTTTGGATCAGGAGCGGTCGCTTGTTGCCAGTCTGCGCCGGGGCGACAGCGCCGAAGCGCAGAATATTATGCAGAATCTGCTGAATAGCCTGAACATTGCAAATAACGGTAATCTTGAGCGCCTCAAACTGAAAGCAATAGAACTGGTGGTGCTGCTTTCCAGAGCCGAAACAAATTCGGAAAACAAAGAAGAGCTTGTTGAAGCAAATAATCGTTATTTGAAACGGATTGAAGATTCAAAAACGCCTGAAGAAATTACCGGAAATATGCGCTTGATTCTGGATCAAATGGCGGGAAAACTGTTTTCTTTTCAGGGTATTCGCCATGCGTCCGCGCTGCGGAAAGCGGAACGCTTTATCTGGGAGAATTATCACAGAAAAATCAGCTTGAAAGAAATTGCCGATGTGTCGGGGCTTTCCGCGCCGTATTTCAGCACCATTTTCAAAGAAGAAATGGGAGAAAATCTTTCAACGTATCTTAACCGGCTTAGGGTAGAAAAAGCCTCGTCAATGCTGCGGGAAACCGAATCCCCCATTAACGGAATTTCTGCGGCTTGCGGTTTTGAGGATCAAAGCTGGTTCTCAAAAATTTTCAAACATTATACCGGTTATAGCCCCTGTCAATACCGGGAACATGGAGGAACTATTATGGCAGATAAAATTTTAGAACCAGGGAGGAGCAGTTAAAATGAATCGCAATTATCATGATCTTGGGACTTCCAGAAAACGAAAAGTAATATCAGTCTATACGCGGGCGACGGGAAGCAATGTGCAAGTATTTGATAACAACTTCCGGACTCTTGGGGTAGATGACAAACCCGATATTGAGCAAAGTATATGTATGTACTGTACCTGCAGCGACAGTTGCCGGGAGATGCATATAAAAGAGATTCAAAAAGCGGGACGCAACGGCAAAGCTCATGCTTATCAGTGTGATCTGGGTCTGATATTTTGGACAAGCCCCATTTACAGCGAGGGTGAATTTTCGGGCGCTTTGCGCGGTTCCGGTTATTTAGTTAATGATGTTGACAAATCTGAATTTGCAAAAAAATGTACCGGTATAATTTCCCCTGATGAATTTAAACGCCGTGTTTCCGCCCTTCCCGCTTGCGATACGGAAAGAGTTCGTTCTCTCGCCGAAATGCTGCTGCTGTGCGCTGAATCTCTTTCTACCGGCAGTGAAAATTACCACGAGATGTTGCGGCTTCGTTCTGAGCAAGAGGCTTCTCTTTCCGTTTTGATTGAGAAACTGAGAAAAAAGTACCCTGAAGGGTCGATGCTTCCCGGTTATCCCCTCGATAAAGAACGCCAGCTTATTGCTTCGCTTTACCGCGGGAATAAAAGAGAAACGGAAAAAATCCTTAATGAAGTGTTGGCAGTGCTGGTATTCAGCAACTCGAATAATTTCCGGTACATTCAGATGAGAGTGCTGGAAATGGCGGTTTTGCTTGCCCGCGCCGGAATTAATTCCGGCAGTAAAATTGCCACGGAAATTAATGTCCGCTACTTAAAACAAATACAGGAAGCAAAAACCATTGAGGAACTTGCGGGTACCCTGTACAGCATGGTGGAAGACATAATCGGACAAGTTACTTCGTTTCAGGGTATACCTCACGCCCTGGCCATGCGAAAAGCCGAGGCTTATATCAGGGAAAATTTTACCCGAAAAATCAGCCTGCGTGAGATTGCCAAATTTGCCGGCCTGTCCGCGCCGTACTTCAGCACGATTTTTAAAGAGGAGATGGGTGAAAACCTTTCCAAATATGTCAACCGTTTGAGGGTGGAAAAAGCCAGTAAAATGTTGCTGGAAACAGACTCTCCCCTCAGTGAAATTTCCAGCGCGTGTTGTTTTGAAGACCAAAGCTGGTTCACGAAAATTTTCAAAACTTTTACCGGCATAAGCCCCGGCAAATACCGCAATCAGGGGGGGAATATACGTTTTAGTGCTTGAAGTGCCTTGTGCCGGTAAAGACCATTGCAATGCCGTATTTGTCACAGGCTTCTATTGACAGTTTGTCGTTGACCGAACCGCCCGGCTGAATGATTGCCTTGATTCCTGCCGCTGCCGCCGTTTCTACCACATCGGCGAAAGGAAAAAAGGCGTCGGAGGCAAGCACACGGGCGGGCGTTTTTGTTGCGGCGGCGCTTCGTTCCAATGCCTGCACGGTAGGCCAGATACGGTTTACCTGTCCCCCGCCAATGCCCGTTGCCGCTTCATTTTGCACGATCATAATAGCGTTTGACTTTACAAAAGTTACCGCCCTCATACCGAAAATCATGTCCGGTAAATCTTCTGCGGCGGGCGCTGTTTGTGTCACCACTTCCCATTTTTCAAGAAGTCTGCGGTCGCTGTGCTGAACCAACAGGCCGCCGTCAACGGCAATGTACTCATGTGATTCCGCCGGCGCTTGTGCCAGTTTTATTATGCGAAGATTTTTTTTCCGTTTAAGTATTTCCAGTGCGTCCGGCTCAAAATCCGGGGCCGCTACAATTTCAAGAAATAATTCTCCGAGTTTCGCGGCAGTCGCTGAATCAACCGCTGTGGTACAGGCCACTATGCCGCCAAATATCGAAACCGGATCACAGGCATAGGTTTTTTCATAGGCTTCAAGCAGGGTGTTGCTCAAGGCAATTCCGCAGGGGGTGTTATGCTTCACCGCAACACAGCACATTTTACTGCCCGCTGTACCGCTTGCCGCATGGGGAATCAACCGCCGCACTTCATCTTCGCCAACAGGGGCGGTTCCGGCGGCGGGCAGACCAAAGGCGCAGGCCGCCTTCCATGCCAAATCCAAATCCCTGATGTTATTGTAACCCAGTTCTTTACCGTGAAGCTGTTCCATGCCGCCTAAAACGCCCGGCCGGTCGGTGTGCAGGTACAGCGCCGCAGACTGGTGGCCGTTTTCACCGTAACGGAGGCTCTGCCCCTTTTTCAGGGAAAGGGGCCAGTACGGGGGATATTCTTCATCTAACAGATAGCGGGCAATGGCGGCGTCATACGCGGAAGTTAAATTGAAAACTTTGCCCGCCAGCCGCTTTTTAAATTCCGGCGGAACATTTTCCGCCTTCAGGCCATTTATCGCTTCGGCATAATCGGCGGGGTCGGTCAGCACAATAACATCGCGGTAATTTTTTGCCGCCGAACGCAGCATGGTAGGCCCGCCTATGTCGATAAATTCAACAGTTTCTTCAAGGGAAAGGCCAGCTTGCACCTTTTCAAAAAAAGGATACAAATTGACGCAGACTAAATCAATCGTCGAAAGATTCAATTTTTGCAGAGTTTCAATATGACTTTTTTCATCGCGGCGGGCAAGCAGTCCGGCATGAATTGCCGGGTGCAATGTCTTTACCCTGCCGTCAAGACATTCAGGAAAACCGGTTACCGAAGAAACATCAATAACAGGAATTTTATTTTCCTGCAAATATTTTGAAGTGCCGCCAGTCGACAAAATCTCCCAACCCGCGCCGCTTAAATACGAGGCCAACTCTACAATGCCGTCTTTGTAAAATACGCTGATAAGCGCCCGTCTTTTCATTTTATTCTCCATTCTCCGTTACTTTCGCCTGATACGCCATGCGAGCTGCTTCCTGCTCGGCGCTTTTTTTGTTGCGGCCTATGCCCGGCCCATAAACCGTACCGTTTACATTTACCTCTATCCAGAACATACGCTCATGGTCGGGGCCGGAATGTTTAACCAGCCGGTATTGGGGATAGCTGCGGTAATGGCGCTGGCACAATTCCTGTAACAGTGATTTGTAATCGCGGTGGTAATCGTTTTCGGTAACGCGGCCTATTTCAGGGACAAGGTAACGGCTGATAAAGGCAAAAGCGGCCTTATAGCCGGAGTCAAGGTACAGTGCGCCGATAAGGGCTTCCAGAGTGTCGGCAAGAATTGCCTTTTTGGTACGCCCGCCGGAAAGTTCTTCGCCCTTGCCCAAAAGCAGCATGGTATCAAGCTGCAAAATTCTGGCAACCGAAGAAAGCACTTCCTCGGAAACCGCCACGGATTTTATCTTTGCAAGCTCGCCTTCGGTTTTTTCAGCATACTTCTGATACAGCAGAGTGGCGCAGGCAGCCCCCAAAATGGAATCGCCCAAAAATTCAAGCCGCTCGTTATTGAGACGCCAGCCTGTTTCATTGGACACTGACCGGTGTAGAAAAGACAGGTTCAAAAGCTCAAGGCTTTTGAACCTGAATCCGACGGTCTTTTGAAAAGCCGCCAACTGTTTTTTTCTGTCCGGCCCCAGGGCCGCAAATTCACCCTGCTTACTTCTGCTGGGACTTGATGAACTCGTAGGCATCCTTGACCGTTTCGAATTCATTGGCCTTCTCGTCGGGAATGGAAATTCCCATTTCCTCTTCGATAGCGTAGACCAACTCGTAAGTATCCAGGCTGTCAGCGCCAAGGTCCTGCCGGAAAGACGCTTCCAGAGTGATCTTTCCTTCATCAACTTCCAATTTGTCAGCGATGAGTTTCTTCATTTTCTCAAACAACTCGTCCATTTTTCCCTCACTTAAACTTTGGAATCCGGAACTATGACTTGCTTCCCCCGGTAGAATCCGCATTTGGGGCATACGCGGTGCAATAGAACCTTGTTGCCGCAGGTGCTGCATTCAACCATATTGGGGGCAGTAAGTTTCATATTGATGGACTGCCGACGGCGAGTCCGTGCTTTTGACGTTTTAAATCTAGGTACAGCCATGTCAAAACCTCTCTAGCTTGAAACTACCAGAAATTCGCTATTATGTCAAGGCATAGTTGACAAATTTTACCTTTTTGTCGGGGTTAATTTTTGGGTGTTTTTGGTTAAAAAGCCCGAATTTGGGCTTTTGCGGGGGTATCTACCCATATATAGTGTAGGTTGCTAACAAACGACACTAGACGATTTTGGTGTCAGGCACGTTTTGCGTTGTCAGGCATTGTTGCTTATCCAGTTAATTTTATTTCTGTCAAACATTTTATTAAATAATTCAAAATCCCACTCGTTTTTATTTCTATTAAATGCTTCTAATGAAGTACGAACACCATACGTACCAGAATTATCACGTTTCCATTCCCCCTTCAATACCCAATTGCCAAACATGTAACCATGAAAATTAGGAATATCTTCACAGAGTATAGAGCAAAATTTAATTTTATTTACTGATGATAATTTTTTTAGCCCTTCAATATTACCATTCATTCTACCATAAAAATTGACAGATAACCGTTTTTCTTTCTCAAATCTTTCCGCTGCTTCTTTAGATAAATGCAGAATAGCAAGTTTACTAAACTTTGGTTTATTATCTTCACTTGTCGTTTCCTGTAATAAACGGGATAAAAATCCATATACCCATTCTGCTTCACCAACAGAAACGTACAGTGTTTCATCATGAGTACCTTTAAGTAAAATATGCCTTAAAAAAAGCCCATATTTTAGATTTGTGTCAAACAAATAAGGATTTCTTGCTGTATCAATACGTTGTAACAATTGGTCAAAATCATCAAAACTACGTATCAATGGTTCACCCATAAAATCCTCCGAAAATAGTTACCGTGTCAGACATCAAAAACGGTGTCCGGCGCTGTATCGCCAAAAATACCCCGCCCTTCGCCGGTGAAGCCTTACCTACACCAGCGGTACTATTAGTCATATACTGAACTGCGGAACCATAAACGGCAGTAGCTATAGAACTAGTCTTTAAATACAATGTTCTAAACTCGCCGACTCTTACTTCCCAACTTTTATCATCAGCAAGGCTATCTACCAGAACTATTGTTACACCATTACCGCCAAACACATTTCCAAACTGAGTTTTTGATGGAGGAGGAGCCGCCGTATACGCCGCATTAAGCGCCGCAATGACTTTATTGCACAGCGTATTCCATTCGGCGGTGGTAAACTTGTCATCGCTTTTTATGGTTACTTTGCAATCTGTGCCGAAAGAGAGGGATTTTGTGGCGGGGGGTTTAACTTTCGGCTTTTCCGTTGAATCGCCACTGTCGGTGGGGCATGCGGTAAGGGCAAGAATTAAGAGAAGAAATATACAAACATTTCTTCCTCCGTGTTCTCCGTGGTTGATTCTTCTTTGGTTTTTCGTTTTCATAAATTTACTCCTTTGTGTGAATTATTTTTTCGAGAAAATTGTTTGTTGTTGGAAATATTTGCTATTAGATACTTGACACGATTTTTATAATGTGTGCAAAATTGTCTGTCTGTCTGTCTGTCTGTCTGTCTGTCTGTCTGTCTGTCTGTCTGTCTGTCTGT
>JAITCL010000167.1 GCA_031283105.1 Treponema sp. | reverse complement strand
GGCAGGCGGTTCAGGCATTGACCGGCTATGAGCGTGAAGAGGCTGAATGGCTTTTGAAATATCTGGAATTGCACGAGCAGCGGATAAAGGAATTGAAGGGAAAGATACAGGAAGAAGCGAAAAACGATGAAGACATGAAACGGCTGCAAAGCATACCCGGCGTCGGTCCGATAGTGGCTTACGCCTTTACAGCCCATGTGGGAGACGGCAGCCGGTTCAGCAAAGGGGCGCAAGTAAGCAATTATATTGTTGGTTTCGTCCCGCGGCTGGATTATTCCGGTACGATCCAACGGCACGGGCATATAACCAAACGGGGGAACGGTTATCTTCGCGGTTTGCTGGTTCAAGCGGCATGGTCGATGACGCTTTCAAAGAAAGGCGGGGCTCTTTGTACACGGTATAAATATTATACGTTATGTCAGGAAGCAAGTAAGAAGAAGACAATAGTTTCGATAGGCCGCAAGTTAGCGGAGCTTATGTATTCTATATTACGCAATAAAACGACTTATGAGTTGCGGAAATGGGACGGTCCTAAAGGGAAGCTGGTTATTTCAACCGGACAAACAATGTGTGCTTAAGGAACGGGAGCGGTCAAGAGGAAAAATTAAAATTCCTCTTGACTAAATCATAGGAGGCACGTTTGCGTGCCCATCCAACCCTTACGGGTTGATAGCCGTAAGGCGGCGTACAGTTACAGTCCTGTTAAGTGCGGTGCTGCCGTACACCATTTTTTTTGGTCATCAGTGTTTTATGCGTAATAATTCCGTTCCAAAAATCATTTAATTTATCCCACCATTTTTTTGATTCTATTCCAATAAAATCATAAATTATTTTATATTTTTTCATTGTTTTACTTCCACCTGTAAAATTTTGTAAATCTTCCAAATAACCTATTGTTGCCAATTCTTTTGTTTTTTCTGTCCCATTAATATGTAATAATTCAATAAATTCAAAACATTCCTTTAATTTTTCTATATTATTTTCGTCTATATTTTTTATTATATATCTTGCGAAATCACTAGCAACCATATATTCTAACGTTTCGTCATCATCAAGAAATAAATCATCTGTAATAATATCAGGGAATTTTTTTATTAGTATTTTGCTAACATTATTACATTCTATTTGCTCTTCCATAATTTCTCATAAATAATATACTTTTTACATTATTTTTTCAATCCTCGCATGGTTTTGTGATTTATAACGTTTCTGAAAATTGGCGTACTGCCTCATGTGAAAATTCGGCGTATTTATTCTCAATCCAATAAAAGAGGGCTATCCAACAGAAATAGTTTATCCGTTCTTTATTTCGTTAAGTTCCCGCAGGTTGCGCAGCTTATAGGTGGCTTTTTCCTGAATCTGGCGCACCCGCTCGCGGGTTATGCCCAGGAGTTTCCCCGTTTCTTCCAGAGTCAGGGGGTCTTCACCGGCAAGCCCGTAACGGAGTTGGATAATCTTCATCTCGCGTTCGGAAAGCTGCGAAAGAATATCCGTCATGGTCTCTTGCAGAGTCATGGAGAAAACCATTTCAAAAGGCTCGGTCAATGATTCGTCTTTGATAAGGTCTGCAAGACGGGTAAGATTGCCGTCATCGACAATGGTGTCCAAGCTGGTGGTCTCCTGGGATAATTTGACAATGTCCTTTACTTTTGACACCGGAAGGCCCAGGTATTCGGAAAGCTCTTCGTCGCTGGGATCGCGGCCCAGATCCTGGGTAAGCTGTTTGGCGACATAGTAACATTTTTTTATGGTGTTAAGCATGTGAATGGGAATGCGGATTACCCGCCCTTTGTCAGCGATACTTTTGATTATCGCCTGTCTGATCCACCAGGTGCCGTAGGTTGAGAAGCGGCAGCCTCTGGTATAGTCAAAGCGTTCAACCGCCTCGATAAGGCCGATGTTTCCCTCGTCAATCAGGTCAAGCAGGGAAAGCCCCCGGTGCTGGTAATTTTTGGCGATGGAAACGACCAGGCGGAGGTTGGAATTGATCATTTTGTTTTTGTAGAAAAGCAGCGTGTTCTCCAGAACGGCTTTTTCCCGGTTATAGTCAGCTTCCGGCCTCGCTATGCGTTCCGCTTCAAGGTCGCGCAGTTTTGAACGCAGACTGATAATCTTTTCCCCGATGTTTTGTTCCTCCTGAATAGTCAACAGGGGAAAATGGGAAATCTGCTTAAAGTACAACGCAAGCGGATCGGTCTCCTTAAAGACTTTGGACCGTTTCTGGTTTTTGACCGCGGAGGGGTTTTTGGGATGTTTGCGCATCCCTCTCAGTTCCGCATTGCCTGTTTCAAGCGTCGTTGTCATTGGCGCTGCCGCCGGTATTGCCGTTTTTGTCATTTTCATATCTCCCTAAAATCTGGGGGCTTTTGCCGGATCCACCGGGGATCCGTTATGCGATACAATTAAAACCAGATCCGGCTTTCCCGACGCCGGATAGATTCCCAATTTTCCCAATTCGGTTCCCGGTTCTATGCTGTCTCCCTTTCTCACCGACAGGGTTTCACAGGAACCATATAAATACCGGTAGCCTTCGTCTGTTTCCACCACCGCTACATTGCCATAACCTCGCCAGGGGCTTGCGTGAACAACAACCCCCCCGCTCAGGCTTTTAATCGATTCGGACTCCCTGCCGGACACCAGCACCCCCGTATTGCTGCTCATATACAGCACTTCCTTTGCCGCAACCGGCCAGCGGATTGAGGTATCAGCCGTTTTTGCCGTGCTGTGCGCGGGGGTCTTCGGGGATGTTTTACCGGCTGTCGCCGCGGGAGCGGGAGCCGCCCCCGGTATTTTTATTTTTTCACCTGTTTTCAGAACATAATTTTTGGAAAATCCGTTGAGATCGCGCAGCGCCTGGAGCGTTACGCCCCGTGATCGGGCTATGCTGTAGAGGGTGTCGTTCTTCGACACCGTATACAGAAAATAGACCGGGGCGGCAGGGGCGACAATAACAACGGGCGGACTGTCTGTCCGCGGGCTGCTTGTCCGGGAAGGAATAACCAGCCGCATTCCCGTTTGTAGTTTGGATGCGTCGGCGATATTATTGAAGCGCATAAGCTCTTCCTGGCTTATTTTGTATAAACGTGAGATGGAATAAATAGTATCGCCCTTCGCCACCATGTGAACCAGATCTTCAGCAGAAATACTGTATGAAAACAGGCCAAGGAGAGCTGCCAACAGGACGAGGGACTTTATACTGCGCCGATAGACCATGACATTTCATTATCGGTATGTAATACCCTGTGCTTTAACCTCAATTTGACCCACAAATATGCAAAAGTCGCGGCACAGGGAGGGCAGCGGGGCGGCAAAAGTAATTTGAATGATTTTTTTTGCTCTAGCCTCCCATGATAGACCAATATGATATACTAAACAGCATGGAAAACGAAAAAAAGCCCGCGCGGGCATCAATACCAAAATCGGGCCTGGCGAGGCTGTATTTTATCGACCAGCAAATTGCTTCGGGGAAATTTCCTAACACCGGCTACCTTGCTAAAAAGTGGGAGGGGATCAGCGTTTCCACCATAAGCCGGGACATCGAATTTATGAAGGACAGGCTGAACGCACCCATAGAATACGACGCCCTGCACCGGGGTTATTATTATTCAGAACCCCATTATCGTATCCCTATGGGCTTTTCAAGCGCAGATGAACTATTGGCTTTGGGCATGGCGAAAAATATTCTCACTTTGTATAAGGAAACGCCCATCTACGATGCAGCCCATCACCTTTTGGACAGTATTATTGCGCCCCTGGCAGCCGAAAGCAATTCCGACTGGTACGAAAACCGCATCGTAGTTCCGCAAGTCCCGTCGGCCCCCATACCGCCGGAGGTTTGGAGTCCCGTTACAGCAGCCCTGCGGGAAAACCGCGTTCTTACTTTTGATTATCAGGGGGCCTATGATGAAGGCTACAAAAACCGCCGTGTACGGCCATACCAATTGTTGTTCGATACCGGCATTTGGTATTTGTACGGATTTTCCGAGGAACGAAAAGGCATCCGTATTTTTTCTTTGCGCCGAATGAAAAACATCGCCCTTACCGAAGGCCATTTTTCCCTGCCCAAAGATTTTGATTACCGTGCCGGTTCAGGCGGCAGTCATTTCGGCGTTTTCGC
Source organism: Treponema sp. (assembly GCA_031283105.1). Lineage (GTDB taxonomy): Bacteria > Spirochaetota > Spirochaetia > Treponematales > Breznakiellaceae > WQXQ01. The sequence continues at coordinate 23,450 of JAITCL010000167.1, read as the reverse complement.
CGGGCAGAAAAAACATCGCTTCAAAATCGCTTTTTACGATTATTCTGTCACATGGGTAAATGACCGCCAATGGGAGGACGATCAAAAAATCACTAAAACCGGCGACGGGATTATTATCACATTTACCAGCACTCAATTTGAGAAAGTGCTGGAATGGGTGTTGTCCCGTGGCTGCACCGCCCGTCCGTTGGAGCCTGAATTGCTGGTCAATGCCTGGCAGTCGAATATCGAAGAAATGCGAAAGATGGCGGTATGAAAATGAACTTTGTAACTATTGATTTTGAAACCGCGAAATATTCGCGGGAAAGCGCTTGTTCCGTGGGTCTGGTAAAATATCAGGACGGAAAAACAGTTGACACCTTTTATTCACTTATCCGTCCGCCGGTACTTTATATCCGCCCGGACTTTACCGAGATTCACGGCCTTACCGTGGACGATGTGAAAGACGCTCCCTCATTTGCGGACTTATGGGAAAGCGCCGTAAAACCCTTTATCGGCGGCCTTCCCCTTGCAGCCCACAACGCCCCATTTGACATGGGCGTACTCTGGGCTGTTCTTGAATGGTACGAACTTGAGATCCCGGAGTTGTCCTATTTTTGTACTTGCAGCCTTGCGCGTCATACCTGGCCCGGATTTGAGTCTTATGCCCTGACCGCTTTGGCTGAACACTTCGGTATAGTCTATAACGCCCACAACGCCCTTGACGACGCGCAAACGTGCGGGAAATTGGCACTAATGGCTGCTGAAAAATTCGGTTCTGGGAGTATTGCGGAATTGCTAAATACTGCCAGGGTGGAGATGAGCGTGCTACAGTAATATTTCAGCGCCGGTATCTTTCAGCCATTGCCCGTACCGTCGCAAGGATTGTCTGTAAATCGCTGTCATCGAAAAACGGAACAGTCTCGCTGATTTCCTGAACTATGGGATTTGAGGGCTTTTTTTGCGGATCGGTTCCGGTTAAAAGATATTCCACCGACACCTTGAGGGCTTCCGCGATACGAAACGCCTCGTCCGCTCTGGGAATGATGTTTCTGTTTTTCCACGAGGAAAAAGTCCCTTTGGGAATCTGCGTCTTTTGGTAGAGCCATTCAAAACTGGTGTTTTGCCTTTCCACCTCTTTTTTGACCATTTTCCAGAAGAACTCGGCATTCATTCTGTCATACTATGACATACCAAGACTGCGTTTGAATGATTTTGCCCTTGACAGATGTATGCAAATGAAGTATAATACAAATAATTGTTTGAAATTGCATACAAATCCTGAAAAATAATATTGATCAGGCATTATATGACAGATCAAATGGATAAAATTAAACTGAAATTTGGGTATTTGTTAAATTTCCCGAATTTTAGGGTACTATCCGTTGGACAGGAATGAAACGCAGTCTATGGGCTGCAAAATGTAAAGGAGGCCAATTATGGCGGATAAAGTTTATTGTAAATGGTGTGGGACTGATCGTTCTTCAATTTCTAATCTGGTTAATACTGGCAGTTGTTCAAAAAGCCCAACAAAACAACATGAAGCATTTGAAGGTGAAGAACAAAGCAAGTATTATTGTGAATTTTGTGGGACTGACCGTTCCTCAATTTCTAGTCTGGTTAATGCTGGTAGTTGCTCAAAAAGTCCAACTAAGAATCATCAACCGTATAGTGGTTCTCAAAAAACAAAATATATTTGTAAGTATTGTGGGACTGACCGTTCCTCAATTTCCAGTCTGGTTAATGCTGGTAGTTGCTCAAAAAGCCCAACTGGGAATCATCATCCTGCAAAATAAGTGTATTTAAGAACTGCATATATGACAAAACGGGAACGCATTTATAAGATTATCGAAAAAGCCGAAGACGGTGATACGCCAAGCGCCGTCTTCGACTGGTTTATTATAATTCTAATTTGCCTAAATATTGCCGCTGTCATCTGTAGTTCGTTTGACAATGTCAATAACAGGTATAACAGGCTTTTTGTCTATTTTGAATATTTTTCTGTTTTAATTTTTACTATTGAGTATTTATTAAGGATATGGACTGCGCCGTACAAATTCACATTATCGCCAAAATGGCCGTCATTTTTATCTTATGTACGTTTTATTTTCTCCTTCATGGGAATACTCGACCTCTGCGCTATTCTGCCATTTTACCTTCCTTTTGTTATCATTGACCTTCGTATTTTACGGATTTTGAGATTGGTCAGACTTCTGCGCGTTTTTAAATTAACGAGGTATAATAAATCTTTTGATTTGATTGGCAGAGTATTTAAGAACGAAAAAGATAAACTTTTCATGACATTTTTTATTGTAGGAATAATGCTCTTATTAGCCGCTTCTGTTATGTATGCCGTTGAGAATGTGGTTCAACCGGATGAATTTCCCAATATCCTTGCTACCTTGTGGTGGGCGGTTGTGACCCTTACTACGGTTGGTTATGGTGACGTGTATCCGGTAACAGTCCTGGGAAAGCTATTAAGCGGCATTATTTCCATATTGGGCATCATTTTGATTGCGCTTCCTTCGGGTATAATAAGTTCAGGTTTCATTAAGGAATATGAAAGAAAGAAGGAAAAAAGGAAAAGGAGGAGAAAAAATGTTAGACTTGTAGGGGAAATTAAAAGAGGAAAATAATTATTAATTTTTTATTATATTGACATTCAATAAAAATTCATATATAAATGAACTTTAGCGATAATGATAAAGTAGTTCTGGTAATTATTTTAAAACAGACTAATTTATTATTGGATAAACTAATAAGGGGAAAATAATGGCTTTTGATTTATCTAATGAAATAAAGCTAAAATCAATCAGCGAACTGTTAGGAATGAATTTTTTTATTCCTTCCTATCAGCGTGGGTATAGATGGACAAAGCAACAAGTTAATGACTTGCTAGACGATATTTGCGATTTTAAGCCGCAAAAAGACGAATGGTATTGTTTGCAACCTCTTGTGGTTAAAAAAAACAAAGAAGAAAATGAAAAATGGGAAGTGATTGACGGACAACAGCGCTTAACAACAATCTTTTTGATTATTCACTACTTTAATGAAATGTGGATTGGCAAGCAAAAAATCAATGAGCCAATTATTACATATCAAACAAGAAATGACAGTTCGCAATTTCTAAAATATATGAAAGTAGGAGATGACAATAATGTAATAATAAATGATAGGAATATTGATTATCAATATATTTCTTCTGCGTATCAAGTAATCAATAATTGGGTAATAGAAAAAAAGAAAGGAAAATTCGATGAAAATGAATTTCAATCTAAATTCAAGGAAAAAACAAAAATTATTTGGTACGAAACAGACCCTAAACAAGATGGTCGAGATATTTTTTCTCGTATCAATATGGGAAAAATTCCTTTGACTAATGCAGAACTGATAAAAGCATTGTTTTTAAATAGTTCAAACTTTAAATTAGGAAATAGTAATGATGAGGAACGAATACGCTTGAAACAATTAGAAATTGCAACCGAATGGGATATAATAGAAACGGATTTGCATAATGACGAATTTTGGCTGTTTATAAACAAAGAAGAAAATAATAAAGAAACCCGCATTGAATTTCTTTTTGAATTACTTGTTGGCAAATCTACCAACACGGAAGATAATTATTTCACTTTCCGAAAATTTCACGAAAAATTCACAGACAATACAGAGCAAAATATCACAAATAATTGGAAGGAGATAAAACGCTGTTTTCAAACATTGCAAAATTGGTTTGAAAATAGAGAACTATATCATAAAATTGGTTTTTTAATTACACTTGGCGAGGATATTGAAAGTTTGATAGAACAATCTAAAACGCAAAGCAAATCAGACTTTATCGATTTTATTGACGACAAAATAAAAAGTAAATTTGTAAATATTCAAATAGATGGAATAGAATATGGCAGCAATAATGGGAATATCAGAAACATTTTGCTAATACACAATATTCAAACAATGCTTAACAATGGGAAAGAAAATTCTCGTTTCCCTTTTAATCGTTATAAGAAAGAAAAATGGGATATTGAGCATATTCACGCAGTCGCAACAGAAATAAAAGACGAAAAAGATCAAAAGGAATGGTTAAAAGAGGTTATTAACTTTATTGGTAATGACAGAGAAGTTGCGGATAATCAAGGAAAAACAAAAACGATTAAAGCGGATGATTTAAAAAATAAAATAAACGTATTTAACAATAAACAAACGGATTTTGAAGCAATTAGCAAAGATATTCGTTCCTATTTTGGCGATGATGAAATTAACGACTTATCAAATCTTGCGTTATTAGACACAGGAACAAATCGAGGTTATAAAAATGCTATTTTTCCTGTAAAACGAAAAACTATTATTGAAAAAGAAAAAGCAGGAACATTTGTTCCAATTTGTACAAAAAATGTGTTTATGAAATATTATAGTCCTAAAATAGAACAAATGACCTTTTGGGGTGAAATAGACAGGAATGAGTATTTTAATGACATTAAGACAATTTTAGAAAATTATTTGCTAAAAGAGGATAAACAATGAGCGACAATAATGAACAATTTGAAAAGTTAAGTTTTTGGCAATTACTTTCTAAAACAAGTGTGGAAATTCCAATTATTCAAAGGGATTATGCGCAAGGTCGTGAAAACCAACAGAAAGTTCGCGATAACTTCTTGGATACGCTTTACAACGCTCTTACTGGAGAATCTGTTGAATTGGATTTTGTATATGGTAGTGAAGATGAAAAAAGTAAAACTTTGCAACCACTTGACGGACAACAACGCTTGACAACATTATTTTTATTGCATTGGTATATAGCAACAAAAGAAAAAAAATTAGACGATTTGAATAAGCATTTAGAAATAAATGATGAAAAAAAAGGAAAAATTCAGAGAAGATTCAGTTATGAAACTCGTACAAGTTCTCGTGAATTTTGTAATGAGTTAATGAAAAACAGTATTGATTTTGATAATTTATTAGCGGCGGATACTGATGAAAAAGATCAAAGCAAAAATAATGAATTATCTAAAACAATAAAGAACTCGGCTTGGTTTGTTGCCTCTTGGGAAAAAGACCCGACTATTTCGGCTATGTTGAGAATGTTAGATGCCATTCATTTAAAATTCAAAGATACTTCGGAATTATGGGAGAAATTGATTAATGAACAAAATCCACCAATAACTTTTTTGTATGTTAAATTGGAAAATTTTGGACTTTCTGACGATTTGTATATAAAAATGAATGCAAGAGGAAAGCAACTAACTGCATTTGAGAATTTTAAATCTCAATTTGAAAAACATATTGAAATCAATAAATTTGAAGAAGACGTTGCTAATCCCGAAGGAAAATTTGCACATAAAATTGATACTATTTGGACGGATTTATTTTGGCAATACAAGGAAAAACAAGATGACAATAGTTATAGCATAGACACAAAACTTATTAATTTTATTGCAGGAACAGCCATAAATTATTACGCAGAAACATTAGAAATTGCAGAAAACAAAAAAGCAATTGAGAATGTTAGAAAAGAACTATACGACAAGGGGAAAATTAAAAATATTACAGATGACGCAATAAAAAAAGAAAGAGTTGAGCAAAGAATACAGCAATTAGCAAGTAATTCTACAGAGATTACCCATGAGGATTTTTGGAAAAAAGAGATTTTTCAATATTTAATCAAGTGCTTTAATAAATATGCAGAAAAAAATAATGATAAAATTAAAACTTTCAAAACTAAATTATGGGATACTTATGATAATGATTTCTTATTCAAAGATATTATTTCTGATAAACCCACACAACAAAAAAGAGTACTTTTTTATGCTCAAGCTGAATATTTATTAAAACACAATAATTTCTGTCAAAATGAATTTGATAATTGGATTAGAGTTGTTAGAAATATTGTAGAAAATGCTATATCAGGTAGTTGGAATACAGAGTTAATGATAAATCTTATTCAACTCGTTCATAAATGGGCATATCATTCTAATGATATTTATTCTTTTTTATCAAAAGAAAATCCAGATAATTATACTGTAGCCAAAGAACAAATAAAAGAAGAGATTGAAAAAGCCAAAATTATTATAGTCAATCAAAACAACAAACAAGTTATCAACGAAACCGAAGATACAAATTTTTGCAAAGGTAAAATAGATTTTGCGTTGTATTGTATTGATTATAACAGTTCAAATATATCAACTTTTATTGCAGATAAATTAAAACAGATAAAAGATGTATTTGTAGAACACATGGATGGCGATGATTTATCAAATGATTTCAGAAGAGCATTATTTGCCACAAATGACAACAATTTTTACGATTATTGGTGGTCGTGGCTTTATGTAGTAGATGCTAATAAATACTGTATAATAGAAAGTACAAATGATTTAAAATTGAATTTTACTAAAAAAAATAATCGGAGTAAATATTTGAGAGATTTGGTTATAAAATTGTGTACGAAAACTATAGATGAAATAATAAAAGAATTTGTTAAAACACAAGAATTTACAAGTCTGCCCAATTGGAAACAAAGAATAATAAACGAGAAAGAATTATTAGGAGATAACCATTTTCATTATATTGCGATTGCACCTGATGATAGTTGTTGTTGGTTAATGCCATCTAAAAGGGTTGCTAATAGTAGTGAAGGAAAGAAAAAATTAAAGGAAATAAAATAGCAGATTGGCAAGCCTGCGCATAACGGGCTGTTTTCTGAGAGCGAAGCAATTGTTAGTTGTTATTAAGCCAAAACATTCCCCAAAATGTGCGAAGCGCCAAAATATTCTTCGTTATCTGTCAACCGCTGTATTGAAGGCGGAATGTTTTTAACATCGCAATCAACTATTTTGATTCCTTTTCAACGGGAATTTCAGTCATGTACAGATGGGAAAGATCAAGGGCTTCCCCTCCTGTTTGCCGACAATTCTCTATCCGCCTTGTGATTTCCTTTGTATTTGCCGTTTTGTCATATATGGTCACTGGTATCCTCCTCATCTTCGTAATATCTGATATGATCTTTGCCGGGACAGCCGTGGAAGGGACCATAATTTCCATTAAATTTTAACGCCGTTTTACGGGACATATATATTGTTTTCAAGGCATAACAATCAGAAAAAGCGCAACTGCCGATTTCGGTAACGCTTTTTGGAATATAAATGCTGGTCAGGCGCACACAATTACAGAACGCCAATGCTCCGATAGAAGTAAGCCCTTCGGGAAGGGTAATGTGAGTCATTTCTTTTTTGCGAAAAACGTGCCCCGCAATAGCGGTAATGCCTTTCGGAATGAGTACATCGCTGTCATCGCCTTCGTAGTGTATAAAAACGCCTTCTTTCTCCAGCGTTATTTTCACTTGACTTTGCAGTTTTTCAGGCACATATTGAAGCGCCCTGCCATCCCCCCTTACTGCCTCAAAGCACAGTTCCGCCGTCTTGAGTTCTTCGGGCACAGTTGTAAGCGCAAAACCTTCCTGCCGTACAGCCTTAAGGCACAGTTCCGCCGTCTTGTATTTTTCAGGTACATCAAAAAGCGCAATGCCGTCATTCCGTACCGCTTCAAAGCACAGTTCCGCCGTCCTGAGTTCTTCAGGCACATCTTCAAGCGCAAAACCTTCCTGCCGTACAGCCTCAAGGCACAGTTCCGCCGTCTTGTGTTTTTCAGGTACATTAGAAAGCGCAAGACCAAAATTCCGTACCGCTTCAAGGCATACATTGTAGGTTTTTAGTTCTTCAGGTACATCTTCTAAAGCCATGCCGTCTTTTTTTACCAGCGACAGGGCTTTTTTTTCATCGGTTTCATCATAATCAAAGAAAAATAATTGAAACTTATACCCCGTGGGAACGGCGTTAAGACTCGGCAGTTTGCCTTCTTTTTTAAGTTCAAGGTAATGCTCGTAACCATAACCGCCCTCAAAAAAATATTTGTCATAGTTCAGCCTTTCGTTTCCTTCCAGCCAACAGCCCGCGTCGTACATTTTTTTTGCACCTTCGTAGACGCAGTAATACCTGCCGCTCCCGTTACAGCCGCCGTCTTTGCCGTGGTAATAAATGTCAAAAATGAAGGCAGTTTCCGGTTTTTCCCTGACCCGGTTCTTAAAAAATAGATAAAAATTGTCAAGATGAAAAAAACCGTCATTTTGATTATTATTCGCTACATCAAACTCTATGCGGTCTTTGTGATATGTGATTTTTGATTCCCTTTTTATGAACCTATATTCCCATTTGTCTGTTTTCAAGTCAGTTTTAATTTTCTTGAGCGCGCCGGCTTCTCCCACGCATATAATCTTTATTTTATCAAGATGAAATTTATCCATGCGATTCTCCTTTTGATATAAGCAAATAAAACTGATCTAGCATATACTGCGTGATCAATTTTTTTTATTATTGCCGTTTTGTCATATATGCTCATTTTTTCCATCCTCATCCTCGTAATACCTGATATGATCTTCGCCGGGACAGCCGTGGAAGGGACCTTCTTGATCTATATTATATTTAAGCGCTGTCTTGCGGGACATATATATAGTTTGTAAAGAATTACAATCATGAAATGCGTTTTCGCCTATTTCAATAACGCTTTTTGGAATATAAATGCTGGTTAGGTCTCTACATTCATAGAATGCGTCCTCTCCGATAGAAGCAAGCCCTTCGGGAAAGGTAATATGAGTTATTTCCTTACCGTAAAAAACATACTTCGCAATAGCGGTGATACCTTTCGGGATGAGTACATCGCCGCCATCGCCTTCGTAATGTATGAAAACTCCGCTTTTCTCCAGCGTTGTCTTCACTTGACTTTGCAGTTCTTCAGGCACATCAATAAGCGCCATGCCGTTATCCCGTACCACCTCAAGACACAGTTCCGCTGTTTTGAAGTTTTCAGGCACATATTCAAGCGCAGAGACGTCATTCCGTACCATCTCAAAGCACATTTTCACTGTCTTGTATTTTTCAGGCAAAAATTTAAGCACACCACGTGGACATCCCTCGATTTTTCGGACAGCGTGTTAAGCCGCGATGTTAGGTGTTAATGCTACTGGTATATCCAATAGCCGAATGTCTACGGCACCTGTTGTAATAAATCTCAATGTATTCAAATACCGCTGCCTATACCTCCTTGAAACTATGTTTTCCTTCCAGTATATCCAATTCCACTTTTAACGTTTTAAAAAAACTCTCTGTGCAGGCATTGTCCCAACAGTTCCCTTTCCGGCTCATACTGAGGCGAACTGTGGGACACAGCCGTTTGAGAGCGGGATGAAAATCATCACTGCCGTATTGTACCCCACGGTCAGAATGAAATATCAGCCCTTCCCCCGGAGGGCGGTTCCTTACCGCCATGTCCACAGCCCGGCATACCTGCCGGCCAGCCATATCCTTGCCCATAGACCAGCCGATTACCTTGCGATCCCACAGGTCAAGTATCACCGTTAAATACAGCCACCCGCTACTCGTTCGCAGGTAGGTTATGTCAGACACCCATTTCTCCCCGGGATTTGCCGCATGAAAGTTCCGGTCCAGAATGTTGTCCGCGACCGCATGCCGGTGGCGTGAATCGGTCGTTTGCACCCGTCTCCGCCGCGCCCTCAATCCCTGTTCCTTCATCAGCCGCTCTACCCGTTTCCGGCTTACACGCCGTCCAATACTGTGCAATTCAGCCCATATCCGGGGACTCCCATACCGGCCATAGTGTCCCTCGAATATGCGCCGGATTAAATCTGCCAGTTCCCGGTCTTCTTCGGTATGCCTGCTCGTTTTGCGTGTTTCCCATGCGTAATATCCACTGCGGCTTACCCCTAAAACATTGGCCATCTTTGCCACGCCGTACCGCCCTTGGTGCCTTTGCATAAACCGGTACGCCGCTATCGGGGCTTTTTTACCACAAAGAAGGCCATCGCTTTTTTTAGGATTTCAGCGGACTTTAGTCCGACGTCTCCCGCAGATCCTCATTCTCTCTCCTCAGTTGCGCCAGTTCTTCATCACGAGGATTCCCCCGTCCGGGAAATACCTTGAGTTTGCTCGTTTCCCCCTCCTTGCTTTCTCTCAACCACCGGCATAAGTTTTCAGGATTAATTCCCAACTCTTCTGCAACTTCTGTTCTTGTCTTTCCGCCGCCATGATACAGTTCTATGGCAGATTCTTTGAACTCTTTCGTGTATGTCTTTCGTTTTCCCATGATTCCCTCTCCTTGGGTTTATCACAGGCTTATCTTACTGTCCATATTCCCAGGGGATGTCCAATGATAATCTTTTCTTCCTCCGTGTTCTCCGTGGTAAAAATTCTTCTCTGTTTTCTTACATCGCGTTATTTCATGTGCGGATTTCCCTAACTTATTTCAAATATACTACACAGAATACAAAATTGACAACAAAAAAATTTGCCGCCGCCGATAAAAGATAATTATATTAGACTTGTTCAATAACCCGGACGGTAAGGTCAACCGGCCCCGCCGCAGAGGCGCGCCATGAATACGACGGCGTACGGTTGTTTTGGTAAGGACGGACTTTAGTCCGATTTGTCTGGAAACCGAAGGGGCAATGGTACGCCCTTCGCAGACAATCAAGATAAGGAGAAACACACATGAAAAAGCGGTATTTTTTATTTATTTTCTTTGTTCTTTGGGGTATTTCGGTTTTTGGCAGTAATGACAAGCAGGAAGAAGTAGACTTCTTGCTGTTTTTGCCAAATAGCAGTAACCGGTTTGTAAATGAGGAACAGGCCTTTATTCAGCTTAATAATCTGGCGCTCTATTTATCGAATAAAAACCTCATTCCCGGCCAAATTATTGTTTGTGGATATGCCGCGTTTGCTCAAAACAATATTGAGTCTGTTGATCTGTCAAGAGAACGGGCTTTGTTTGTAATGGACGAACTGCACAAGCGCGGTATTTCCAGAGATTTATTTTCAGAGCCGGTAGGATACGGATCGGTGTACCTGTGGGGTGACAATGCCAATGAGAATGACAGAAAACTCAACCGGCGCGTGAGAATCTTGTTAGACGACGAGTCTCCTCTATTTATCACACAGGAAATGGTGAATGTTGAAATTGAAACCGTAAATTCCGGCAGTGTTTATGAAGAATCAGGTTTCAAATTTCCCTGGTTGATTTTGCCTTTATTGGCTGTATTGGCTGCTATAATTTTTTTGCTGTTGGTAGAATGGCCCCGAAAACCGGTATATAAAGACGGAACCACCAATGCGCAGCCGCAGACTCCAAAAACGGATACGGTACCTGGACCTGCTCCTGCGGCGGCAGTTGCCACAAGTACGATGAATTTGGATGAAGAGATTCGGCTTCGCGCTTATGAACTTTCTCAACAGCACAATGAACGGGGCGACTATCGGGATCAGGACTGGTACAACGCCGTGCGCGAAATATCCGCCTGGTATACGGCCTGCGGCCATTCGGTTTTTCCTGACGGCGGGTACTGGTGGGCATCCCAGGCATACGGTTACTGATGCCATGCGTGTTAGCTTTTTTTACCACGAACCTCACGAACAACGACAAGATAGGTGCTAAAAGTTCGTGTGGTTCGTGGTTTAAATTCTTCTGGAGCTTCAGTTTTAAAAATGGCACCTAACGCTATGCCCGGGGGCAATCTCCCGTAAAGGCGGCTTTTCCTGAAAACAGCGTTCCGCGGCTTGCGGGCAGCGCCCCGCAAAAGCGCAACGTACCTGCGGTACGTCAACCGCAGCGGCTTGGGCAGATGAAGCCGCCGGGCGGACAGCGGAGTTCGCGGCAACTGCCGATGCAGTTGCCGAGGCAAATAACATCTGCGTATAGGGGTGCCGCCCTTCACGCCACAGGCTGGCGGCGGGCGCTTCTTCCATTAATTCGCCCGCATACATTACGCCGATGCGGTCGCAAAAATAACACGCCACTTTCAGATCATGGGCGATAAACAAAAACGACATTGTCCGCTGATCGCGGATTCTCTTGTCGCGTATATCCAGCAGCAGATTCAGAATCTGCGCCTGAATCGAAACGTCCAGCGCGGAGACCACCTCGTCACAGATAAGCAGTTCCGGCTGGGGCAACAGACCCCGCGCGATGGAAATGCGCTGGCGCTGGCCGCCTGAAAATTCCGTTGGCCGCTTTTCCAGATCCGAGCCGGAAAGGCCCACTTCCTCAAGTGCCGCCGCGGCTTTTTCATGGAACTGCCGCGCCGGGGAAACGGTTTTGTCCCCCGACCACCTGAGGCCGGAAAGCAGGATTTCGCGGATACTCATGCGGGGGTTCAGTGAGCGGGCCGGATCCTGAAAAACATACCTGACCTGTTGCCGGTACTGCCGCAGTTCAGCCTTGCGCAGACTGCCCACTTCAACCTGATTTTCCGTGTGATGGTAAAAAATATTCCCGCCGTCCGCTTCGTACATTCGCACCAAAAGCCGCGCGGTGGTGGTTTTGCCGCAGCCCGATTCCCCCACCAGCCCGTAAGCCTCGTTGTGGTTAATGGTAAACGAAACCCCGTTAACCGCGTTGACAAAACGCCCCAAACGGGCAAAAAAGCCCGCCTCCAGGTTGAAACGCTTCTGTAAACCGGCAATGGTCAAGAGCGGCATACCGCTATTGTATGCCGGTTGTGTCGCAATAGCAATATGAGGTATATTTTTCACACCAATGAACATAAGCGAGCAACCCTTCCATGCCGCCGGATTGCGCTTTTCCTGTACCCGCTGTTCGTCCTGCTGCCGCCATGAAAGCGGTTTTGTGTACCTTTCGGAAAACGACCTTTCACGGTTGGCAGATGAGTTCAAAATGGAGTATACTGCCTTTATCGCAACGTGGTGCCGCTGGGTTTCGTTTAACCGGGACAGCGAGCGTTTGGCCCTGAAAGAAAAATCGAATTTCGATTGTATCTTTTGGAAGGATTCCGCCGGGTGCGCGGCCTACCATGCGCGGCCCCTGCAATGCAGGGCTTTCCCCTTTTGGGACAGCGTCGTCTGCTCCCCCGAAGCATGGGAAACCGCTGGCCGTGCCTGTCCCGGCATAAATACCGGGGAATTGCACACAAGGGAAGAAATTGAAAATTTTTTGCGCCTTATGGGGGAAGAATTGGTGATTGAACGGATCGTGCCGCGTATAGGGATGGAGGGTAAATGCTAATCCGTTTTTGGGGTGTGCGCGGTTCTCTGCCTTCGCCCATACTGCCGTCCGAAGTAAAGGCAAAGATAGCCGCCATACTGGAACAGGTTGTGCCGGAAGACATTGCCGACGCGGCAAGCAGGGAGCGCTTTCTTGCCGGGCTTCCCCCCTGGCTCTACGGTACCGTGGGCGGCAATTCCCCCTGCGTCACCGTTGACATCGAAGATTTTGACGAACCGGTTATTTTTGACTGCGGATCGGGTATGCGGGAAATGGGGATTGACTTCAACGCGGGAAATCGCGCGTCTTCACACTACCATATCTTTTTTTCCCATTTTCACTGGGATCACATGATTGGTTTCCCCTTTTTTAATCCCATTTACCATTCCTCGGCAACCGTCAATTTTTATTCGCCCAAACCCCGCCTTGAGGAATGGCTGCTGGAAATGATGAAAGTCCCCTTTTTTCCGGTACAGATGGAGAATTTAAAAGCGGCAAAAAATTTCCACCTGCTGGAAAATCCGGTTTCCATTGGGCCGGCGGCGGTCGCTTTCAGAAAAATGAACCACCCCGGCGACTCGTTTGCCTATATGGTCAGCCACAAGGGCAAGCGGTTCATTTATGCGACTGACGCGGAACTTGCGCCTTCGGATTTTTTACCGACTCAGGAAAACTCAGGCTTTTTCAAAGACGCTGATGTCATTGTCCTTGACGCGCAGTATACCCTTGACGAGGCGATTCACAAATATAACTGGGGCCATAACGCCTTCAGTCTGGCGGTTGACTTTGCCGCCAACTGGGGGATAAAACACCTGATCCTGTTCCACCACGATCCTACCTACGATGACCGCAAGCTCTACGGTATGCTCCAGTCGGCGCGCCGGTATCATCAGCAGATGGGTTTCAAAAAAATGGAAATAAGTCTGGCTGTCGAAGAGCTGGAAATTTTATTGTAAAACGAGAAGAGTATGCGCAGAATTTTCAGGCGGATAGTGCGAATTATCGCGTTGCTGGTAGGCATGATTCTCTGTATCAGCCTTGCCGTTATTGCGATATTTGTATACGGCAATACCCCGCCTGCCTTTTCCTCCGATTCGGCGGCGGAATGGGAAGGCGTAACGCTTGAGACAAACAGCGCGGATACTATCGCCGTGCGTTTTGAGGTGCGTAAAGGGGAAAGCGCCCAATCGGTGGGACAGCGGCTTGCCGCAGCCGGGCTTATCCGTAACCAGTATTTTTGGTATCTGCTCTGCCGCTATTATGACAAAGAACCGGTCAAAAGCGGCGCTTATCTGATTGAGATTCCGGCAAACCAAATCGCCATTCACCGTATACTGGTGTCGGGCAAACAGATACTGATGCGGGTTACCGTTCCCGAAGGCCTGACCCTCAAAAAAACGGCAAAACTGCTGGAAGAAGCGGATGTTTGTCCGGCGGAAGAATTTCTCGCCGCGGCGCGCGATACGGCAACCGTTAGCCGCTACCGGATTCCCGGCGCCAGTATGGAAGGTTACCTGTACCCGGATACCTATTTATTCCCCTCCGCATATCCTGCGGCGCAGGTAGTCCAGGCAATGGCGGATAACTTTTTTACCCGAATCGGTGAAATTGATGAAAAGGCACTGGCTATGCCGCCGGACGAATTAAACCGGCTGGTGATACTCGCCTCCGTTGTTGAGCGCGAGTACCGGCTGGATGAAGAAGCCCCGGTCATGGCGGGGGTATTTTTCAACCGGCTGAATATAGGCATGGCGTTACAGTCATGCGCTACGGTCGAGTATGTGATTACCGAGATACAGGGCAGGCCCCACCCTGAAATTCTTCTGACGCGGGACACCGAGATACGCGACCCCTACAATACCTATATCCACCCCGGCCTGCCCCCCGGCCCCATTTCCGCTCCCGGCCCCGTCGCGCTGGGGGCGGTCTTTGCTCCTTCAAAAAACACTTACCTGTACTTCCGGCTGGTAGACCCCGCATCCGGCAAGCATTACTTTTCCGGCACCCTGGACGACCATATCAGGGCCGGCACGCTCTATCTTAAAGGCGGATCATAGTGAACCGTATCGCCAAATCCAGCATACAGGAAGTGCTGGACCGGATAGACGCCGTTGCGGTAGTAGAGGATTATGTCCGGCTGGAAAAGCGGGGAGGGCGCTATTGGGGGCGCTGTCCCTTTCATTCCGGCGGGCAGGAAAAAACGCCGTCCTTTAAGGTTGATACCGACCAAAAATTGTACTACTGTTTCGGCTGCCACAAGGGTGGGGGGATGATTGACTTTGTCATGGAAATGGACAAAATCAGCTACCCCGAAGCCATCAAAAATCTTGCCCGCAAATTTGCCGTGGAACTTGTGTATGAAGGCGGCGGCGCGGAAAATAATGAGGATTGGGAAGCGGAGCAATCCCGCCGTGAACAGCTGCACGAACTGTACCGCAGAACCGCCCTGACCTTCAGCCATTTCCTGCGGGAAAAGCCCGAAGGAAAACCCGCCCTGGACTACCTGTTGTCCCGCAGTATCAGCATGGAGATGATTGAGCGTTTCCGGCTGGGCTATTCCCCTGCCGACCGGAACTGGCTGTACGGCTTTTTGCAGAGTAAAGGCTATTCCGCTGATTTTTTGGACAATTCGGGGCTGTTTTCGGCCAATTACCGGGGAATGGCCTTTTTTTCAGACCGTTTGATGTTCCCCATTGCCGACCGGCAGGGGCGGATTACCGCCTTTGGGGGCAGGGCTTTGCCGGGGGCCGTGCAGAGCGACGGCAAAGAGCCGCCCAAATATATCAACACCCGCGAAATTGAAATTTATAAAAAGGGGCAGATTCTCTACGCCCTGGATGTGGCCCTGCCGGAAATCAGGCGGACAAAAACCGTCTACCTTGCCGAAGGTTATATGGATGTGATTGCCCTGCATCAGGCGGGCGTAACCAATGCCGTCGCCCCCTGCGGTACGGCCTTTACCGGTGAACAGGCAAAGGTACTGCGGCATTGGGCGGATACGGCGGTGCTGGTTTTTGATTCCGATGAAGCGGGCCAGAAGGCGGCGGTCAAGGGCATTGTCACCTGCCGCGCCAACGGCCTTGCCTGTTCGGTAGTAGTGCCGGGCGCCACTGATGATGGAAACGAATTAAAAGACCCCGCCGGCATTTTAGAGGAATTCGGCGCCGGTATCTTGAATAAATCAATGAAAAGTGTTATACTGGATTCAAGGTATCTTATAGCCCGGGGCAAGGCTCTGTATGATACCTCAACCCCGCAGGGAAGGGCAGGGGCGCTTGCAACGCTGTTTCCGTACTTTAACGCTCTGGATTCAGAGACTGAACGGAGTGCTTGCATAGAGACTGCCGCCGATGAAATGCGGGTAGATAAAGCCGCGGCGCTGGCCGATTACGAGCGTTGGCGGCGTACCAATGCCCCCAAAAATAATGATGAGGAGGTTCCCTCTACCGTATCGGCTATACGCATGAACGATGAGTTGTTTTTGCTGACCGTGGTATCAGTCAATACGGATCTGTATCCTGAATTCCGCGCTTTTATTGAGCGGCGGGAAATAGAGATAGAGGATCCTGCCGCCAAAGAGCTGTATGTTGCTTTGGAAGAATGTTTTAGAAATGAAGAAAGCGGGCCGGAATCTTTACTCTCCCGCATAGCTTCACCGGTAGTGCGGAATTTTATCATTGAGCGGGGAATATCGCCGGAGTTCAGGGGCGGCCCCCGCAAACTCATGGAAGACGGGATCAGACGGGTAAAAGGGAAAAAACTCTATCGCAGGCTTTCCGAGATTGGCGCGGAAATGCGGCTGCGGGAACGGGATTCCGGCGGAGGGGCCGGCAGTGATTTTCAGGATTTAATCACTGAAAAAATGTATATAGACGCTGAAATACGCACATTGGAAGGTAAAACGGGATGACGGATACTCACACCGTGGATGACAGGAAAAAAAGCCGCGCCGCTTCCCCCGATAAAATCGAAAAAATCGAAAAAACCGCGTCTGAGGATACGGCATCCGTGCGCAAACCGGTAAAAAAACAGGAATCAAAGGTTGTCCCGCTAAAAGCTGCGGAACACAATGCCCCGGCGAAGAGCAAGAAAAAACCGGCGGCGCTGCCGCATAAGGGATCGGCAGCGGCAAAGGTCGGCGGAACGGACAACCCCCTGTCAGACCCCGCGGTGATAAAACTGATTGAATACGCCAAAGGGAAAAAAACGCTCTCCATTGAGGAGCTTTCCGACTATCTCCCCGATTATATTTCTGATACGGAAAAGATTGAGCCGGTGCTTGCCCTGCTGGAATCCAACAATGTGCAAATAATTGTGGATGACGGTTCCGGTGAAGAGGAAGGCGACGCCGACAGCGCCAAAAATACCGAAGCCCGCAAAAAACGTACCGCGGCCAATGACAAGGAAGCCTCCCTGGTTGATGATCCCATCAGAATGTACCTGCGTGAAATTGGACGGGAACACCTGCTGACCGCGGAGCAGGAAATAGAGCTTTCCCGGCAGATGGAGGAAGGGGAAAATATCATCAAAAATGTGATAAAAAAATCGGGCATGATAATCCCCGAATTTTACCGCATTGCCGAAGAAGCGTTTTCCAAAAGGGATTTACGTGAATTAAACCTCACCAAAAAAGAAGCTACCGAGCGAATGGCCGAACGCCGGCGCTTAATTTCATTTTACAAGGATTCTCTGCGGACAATTCTGGGGGATTTGAAAAACTATATCGAGTTAAAACAGCGGCTGATTGACCGGGGTCTTGACTATCTGGAAGACAAAGAGCTTGCCGGCCTGCGCCGGCGGATAACCAGAATCCTCAAAAGCGCCGAGATTCATCCCGATGAAATACTGCTGTTTTCAGAAAAATTTATTCAAACTTCAAAAAAAATAAAACGCTACAAGAAAGAACAGGAGCGCATAGAAAAACACCTCAAGGTTACTTCCCTTAAAGACCTGCGCACCCTGGGACGTTTTTTAACCATAAAGGAAGAGCGGGAAAAACTTGAGGAAGACCTGGGCCTTTCCGCCGATGAAATCAAGGAAAAGATACGGCTGATTCAGGTAATGGAAAAGAAACTCCGCGCAACGGAAACCGAATTTGAGGAATCCATCGACAGTATCAATCAGATGGCAAAAGAGATACTGCACGGCAGGGTTCTGATGAAGAGCGCCAAAGACCGGCTGATAAAGGCCAACCTGCGGCTTGTTGTTTCTATAGCGAAAAAGTATACTAACCGGGGTTTGCATTTTTTTGATTTGGTGCAGGAAGGGAACATAGGGCTTATCAAAGCGGTTGAGAAATTTGAATACCAGAAAGGCTTTAAGTTTTCCACGTATGCCACCTGGTGGATACGGCAGGCGATTACCCGTTCCATTTCCGATCAGGCCCGGACTATCCGCGTTCCGGTACACATGATTGAGCAAATCAACAAGGTAGTGCGGGAATCGCGCCAGCTTTTGCAGTCTCTGGGACGGGAGCCCAGCGATGAGGAAATAGCCGAGCGCCTCGGCTGGACTGCCCTGCGGGTAAAGTCGGTCAAGAAAGTCGCGCGGGAGCCCATCAGTCTTGAAACGCCGATAGGCGAGGAAGAAGATTCTTTGCTGGGGGATTTTATCGAGGACAAGGATGTTGAAAACCCCGCGATTCAGACCGCCCATACCCTGCTGCAGGAAGAAGTAGACGGGGTGCTTGCCACGCTGCCCGTGCGGGAACAGGAAGTGCTTAAAATGCGTTTTGGGCTGGGCGACGGTTATTCCCTTACTTTGGAAGAAGTAGGGCTGCTTTTCAAAGTGACACGGGAACGGATCAGGCAGATTGAAGCGAAGGCCCTGCGCCGCCTCCGGCATCCCCGGCGGAGCCGGAAACTGAAAGATTTTTTGGATCATTAGATTAAGGAGAGGTAAGTAAGGAGAAAACATGATAACTGCAAACGAACTGGACAAACTGCGGACGCTGCAGGACATTCTTACGGAAAAGATACGCCTGGAACATGAAGTACAGGAGATACCCAAACAGTTGGGAGCGCTGGAAGAAGCGTATAACAGAACGCGAAAGTTGTTTATTGAAAAAAATGTTGAACACGAAAAGATAAAAAGCGCCGAGGAAGACGCGCGGGTTATTCTGCGTGACGCGGAGGCGGCGAGGGAAAAAGCGGAGCGGACAATCTCCGAGATCAACACCCAGCGCGAGTATGAGGCGCTTGACAAGGAACGCCACGCCGCCGAAGAAAAAGAGCAGCAGTACCGCAAAGAGGTACAACAGAAAGAACGGCACCTGCTGGAACTGGATGAACAGATAAAACAGTATGCCGCCCTCATTGAACAGCAGGAAAAAGAGCTTGCCGAAAAACGGGCGGGCATTGAGGCGGAAGTCGCCGCAAAGAAAAAACAGTTGGATGCCCTGCTGAAAAAAGAAAAAAATCTGACCGATAATCTGGATTCGGAAGTAGTGTTCAAGTTTGAGCGGATTATTAGAAACAAAATGGGTTTGGGCATTGTCGCTATTAAGGGCAATGTCTGTATGGGCTGCCACATGATCCTCCCCGCGCAATTTTCAAACAATGTCCGCCTGGGCCAGGAATTTGTATTCTGCCCCTATTGTTCGCGGATTTTGTATTACGAAGAATCATCCGAGGGTGAAGAACTATTCTTTGATACCGAAGATTCAGGCGTTTTATATGATCCTGAGGAGATGGAAGAAGAAGAATTTGAGGAGGAGGATGAAAAGGAAGAAGAAAAGGTAGTCAATGTTGATTATGAAGAATGATGATTCAGATTGTAAATCGTAGGCGATGAACCAGACCGCCGCTGTACGTTTATCCTTCGATGAACGTATGGAGGAAAGTCCGGGCTCCGCAGGGCATGATGCCGGGTAACACCCGGGCTTCGCGCCTAACCACGAAAGTGGTTAAGTGCGGGGACAGAAAGCGCAACAGAAAGTATACCGTCCGGCCATGTGGTCGGATAAGGGTGAAATGGCAGGGTAAGAGCCTACCTCGGCGGCGGCAACGCTGCCGGAACGGCAAACCTCATCAGGAGCAAAGTCAAGCAGCGTTCGGGTTTTTGTCCGGCCGGCGGCCCGCCGGTTAAACGCGGGTAGACTGCACAGAAAAGGCCGGTAACGGTCTTTCAAGACAGATGGCGGTTTCCAACCATACGGTTGGGGACAGAACCCGGCTTATGGTTCATCGCTTTTTTTGTTTTTTTAAGGGAGGTTTATGGACAGTTATCTTGAAATGCTGCCGTTAAGCGGCATTGCAAAATATTCAGGCACACAGCCCAAAGACACCCTTCCCTTTGCCGGATACCCCCGGCAGCACCCGTCAGAAAAAAATAAATTGCTGCTTCTCCATGATCCCCTGGGGCTGGCTCCAACTCTTATGGAATTTAAACTTGAAGACGTGCTTTTTGTGGAAGATATTCCGTCCGCGGTCACCGAAGAAGGGGAGGGAGTCCCGCTGGTAAAGTTGTGGATACGCCGGGGCGCACACGGAGTTATCCTTGAACCTTTTGAAGTCAATAACCCGATACAATTTGCCAACAAGCCGCGGGAAATTCGGGAACGCTTTTTGGGAGCCTGATGCACCGGGCGGCGCTTTTTCTGCAGGAAGAAACTGACGGCATTGTCCGTTGCAGCCTGTGCCCCCGCCGCTGCGCGATACCAAGCGGCGCTTTGGGGGCCTGCGGTGTACGGGGCAACAAAAACGGCAAAGGCATAGTGCCATTGTACGGCCATATTACCGCCCTGGCCCTTGACCCCATCGAGAAAAAACCCCTGTTCCATTTCCGCCCCGGTTCAATGATACTTTCGGCGGGCTTTGCTGGCTGCAACCTCCGCTGCCCCTTTTGCCAGAACTGGCATATTTCCCAGTCCGCTACTTCCGGCAGCGCCGCCGCCTCCGGCAAACAAATGCTGCCCGACGATCTTGTTTCCGCCGCTCTGCATGAAGATTCTTCGATGATAGCCTATACCTATTCCGAACCGCTGGTTCACGCGGAATTTCTGTTTGACTGCATGAGCCTTGCCCGCCGGCACGGTATTGCCAATGTGCTGGTGACTAACGGTTGCGCCAACGCGGAAGCAGCGCGGGAAATTCTTTCTTTAACCGATGCCGCCAACATAGACCTTAAATGCTTTTCCGCGGATACCTATGCCAGCGTTCTGGGAGGTGCCGCTTCCGTTTTTGAAACCGTGCTTGATTTTATCCGGCTGGCCTGTTCAATGGGCGTTCATGTTGAAGTTACCACTTTAGTAGTCCCCGGCCTGAACGACACTGCCACAGAACTGGACTTATGCGCCGATTTTATCGCGTCGCTCGGAAATGTACCCTGGCACCTTTCCGCCTACCACCCCGATTACCACTGGAATGCGCCGCCTACCGCCCCCGCGTTTATAAAAGCAATAAAAAAACGCGCCGCCCCAAAATGCGCCTTTGTCTATGCCGGGAATATTGCCGGCGAAGAAAACGACACCTTATGCCCTCATTGCGGGGCAGCGCTGGTACGGCGCAGGGGCTACCAAACCGACATATCAGGGCTTACGACTCCGGCAGACGGAGAAAATTTTTATCATTGCGCGGGGTGCGGCGGAAAAACGCCGGTTAGCTGGTAAAGAATTTTTACCACTTATGATTCGTCAATAAGTGAACAAATTTGTGAAAAATTTTCAAATAGTTTAGTTTTTAATTTTAGTTTTTGTTCTTTCTGCTGAGATATTAACGCCTCATTTTCTTTATATTCTTCATTATAAAACAATCGATACGGAGCTATTTTGAGGGCGGAAGCAATTTTTTCGGCATAATCTAACGAAGGACAACGGACTCCGGTCTCTATTTGTCCAATGTAACGATAGTCTGTTCCACAAAGTTCTGCGAGCTTTTCCTGTGTTAATTTTGCCATTTTTCTGTATTTTTTCATATTTTCTGCAAATACTGCCTGGATATTCATATTTTACCATTATAAAAGCTGCTTTTTACCCAAATAAACATGCTTGACGCTTGTATTACAATCATATATACTAGCTGTATGATTGTATTGTTTACCGAAAAAGGAGTATTTGTATGAAAAACACACTCAAACTATTAGTACTGGCAGCAGGGGTACTGCTGACATTAGCGGCTTTGTTGCTGACAGGCTGCCCAACGGACGGCGGCGATGGCGGTGACGGTGACGGAACACCACCGGAAAAACTAACAACTGAGCAACGCTGGGGATCGTGGTATGATAATACAACAAGCGTTACTATTGCTCATTCAGTTGGCGATGATGACGTATGTACCATTACCGTAGGTGGAACCGCGCTGACTAATACGCCCGTCTGGGATTATTTATGGAGAGCCGGCGCTTCTTATAAATACACTGCAGTGAAAGATAAAATTTATACCTATTCATTTGAAGCGTGGACAGACGGCGCTGACAGAACATTGAATGTTCAATGGTATGAAGATAATGATACCAGGACTTATCATAACACCGGATACGAAAGCACAACCCTCCCTGTCTTTAAAATAACCTCTGAACGAAAAACCTATATCATAACAGGCAGAGGACCAATACCCAAGAGCGGTGTTCAGATCCTGTCATTTCAATGCGCTAATCAAACAGGGACATTTTATGTAAAGATACTCGAAATAAAGGAGTATGAAATAGGCAAACTGACCATTACAAACTTTTCAGGCAGTCCCGGCCTTACCCAAAATAATCTGATCTGGGGAAGGACAGATACTGGGGACGATGATGGAGATGTGAATATGTTCCTATGGTTTGGTGGTGACATCACCGTTTACACGATGATAGATTATGATAATAATGAAACAATTTTCTTAGCTCCTATAGATATACAAATTACCGGCAGTTCCGTAACTCTTCTCGTGTGGGAGGCGTCTTATGATGAAGAAACAGGAGAATCGACAATTGTTCCGTTCGCCGGGAATGTAACGGTGCCAGCGGGTGATTTGCACCTTGATTCATTTGAATTGGTAGGAGATGTCTATCAATATAATGCTCATTACAAAAATAAAGTTCCCATTACCTTCAGAAACGGCAACGCTACTATCAATTTTGGAACTCAGATGGAGGAGGAGTGATAACGCCCAGTGTCCGGCACTCGAATTGTAATTTCAATTTATACCGGGCACGACAATCATTTCACCGCGGCGCAGAGAACGTAAAATTTCATTGGTGTTAAAGTAGCGGTTGCGCCCCATCATGCTGATTTCGTCCGCATACCGGAAGCTGTTGGAATTCCAGTCGCTGGGTATGGGGTCATGGATCACCAGATATTCACCGTTCATGGAATAACCTTTTACAACCACATAATGGCCGACAGAATCGTTATAGTACTTTCCAAAAAGATCAGATTCCGGATCACGCCGGGTAGTTCTGACTCCGTCCGTAAGAAAAAGAATAATTGCAAT
>JAITCL010000166.1 GCA_031283105.1 Treponema sp. | reverse complement strand
TCTCTTGTTGACGATCACGACATCGACTTTAATCAGGAGATGCTGGTATCGCCCGTTTCCCGCTATTCGATAGTGATTGGCAAAATACTCGGTTCGGGCTTCGCCGCAATTATGAGCATGGCGGGAACGCTGATCGTCTCTCTGGCGATGGGCATCACGCTGCCCGTTGGCAAACTGCTCTTGATCCTCGCCTTGTCGCCGTTGATGTGTTTGTCCGGCGGGGCGTTGGCAATGATCATTATCGGTTTAATCAAAAACAAAAGAGCCGCGAACCTTGCCGTAATGCTTATCGTTATGCCGCAAATGTTTTTGTCCGGCGCGATTATACCGATCAACAATTCATCAGGTGTTCTGTTGATTCTGAACCGCATTATGCCCATGACATACTGTTTAGACCTTGTGCGGGCGGTAGTTTACAGGGGCAGTCAGGAATATAATAGCATAGTTATGTTTAACCCATTGGTCAATTTCGCGGCGATTTTTTTGTTGACAACAGTCTGCCTTGTATTTGGCACATACTTCTTTGCGCAATCGGAGAAAAACAGATAAAATAGAGAGTATGGCGGATAAAGTAACAGAAACATTTTTAAGCTTAAAACAACGATTGTTAAATTTTATCCGCTCGCGGGTGAGCCGCCTTGAAGACGCGGAAGATATTTTACAGGACGTGTTTTATCAATTCAGCCGCGTGGACGACATAATTAAGCCGATAGAAAATATTTCCGCATGGCTCTACCGCGTCGCCCGCAACAGGATAATCGACCATCACAGGAAAAAGAAAGATGAGCCGCTGCCCGAGTTATACGACGAAGACAGCGATGAGTACATTTTTGACGAGATAGCGGACATTATCTACGGCAAAGAAACAACGCCGGAAACGGAAATGTTGCGTTCTCTGGTTTTTGAGGAGATACAAACCGCCCTTGCCGATTTACCAAAAGAACAGCGCGAAGTTTTTGAGATGACCGAGTTGCTTGGCTTTTCGGTAAAAGAAACTGCGGAAAAAACACATACTCCTGTTAATACTGTTCTTTCGCGCAAACATTACGCGGTAAAATTTTTGCGGAAAAGACTGGAAGAGTTGTATGCTGATGTTATGGGCATGACCAGTAAAAATACTAATAATTAAAAAATTGTGTAAATTTCATTTGTATTTTACAAATATTATTAAAGCCGTTGCACGCTTATTTGGATTTATATCCCCATTGGTACTTTTCTGATTTAGCGTCCATAACAAGGGTAAGAGTCCCAGCCTTCCACTTATAAACCTTATCAAAAGGAATATAATCGCTGCCTGTTGCTATGTAGTCAAACTCACTGTCGTATTTGTCTTTGGAGATGATCTTAGCGGTCTGTGTAACGAAATCGTCTATTCCAATATGATCAAACCAAGTACTCTTAAAATAAAGCCCAAAAGAACTTTCAAGTGTAACATTGTTGCCAATAGTTACACTGGTAATTATGTGATTGCCCATACCGGAAAAAATATAACCGCGAGGTTTTTATTGAACGTTTGAGAGAGCTGGCTGCCAAAGGTCATTCATTCGGTTTTGACGTTCAGACAGTCATTGCCGGAACAGAAACCGAAGAAGAAACGCAAGCCCGTTACCGTCTTGAAAAGCAAACATTAGGTTAAGAGGCGCGGAGAGACGAGAAATTTTGTCCAGAGCAAATGGCATTTAACGTCATTTTATACTATAATAGAATCACTTATCATGAAAAAGAAACTGAGCCGGATTGTATTCCGCAGAAGGCTTTTTGTTATTTCTACCCTTCTGGTACAGATTGCCTTTCTTGTGTTTCTGATTACCGGGGCCGGTATTTATTTTCAGTATACCAACTGGATTTTCAGAATTCTCAGTATCATAGTCTGCGTGCACGTCTTAAACAAACACGCCAAGGCGGCCTATAAAATCACCTGGATTTTTCTGAATATGCTGTTTCCCATTTTTGGCGGGATTTTGTACATCTTTTTTAACTCGCAGGCCAATCCCCGCAAATTCAGGCGGCTGATCAGAAAAAATATACAGGACAGCCATAACGCGTTTTATATGTGCGGAAACCGTCTGCCCGATCTGCTCAACACATACCCGGAATTCAGGCCGCAGGCCCATTACCTGCAGGACTATGCCGGTTTTCCCGTTTACGCCAACACCCAATCGCGGTATTTTGATTCCGGTGAGGCGTTTTTTCAACGTGTGCTTGAGGAACTGGAAAAAGCTCAAATGTACATTTTTTTGGAATTTTTTATTCTGCGGGAAGGGGTAATGCTCAACCCCATTATTTCGATTCTGGAACGAAAAGCGCGGGAAGGTCTTGATGTACGAATCATATACGATGATTTGGGCTGCTTTATGTCACTGCCGGCGCATTACCGGAAAAATCTGGAAGAAAAGGGCATCAAGTGTTTTGTGTTTAACCCGTTCAGGCCGGTTCTTTCATCGCTGCAAAATAACCGCGACCACCGTAAAATTATTATCATTGACGGAAAGGCGGCGTTTACCGGCGGCCTGAATTTGGCGGATGAATACATCAACGCCGTTAACCGTTTTGGCCGCTGGAAGGACGCCGCCATTATGCTTGAGGGAGAAGGGGCATGGTCGCTTACCCTTATCTTTTTGCAGATTTGGAATTTGCAAAACGGCGTTAATGATTCTTATGAATCATTTTACCCCTGGAAGGAAAGTCCCTGCGAAGTCAAACCGGACGGATATGTACAGCCCTACGCGGACAGTCCGGTTGATGAAGAAAATGTCGGCGAACATGTATACATTCAAATTATTAACAAGGCAAAAAAATATGTGTATATCAATACGCCTTATCTGGTGGTAGACGACAGTCTGCTTTCCGCGCTGGCGCTGGCGGCAAAAAGCGGCGTCGATGTCAGAATTATCACTCCCCACCGATGGGACAAGTGGATTGTGGCAATGATTTCGCGCTCGTATTACCGGCAGCTTATTTCCGCCGGGGTAAAAGTTTACGAATATACATCGGGCTTTAACCACGGCAAAACCTTTGTCTGCGACGACGCCCTTGCCACAGTCGGCACGACCAATCTGGACTTCCGCAGCCTGTACCTGCATTTTGAATGCGGCGTCCTGCTCTACCACAGCCAGGCTGTTCAGGCGGTAAAAGACGATTTTCTGCAAACCATTCCCGCTTCCCACGAGGTTACCCTGCAAGAATGTGCCCGCAATGCCTTTCAGCGGATTTTTCTTGACGTGCTGCGGATTTTTGCCCCGCTGATGTAGAGAACAGGGCAACAGCATTTGCTTTTTTCATATACGAAATAGTATGTAAACCGGCACAGGGGGACAGCGCCGGGGCTGCCAAAACAGATGGGGGAACTCAACTACGCAGCCCCCGCACGGCTTCTGTGCATTATTGAAAACTATGGGTAATTCCATTATCAGCGTGTCCTCTTGTTTTCCGTGCCGTGCGGCTTTTACTGTACACCTGGTTTTTGATTTTGTTCTCTGGTCTGCTCCGTCGAAGAACCCCATAATATTTTGGCAACCCCGCACTGTCTCCCTGTACCGTCTTATTCCGGCTATAACTAATGTAACAGGGTAAATGCTGTTGCCCTGTGTAAGAGAACAGGGTACTTTACACTTTTTCAAAAATTTGCTATGGTAAAAAAATTATTATGCCGACAGTAAGTTTATTTTATGGTATAAAAATTACCATGAACTGGGATGAGCATAATCCTCCGCATATCCATGTTGAATACGCTGAACATGAAGCGTCAATTTTAATACAGGATTGTATTGTTGACAGTGGTTACTTGCCAAACAGACAATTAAAATTGGCGCTTGCATGGTGTGAAATACACAAAGATGAGTTAATGCAAAACTGGGAACTGGCCAAAGCTGGTCAGCCATTGAATGTTATAAATCCTTTGGTATAATACTGGTATGACAAAAATGAACCTTAAATATTTCTCGCCAAAAGTCGTACAGGTACTGCCCACGGATAATTTTGAGGTATATGCCTATCTCAATGACGGTTCGGTGAGGCTTTATGACGCAAAGCCGCTTCTGAAAAAAAACACGGTGTTTGAGCCGCTTATGGATATACAGACATTCAAGAACAAGTTGACCGTGATAAACGATACTATTGCCTGGGATATGGGCGGCAACCGCGATCCGTATAAATGTATAGATATTGACCCGCTTGCCGTTTATGAAAAAATGACGGTCGCCGACCCTTTGACCAACGGCGTGGTATAGGGTACTTTACACTCTTTCAAAAATTTGCTATATTTTCAGAAATTATCGGATTTAAGGAAGGATACAATGTCGCGAACCTGTGATTTGTGCGGAAAACATACCATGACCGGCAATAAGGTAAGCCAT
Source organism: Treponema sp. (assembly GCA_031283105.1). Classification (GTDB taxonomy): domain Bacteria; phylum Spirochaetota; class Spirochaetia; order Treponematales; family Breznakiellaceae; genus WQXQ01. Next base: position 9,714 of record JAITCL010000166.1, on the reverse strand, counting down.
GCCAAAAACCACACCCGGCGAACCTGGCGGCCCAACCTGGTAAAGGTAAAAACCGAGGTTGAAGGCACTACTTTTACGGTAAAAATGTGCGCCCGCTGCCTCAAAAGTGATTTTATCACCAAAAAAGTATAGCCAACGGGTTATATTGGTTTACACGGAGGGCAAATAGTGCATTTTCACATAGAAGATGATGATGAAGACGAAGATGATGAACTGAACGGGGAAACCGAAGGGAAGGAAGGATCGCAGGACTTTTTGGCGGGAAAGATGCTGAAAACCAGGACTATCCTGCTTTCCGGTGAAATACGAAAGGGTCTTGCGGAAAAAACAATACGCCAACTCCTGTTAATGGAAGCAATGGGCGATGAGCCGGTGCGGATTTTTATTGATTCCCCCGGCGGCGATGCCGACGCGGGTTATGCGATATTCGACATGATCCGGTTTATACGTCCGCCGGTGTGGACTATAGGCATGGGGTTGGTGGCAAGCGCTGCGGCGATCATCCAGCTTGCCGCGCCGAAAGAGCGGCGGGTGGGACTGCCCAACAGCCATTACCTTATACACCAGCCCCTTTCGGGAATTCGCGGTGTCGCTACCGATATTGAAATTCACGCACGGGAACTGGACAAATTGCGGGAAAAAATCAACCGCCTTATAGCCGATGAAACCGGCAATCCCTTCAATCAGGTTGAAAAAGATACTGACCGCGATTACTGGATGAGCGCGCAGGAGGCGGTAAAATACGGCCTCATCAACAAGGTTATTACCAACCGGAACGAAATTAAATAGAGTCACCAGGGCAACAGCATTTACTTTTCTATCAAGTTATCAAATAAGGCAATAAGCCGCCTGAGAAGGCCGCGCGGGGCGGGCAAAAAACCGGGAGAATCTGCCTCCACAGCCCCCCAGCACTTAAATTACCATGCACATCGTATTACTATGAAACCATGTCGTATTTAAGTGCTGGGCTATTACTGTACACCTAGTTTTTGCTTTTGTTCCCTGGTCTGTTACGGCAGAGAATTTCCGGAAATTTTTTGCCGCCCCGCTGTCCTCTCTCAGGCGGCTTGGCTAATACAGTACCTATTATCACGGTAAATGCTGTTGCCCTATGACGGTAAAGGCCAGCCGGCGGAACCGCCGCTGGGCAGTGGAAACATTTGGAATTCCCCGCCGGAGGAGATTGCGAGAAACAGTAACGAGGGTAGGGACAGTAAAAGCCCAGCACTTAAATGAAATAAGAATTCGTACTATCACGCTTTGCATAGTATTTAAGTGCTGGGTAGCTCCGTAGGCGGGTTCTACAAGCGTTTCCGCTGCCCAACGGCGGTCCCGCCGGCTGGGTTTATATCCGTTGAGTTCCCTCATCTATTTTGGCAGCCCCCGGCGCTGTTCCCCTGTGCCGGTTTATGTACTGCGCGTATATGAAAAAAGTAAATGCTGCCACCTGCATACATAAGCAGGTCTCTGGTTTTTCATCCGCTTTTTCGTTATACTGAATTGTTATGCGTACCGGAAACAAATTCCGCTTAATCTTAATCGGTGCTCTTATGATACTGACCGGTCTTACCGCCTGCTCCTCCCGGCTGGGATGGGGGGTATTGCTCTGGTCGACGGAAGACCCGCCCATTCCATCGGGAACCGTACTGCCGGTATACATCCGTTCCAATATCAACAAAGTGTGGGTGGTTGGTATTCCCGATAATTATTTAGACAAAAAAAATAGAATCAATAAAATGGAGATTCCCCTTTCCCGCTTTGAACTGGCGGGAAGCAAGGCAAAAGCGCACAAACGGGCGGAGGCTTTTTCACGATACGCGCATACCTACGCGGAAAATATGCAGGACGGTCTGCCCATCCGCGACAATCCCGACAATAACGCCCGGCGGATTTACCGGCTGAGAACCGGCGAGATTATCAAAGTTCTTTCGCTGGCAAAGGGCGTTCCGGCAATCAGCACAACCGGCGATCCCCTGCCGGGCGACTGGTACCGGGTGCTTACCGAAGACGGCAGCATAGGCTATTGTTTTTCCTACCGGCTCAAACTGTTCGAGCATAACGGCGGGCCGATTACCGCATCGGCGGCTGCCGGCCCTGAAAACAGCGCCGGCCCCGATCCCGATCTTGATATGCTGTTGTCAAAAACATGGTCGCCTGAATTGTATTTTACAATGGTAAACTACAAAAGAATCAACCTTGAGGAGTTGTCCCATTACTGGCGCTTCGATCCCGGACAGGAGACCGGCATTGCCCGGATTTATGCGCCCGGTTATGATTTGAATTTTTCGTATAACGCTATCCGCCCGGAGGGGCAGCGCGCGTGGCGTTTTGAAGGAAGCAATTTGCATATGCAGATGAGGTCTGATACAACCATTGCGGTACAGTTTTCGGAAGGCGGCGGCGGCATGAAAACCCTGCTTTTCGTCGCTCTGCCCACAGCCGTGGATGATCTTATCATACAGGAGAGCGCCCGCCGCGAAAGGCTGTACGACGTTATTTTCAGTCAGGGGCCGGTTTTTACCAGCAACAATTACGGTACTATCGCTTTTAACGAAAATGGGTCTTTTGCGTGGAGGGGATTCGATTTGCTCGTTCCCCGGTTTATCCCCGAATCGGCGGAGGGGGACGGAACGGTCTCGATGGATCTTTTCCTTGACCCCGCGTTTGAAGACCGTTACAGCGGGGCGTTCACCCTGCATTTTACGGAAAACGGCGCAAGGGAAACGGCGGTACTGCGCTGTATGTATGCGCTTGACAATCAGGGTTTCAGAATAGAGGTCGCGCCGGAATCAACGATTGAAGATTCTACCGTTGTCCGCCGCGCCGCCTCGCCGATGGTTCTGTACTTCTTTAAAGACGCCTTGTTGTGGTAAGTCATGGCCTTTGTTCAATTCTCCAAAATTGCGCTGGCATTCGGCGACCGTGATATTCTGAAAGATGTCAGCCTGCACCTTGCCGCGGGTTCACGCGCCTGCCTTGCCGGGGCAAATGGTTCGGGAAAATCAACTTTAATGAAGGTGATCGCCGGAGAAATCCCCGCCGATTCCGGCGAGCTGGCTGTGCAAAAAAATACGCGCATTTCCTATCTGCCCCAATCGGGAATTGTCCATCAGGGGAAACGTCTGCGGGATGAGGCGGAAACGGCCTTTGCCCCCTTACAGGCGCTGCTTGCCGAAGCGGAAAGAATCGGCGGCTTGCTGGAGTCCGCCACAAGCGACGATAGCGCTGTAGCGGCCCTGCTGGAAGAACACCACCGCTTGCAGGAACAGGTTGAAAATTCTGGCTACTACCGCCGCAATGCGCTTATTACTTCGGTGCTGGCCGGTCTCGGTTTTTCAGCTAACGATATTGATCGGGACACCGGCGAATTTTCCGGCGGCTGGCAAATGCGGATTGCCCTGGCAAAAGTATTGCTGGAACAACCGGACATTCTTTTGCTGGACGAGCCGACCAATTATCTTGATATAGAAGCCCGCGCATGGCTGGAAAATTGGCTGGAAAAATTTCCCGGCGGCTGCCTGCTGGTTTCCCATGACCGTTACTTTCTTGACGTCACCGTGAACGAAGTGTATGAAATTTTTCAGGGAAACCTGAAACGCTACGCGGGCAATTACAGCGCTTATGAAAAAATACGGCAAACAGAACTTGCAAGTTTAATGAAACGTTATGCTGAACAGCAGGAGGAAATCGCCAAAACCGAGGCGTTAATCCGCCGCTTCCGTTACAAGGCAACCAAGGCCGCTTTTGCCCAGGAATTGATCAAGCGGCTGGATAAAATCGAACGCATTGAAATTCCCGAAAGTCTTAAAAAAATTAACATCAGTTTTCCGCCGCCGCCCCGTTCGCCGCGGGTTGCCCTGACCATTGAGGGCCTCGGTAAAAGTTATGGGCACCGCCGGGTGCTTTCCGGTCTTGATTTGACTCTTGATTCCGGCGAGCGGCTGGTGGTGGCCGGCCCCAACGGCGCGGGCAAGACAACATTATTGCGTATACTTTCCGGCGGCGACCATGATTTTCAAGGCAGGGTACAATTCGGCGCTGGTATCAGCGCGGGTTATTTTTCGCAAGACGCGGCGGAAGCGATGCAGGGAAGCGAACAGGTGCTTGAGTTTATGGAAGCGGAAGCGCCCACGGCGCTGATACCCAAAGTGCGCGATATGCTGGGGGCATTTCTCTTTCGCGGCGATGACGTGTACAAACCTGTCTCGGTGCTTTCAGGCGGCGAGAAAAGCCGCCTTGCCCTGCTGCACATGCTCCTCAAGCCGATGAATTTATTAATTCTCGATGAACCGACCAACCACCTTGACCTCCATTCAAAGGATATTTTATTGGATACCCTGCGGCAGTTTGGGGGAACCATTATTTTTGTTTCCCACGACCGCGCTTTTATGGAGGCACTTTCCACCAAAACGCTGGAACTTTCCCCCGGAACAGGTCCTTCCGATCCCGCCCGCGTCAAATTGTTTTATGGCAATTACGGTTACTATTTGGAAAAAATTAACGATAATATTGTTAATAATACTAACAATATCAGTATTGATGATAATAATACCGTCAATAAAATTTCGGCTGAACAGCGGACATACAACAAGCAGAATCAAACAACAATCCGGCGGCTCCGGCGGCAGGAAGCGGAAATTCTTGACGCGATTGAAAAACTGGAAAGCGAAAGGGCACATTGGGAAGCCGAACTGTCCCGCCCCGCAGTGTACTCAAACGGCGAAAAGGCAAAAGCGGCAAAACAAAAATTGGACGAAGCCGCCGCCCTTATCAAAAACAAAACCGCCGAATGGGAAACATTGGCGGCGCAGATGGAAACGGCGGGCAATTTCGGCGGCTGATACTGAGAAGAAAAACGAAGGGCTTACGAAAGAAAGACGAAGGGCTTATGAATTGCACCTCAACTCCGTACATTCGTACCTTCTATGAAAAATAATAGAAAAAAAGTCTTGACGACAGGCAGGTATATTTGTATTATAAGTAGTATAAGAGGTAACGATGTCTGGCTGGGATGTTTTGAGTAATTTTATTAACGGTTTCCCTTCAATAATTGCAACCCTGATGTTGGTTGTCGCGGGTATAATTTTTATCATTGGGTTTAGCCGTTATGGGTATAACTTTCTCAAATATGGTTTTAAACAGACTGAAATTACTGATTTGGGCGCCAAAATTGATCAACTGCGTACCGAATTCAGAACCGAGCTTGAAACAATCAAGGTAAATCATTTCGGCCATCTTAAAAATTTTCTCACCGAACTTACCAGTATTTTGGTAGACAAAGGCATAATTAACAACGAAAACAAGGCGCGGCTTGACAATCATCTTCGCGGTATGTAAAAAAGCAGCCTGACATTAAGCATCATTGCACCGTAGTTTATCCCTGCAAAATCCGGTATCATATTCACTATGAACGTTTTAGTCATCGGCGGCGCGGGATACATCGGCAGTCATGTGGTACAGGAATTTCTTGAGCAGGGACACCGCATCACCGTATACGACAACCTTTCCGGCGGTCTGCGGGAAAATCTGTTTTCTGACGCGCAATTTATTCACGAAGATATTCTTGATTATCAGAGTCTCGTGCAAACCATGAAAGGTAATTATGACGCGCTTATTCATCTGGCCGCTTCCAAAGCCGCCGGAGAATCCATGCTGCAGCCGGAAAAATATTCCCGCAACAATATCATCGGGACGCTGAATATACTTAACGCCGCTGCGGAAACCGGCATCAAAAATATCGTGTTTTCTTCAAGCGCGGCAGTGTACGGCGAACCTGAATACCTTCCCATTGACGAAAAACACCCCACCAGGCCGGAAAATTACTACGGTTTTACCAAACTGGAAATTGAGCGTTTTCTGGGCTGGTATGAAAAACTGAAAGGTATACGCTGCGCCTGTCTGCGTTATTTCAACGCGGCAGGTTACGATGTAAAAGGCGTTCTCAAGGGACTGGAACAGAATCCGGCAAATCTTCTGCCGGTGGTAATGGAAACCGCTTGTGGCATGAGGCCGGAGGTTCAAATTTTCGGGAATGACTACGACACGCCGGACGGAACCTGCATACGGGACTATATCCATGTCAGCGACCTTGCCGCCGTCCATGCCGCCGCGCTGGACTATATCCGCACCAGTGGCACAAGCCTCACCGTGAATCTCGGCAGTGAAACGGGCTGTTCCGTAACGGACGTAATTGAGACCGCACGGCGGATAACCGGCAAGCCCATTCCCGCGAAAGTTGTTGGCAGACGGCCCGGCGATACGGCGCAGCTTACCGCATCTTCCGCCCTTGCCCGCGAATTACTTGGCTGGCAGGCCCGCTATTCGGACATGGAAACCCTGATAAAAACAAGCTGGGCAGCGTATCAGAGGATTAGGGACTGTAGTCCCAAAGACTTCACACAAAGACACAAAGGTTAGAAGATCACAAAGAAGAAAAAGGGGGTTATTGTCCGTTATCTTTTCGTAAAATCCATGCGTAGATTGCTTACAATAATTCTTTTTTCCCTATCTTTGTGTTCTTTTTTTCCTCCGTGATCTTTGTGTGAAATATATCTGGTAAAGTCCGGAGGAAAATTGTGAAAGAGAAAATTTTTTCGTGGATTGATAACGCCCTGCCCCTTGCCGTGGAACTGGAAACCGAATTAACCAAACGGCCCGCTATTTCTCCCGATTCAGGGGGGGAAGGTGAATTGGAAAAATGCGTCTTTCTGGAAACATGGCTGAAAGCGCAGGGCCTTACCCAACTGGAACGTTATGACGCCCCGGATGAACAGGCCAAAGGTAAAGTGCGGCCCAACCTTATCGCCACCATACCGGGTGAGACAAAAAACTGCCTGTGGATAATAAGCCACCTTGACGTGGTGCCGCCCGGCGAGCTTTCGCTGTGGGACACCGGTCCCTGGACGGCGGTAGAGGCTGACGGCCCGCCGGGATGCCGGATTATCGGCAGAGGAGTAGAGGACAACCAGCAAGGGCTGACATCTTCCGTACTGGCGGCGCTGGCTTTGGTCAAATTGGGGCTGCAACCCCACCGGACAGTCAAGCTGCTCTTTGCTGCCGATGAGGAAACGGGCAGCGCTCTGGGCATAGGCTGGCTGTTGGAAAACCATAACCATCTTTTTCAAAAAGATGACATCGCACTTATACCCGATTCAGGCGATCCCCAAGGCGAGACCATTGAAATTGCCGAGAAGAATTTAATCTGGGCGCGTTTTGTCACCAAAGGGGCGCAGACCCACGGCTCAAGGCCGGATTTGGGAATCAACGCCCACCTTGCCGGGGCTGACCTTGCCCTGCGGCTCCATTACGGGCTGTCTGAACAATTTGGCGAACGCGACAGCCTGTTTGAACCGGACTATTCCACCTTTCAGCCGACCAAACAAGAAGCCAATGTCCCCAACATCAATACCATTCCCGGTGAAGACGTCTTCTGCATGGATATGCGGGTGCTTCCCCGCTACCCCATAAATTCAGTGTTAGCCGAAATTGACCGCATTATCGCGGAAACCGCCGCCAAACACAAAGTTACGATTAACTATAGCCTTGCCCAGTCAAGCGAATCCCCGGCAACTCATGCAGGGGCCCCGCTGGTACAGTCCCTTTCAGCGGCCATTGGCGCGGTATACGGGGTTTCAACCCGTCCCATCGGCATAGGTGGCGGTACGGTAGCGGCGTATTTGCGCCGGGCGGGAATTGACTGCGCCGTCTGGGCGCGGCTCTGCGACTGCGCCCACCAGCCCAACGAATACGCGCTCTTGGAAAATATTCTGGGCGACGCCAAAGTTATGGCGCTGCTGATGCTGGGCTAATTTTTTAAACACTTACAAATGGTATCTATATTACTTACATTTGAAATCAGCAATATTTTCGTATGTAATTTATAAAAAATTGTTTGCTATTTTTCCGTCTCCTGTACGCTATAATATTTTTATGAATCTTAACAAAAAAATATGATTAGATTCATTATCTTACCAGCAAGGAGAAAATTATGAAGAAGCAAAGCATGTTTCTTTCGGCAGCGCTGATGGTTTTAGCCATAGCGCTGACAGCGTTTTGTGTCGCAGGCTGCGGCGGCGATGATCCGGGCAGCGGGCCAACAGGTTCTGTCATTAAATTGGGAGACCTTCCGGCATATCCGTCAGGGACGACTCCCGCTACAGCCCAGAATGTAGATTCAATTCTGAAGGAGTTGGCGGAATCCGGCATTGTCGAATCTGTCTATGGCCGTATGGATGAGATAGTTTATAGCTATCACATTAACCCTGATTATTATGTCGAGACTATAAAGGATGGTGATGATTACATAGACATCTACGATTTAAAGGATGTGGAAGACGATGACAAGACGTTTAAAGCCAGCGGCAAGGTGAAGAGAATTCAAACAGAGTCTGAAAATATTGCGAAATATTCTTCTGGTAAGAACAATGTAATATTCACTACCAGCGACTATTATCGATATTTCTTTGAAGCAAAAATGAAAGGAAAAACAACAACGAATATAACAGTGGGAAGCGTTACGGGTATTGCAGGCGGTACGCTTGTTGAAGAAATTAGCACCCGTGATAATATGTCGGTGACCAAGGCCGGTAACATAGATGAAGCGAAATTTAAGTTAACTTCTTCCGGCAAATATAAAGATGCGTCCGGTTTTACGGTTACTACTTCTAAGGGCGGCGTAAAGGTTATTCTTGACATGGAATTTACCGATAACTTTTCAGTACCAAATATTTCTATTGATGATTATCATGATGGTGATATATATGATTCCGTTATACCGAAATGTTCCGGCTCTTTGAAGGTTTACGGTGAAGGCACTGCCCCGCTTAAAACAGTAACGATTAACGACTATGAAACTTTTAAAACAGCTATGAAACTGATTGGTATCTTAGTTGATTATTATTATGAAGAAGGAGAATATGGTGGTGGTGGACACATGTCCAGTATTGCCCCCTCTCTGATGAGAAAAGCCCCCAAACTATAACGGTAATCCCCCCGCCCAACCGCAGGTTTCGAACCATAGGTTCGAGTAGTCTGCGGCGGGGGGTATTAAACCCCTCGCATACAATAAAAAAATGCGGAATCCGCAAAAATCGCTTGACTTTTCTTTCAAAATATGCTATTTTCTTACAATATGTCTCTTAGGGGTACATTGTAAGTGAAGGAAAAAGGTCGTGATTAATAAGGTTTCTGCAAACGACAGCATGCTTCGCTCTGACTGCGGCGCGGATGACCAGCTAAAGCTGGCATTCCTTTATTCGTCGTATAAGACTTGTCCGGCGCTGAGGCGTGAAGATTTTACTCATCCACAATCCTTAATAAACTTTATTTTTTCCCCCCCCCCCCCCCCCCACTAAACAATGGCAGTTCATTAAGGACTGTAGAGCAACCAAGTCGTCACAGTGTAGCCTCAGTAAATTCACAATATATTTTCCCGGTAAAACAAGCGCAAGCCGCACCATGCGGGAGGCGCTTTTTTTTAATATCTTACCAGCAAGGAGAAAATTATGAAGAAGCAAAGCATGTTTCTTTCGGCAGCGCTGATGGTTCTGGCCATAGCGCTGACAGCGTTTTGTGTCGCAGGCTGCGGCGGCGATGATCCCACTGTCAACAACTTAAGGATTCAACCTGCCCAATTTTGTCAACAGTTTGATTTGTGGTTATGGTGAAATTTTGCTTTGCGGTTACAGTCTTTGCGGATTACTTCACGGTTTGGCC
>JAITCL010000133.1 GCA_031283105.1 Treponema sp. | reverse complement strand
AGACGCGCCGCCAGCGTTCGTTCTGAGCCAGGATCAAACTCTCCATGATATTGATTCTATCCCGGCCATCTGTTTCCAAACGGCCGGATTAGATTACCATTTCAAGTCCTGACTTTCTTAGCCAGGATGGAGTTTTACTGCGTAAAACTCCGAGCTGCCCGGCATAGCCGGACAGCGCCCTTAAAACGTACGCTTTGCCAACCCGCTTGCGCGGATCAGCGCTGCTTCCTTCCCTCTCTCCCCTTCCCTCTTGCCCTTCCTTGCGTCAGGGCATTTTGCCAAATATCACCGCGACTGCTCGCCGCGCGGGGTTCTAAACCCCTGCCGCCTTTTCAGGCGACTCTGTCAACTTACCCGCTTTTGCCTGGCTTTGTCAAGTATTTGCACGAAAAAATTCAAAAAAAGTACAATTTTTTATACATTGCCGCCGCTCCCATAACACTCCTGCCGTAGTTTCTGGTTTCAGGGTATTCTACCATTTCCAAAAAAAGGTCAGGCGGCAGACTGGCTCCGGTAAAACGGCCGGCTGCCGTACGCCAACGGCGGACGCGGTTCATGCCGCCGTTATACGCCAGTAATGCCAGTAAAGAGTCTTCCATCCGTTCATTAAGATAGGCAAGATAGACCGCGCCGATGTGGATATTCACCGCCGGGTCGCGCAGATCAATGGCGGAATCTTCGCCGTTACGGATATAGTCCGGGCCTCCCCGCCGGCGGATACGGGCAGCCATTTCTTCAGCGGTGGCGGGCATAAGCTGGGTCAAACCGGCAGCCCCGGCGCGGGAAACAATGGCGGGGTCAAAGGCGCTTTCGGTGCGGATAAGGCCGAAGAGCAGCGACGGCTCAATGCCGGTCTCCCGGGCATACTGCTCAACCAGTTCCTTAAACGGGCGCGGATACAATAATTCCAAATCCCCTCTAGTAAGATAATAGTCATTTCGGTTGGCATACAGCGCAACCAGCCGCATGGATTCCTGATAGCGCCCCGCGGTGTTCAAAGCCTTTGCAAGGCGGTACAGTTCTTCCGGGGAAAGATTATTTTCCGCCGCTTTTATGTACCGTGACGCATAACGCGCGGCATCGTTTTCAAAAAAACCCATAAGGAATTGCATGATGTCAGATACCGTTTGGACGGACTGAGGCTTTGCTGTATCCGGCGGAGGTTCTTCCGGCAGCGCCAAAAAAGTTTCGCTGAGAGCGGCGGCGCTGAGGGAGCGGTAATATAAGGGCATAGCCGAAGCAACATTCCCAGCAGCGTTATACGCAATGCGCATATATACCCGCGCGTATTCCCCGTCGGGGGCGGATTTTTCCGGCACAAAAAGACCTTCCTCTATTGCCCTGCCGATTATCCACGCAAAGTGCGCCGTTATTGCGCCGGGACGATTTCGCAGCACGGTAAAAACTTTATATACCTTTTCCCACTGCCGCCTGAACACCAGTTCGCGGGCTAATTTGTCGAGTATATCGGAAAAATAAGCGTCATCGCGCCATTGGGAAACATACGTTTCCAAAGAGCGGATTGTTTTGTCGGTGTCTTGGGCAAGGGATGAATCCAAAATATACCAGATACAGGCATCGGCCTGTTCAGGAGCAATTTCAAGGGCATAGGGCAAGGCTCTTTCAAAAAGCCCGCTGTTTTTTTCACCATGCTGGCGGGCTATGCGCCCGGCAAAAAACAACAGCCGAAACCGGACCAGATTTTCGCTGCCGTCGGGAATGAATTCCCGTAACGCCGTTTTCGGCGCCGCCGCTTGCGGCGATGCCTTCCCCTGCCCTGCGGTATTTTCCCCGGCGCTTAACATTGTTTCCCATTGCAGAAACAGGTCTGCGCCTTCCCTGCCCGTTGCCGCGTACTGGAAACTTCTTCCCAAATCGGTCAGCAGGTCGGGATACCGGAAAAACAAGTCCGGTGAATCATGCAATGTACTACGGAAAAAAATCAGCGCTTCGTTATAACGGGAACGGGATACGGCGCTGCGGCCGGCAATCGCCGCGTTTTCGGCTTGGGTCAGGGAAAGGTCAACTGTGCCACCGGCAGCCACGCTGTCAACCGTATTTTCAGCCGTGCTGTCAACCACGCTATCAGCCGTGTTGTCATCAGTATTATCAATTACGTTGTCAGCCATGCTCGTGCGCCATTGATGCAGGACGTAGCGAACCGCTTCATCCCATGCGCGGCTGTCGCCGTTCAACAGCAGGGCAAGGAATTTTTCACGGTCAATGCCGCCCTGTTCCGCTGTAAATACATCAAGCGCCCGCGCCCATGAACCGTCCGCTTTCTGCCGAATCAGCGTCATGGTTGCCGCGGAAAGATCAACTCCGCCGGTGTGCAAATCCATCAATTCGGCGGCGGCAGCGGCGGCAATAACGGTATTGGCAGCGTTTAAGGCTTTTGCAAAACAGCCGGCGGCCTCAGCGGAGGCGCCGTCCTGCCGTTTTTTCAAACCTTCATAGAATTCAGTAAAATCAGTCTTTTGTTGCTGCGCGGCACATGAACTGAGACCGAGGAAGAAAACAAGAAGAACGCTTATTAATTGCCCCATAAGAATTCACCACGGAGTACACGGAGAACACGGAGTTTTGATACGATAATCTTTATTCCTCCGTGAAACTCCGTGGTTATTAATTTCTTCATCGAATTAATCAGTGCTTCCCTATGCTATCCGGTGCAACATCTAATTCTTCGGGGGAATCCTGATCGTTTTACCCGCAATAATCAAATCAGGATTGCGGATATTATTGTGCCGCGCAATGCGGGGATACAGCCAGGGATTCCGGTAGAAGGCTTCAGAAATATCCCAGAGGGTATCGCCCCAGCGTATCCGGTATGCCACGCCGTTTTTCGGTATGACCGCCGGAACCTTGTACGAGGAAACCGGCGCGGGCGGCCGCTTCCGCGCGGCTGTCGGGGAACGGGCCGGAGGCGGAGTATCCGGCGCCTTAATAACCGGCGCTGCCTCCACTGGTTCAGGTGGGGGGGGCGGCGGAGGCGGCGGGGGGGGAGGAGGCTCAACCGGCTGTATTTTTTCCGCCACCGGCGCTACCGGCGCGGTTTGCTCATAACCCGTACCTTTGAGAAAAGAAACCGCATCCTTATCGCCGAAGAAGAAGAACCACAGCACTCCAATCGCTATAATAACAAAAATCAGGGCAAAAACCATGATAAGCCAGGGAGATCTTCGTTTTTCCTCAAACGTTTCGGTAAACGTTGTAGTCCGGCTGCGCAAACCGTCAGAAGTTTGCGGTTTGCTTTCAAGGTTAAAGTCAGCAAAACCGCTTTCCTGGCTGAAAGAATCCGCCGTTTTATGCGAAACATTCAGTATCTGATGTTCGCCGTCCGCTCCCGCGTCAATATCGCAGGCGTCCGCGGTAATATGGCCCTCCTCATCGGATGAAATAATCATTTCGATGGAAGGCTCTCCCTTGGGCCGGGGTCTGATATTTTTCACCAGAAGGCTGCCCATGTATTGGGCGTCATCTATGGATTGTAAGACGCTCCTGAAAAGGTCTATTTGCACACTCTCCTGTCCGTCATGAACAGTAGTGAGAACAAGCCGCTTCTTTACGGTGGAATTTTCATCCAATATGGGGTAAAAATCACCATTAGCGATTTTAATGCCAATAGTTCCTGTCATTATCAAACTCCTCTCATAAATTTAGACGTGGATTTCCCCTTTGTCAATGCCTTTTATGCCTTTTATCGACAAATTTGGTATTTCAAAACAGCCTAAAATGACCGATACTTAAAGTAAGATGATTCCAATATTAATTGCCGTGTTCTTCCTCCTGCTTGCCGTAGTAGGGATTATTTTGTTTATGGGACGGACACGAAGCAGCGGCCCCAGCGAGGGGAAGCGTTCAAAGAACCGGGAAGGCAAATTACGGGACGCGAACAAGCGATTGACGCAGAATCCCCTTGATCCTCACGCTTTGTACGCGGTGGCTGAGGTTTATTTTGAAGAAGGAACATGGGATAAGGCCATAAAATCCTACGAAACGCTGCTTGACATTGTGTCCAGAGGCCACGGTCAGGGAGTAGATCAGTTTGAAGTGTACCTTCATTACGCGGAATGCGCCCTCAAGCTCGGTATGACCGAACAGGCCTACAGGGGCTTTGCTATGGCCCGTTCCATTAAACAGAATAGTTTTGAAGTTAATTATAATCTGGGAGTTCTTGAATTTGAACGGAAAAACTACGAGAAGGCAATACAACTCCTCCAGCAGGCGCGGACAATGAACCCTGACAACCCCGCCGTCCTGCGCTACATGGGTCATGCGTTCTTCAGAATGAAAAAACCCAAAGAGGCCATGAATTTTATCCGTAAAGCGATTGACCTTGCCCCGGATGACAAAGAGTCCCTGTATACCCTGGCGGAATGTTACTATGAGGCCAGTCAAACCGAACAGGCATTGCGGATTTTTAACCACCTGCGCCCCGATCCGGTAATGGGCCCCAGCGCCTGTCTTTTTACGGGCATGATTCACGTAGAGAGCCGCAAGACCGACCTGGCCATTCAGGATTTTGAAATGGGCCTGAAACATCAGAATATCAAACCCGAAACTCTGGTGGAACTGCGCTATTATCTTGCCACTGCCTACATCAAACAAAGCGACATCAACAAGGCCATACCCATACTGAAACAGATTCAGGCGAGCAATCCCGAATATAAAGATGTGAATGTACTGATAAGCAAATATCAGGAACTCAATGTCAATAGAAATCTCCAGACTTTTTTAATATCTTCGTCTGCGGATTTTGTCGCCCTGTGCCGCAAGATGGTTATGACTTATTTTGCCAAAGCGAAAGTCAAGATTGTTAATATTGCCGTCAATAAAAACGAATGGGCGGATATTCTGGCGGAAGTCAATACCCCCAAGTGGTCTGATCTGATCATGTTCCGGTTTATACGCACCCAGGGAATTATCGGTGAGTTGGTCGTCCGTGATTTTCATTCTCATTTGAAGGAAGTGAAAGCCGGTAAAGGCGTCTGCATCACCGTTGGCAGCTTTAACGAAGAAGCAAAACGTTACACCGAGGCCCGCCTTATTGACCTGATAGAAAAGGAACGCCTGATCGCCATTCTCAACACGGTTGACTCAAAAACCGCCGCGATGACCGGCGGGAAAAAATAGGTACACGCGTTTTACTTTACCGAAGAAAAAAATTCATTTACCACAGAGCTAGGCGACACTGGAACAAAAGATTATAAAATTTACCAAAATTTATGGTGTGGCTACAAAATAGTTGACAACTATTATATATTATATTATTCTCAATAGTTGGAGGGTTTTATGACAAACAAAGATAAAGGGCAATTTCTGGCTGAAATTAAAATGATTGGAAAACAAAAGGAATTCAGCGGACTTTTTGGAGAAAAAATCAACCCATTGAATTTGGTTAAAAAAGTGGACGGAATATTGGATACTCGTAAGACTTCATATAATTATGCCTTTGTTAAATGTTGTGAAAAAAATGGCCTCACTGGCATTGACAATATTCATAACGATCTAGAAAAAATATGGTCTGATTGTAAAATAGAATTTAATGCAATAAAGCATATTTTGCTACCTTCAATAGCTGTCCAATTTGGCATATTAGGTTTATTGTTATCTCGCCGCGGCATTGTTGGGAAATACCAAGATCGTATTAGCGAGAAGTGGCTTCAGTATATTCAAAAAACTATTGATTATGCCGGAACTTTAGATGACACGGAGTCATAAATTGAAACAAACAGAAAAAGATTGCCACAATACATTGTACGAAGTCTCATCTGATTTTATTCGAGCTTATTCCTATAAGCATGGTAAAGAAATATATGATTTTATGAATAAATTTGAGATTGGACGTTCAGCATATGGTGAAATGATGGACGCAGTAGGCAGAACCAAACAGGTTCTTGCACATCGTCTTTATGGGCATCATCTGATATATGATTTTCCTTACAATTCATCTGAAAATATCCTTGCTTTTTTGGAACATGAGTTATCAGACCTTTTTACCAAAATGGGTTTACCTATTTTCCCCGGAGAATTATTGGAAAACACCCCTTTATTAAAATATTGTAATAAGTTGACAAAAAACTGGAATTTTGTTAATGGATTTGATATTCTGGCAGGGACAATAGCAATTTGGCAGGGAATTGAAAAAGTTTCTGAAGCGTTTAATTATGAACTCACAATTGATACATTTTCTGATTTTGCAAAAACATTTGGTGTAGGAGCATTAGAATTGGCTATAGCATTGTCATCAGCAAATCCGTTTTTATTACTCGCTGCCGGCTTACATTTAACGAGCGGAATTAGGGGATTATTTAATGATGGCGCAACTATAATATTTAGGAAAAACATTAAATCGTTATTAATTGAATTTTCCCTTGATTGTTTTAATATTAAAGAATATATTAAAACTTATAATATAAATAATGAAATAGATAATTTTTTATTTACCAAAACAGAAGTTTCATATTCAATCGGTGAACAAATAAAAAAATATAATTTTAAACTCTAGGGAGGATATTATGGGATATTTTGCTTTGAATCCAGGAACAATTGATAAATTCAACGTTGAAGAGGTTATTGAAAAGAACAATAAAGGTGAGTATAGCGTTTTACATTTGACTATATTGACAGAATTTGGAGAAAATAAATTTAGAATTCACGAAAAAAAACAAGACCTTTTGGAGGTTATTAAGAACAAACTGAATGAGGCTTTGACAGAAATTTCTAAAGCTGATAATGATAAATTCTTTAGTATAAGCGTAGTTGAAGCAAGAAGTTATCTTTACATATATTATCCAGATGGTGAGGTAGAAAAATATTCTGGTCAGAAATTAGAAAATTAAGAAGTCATTTAACATTCATGTTAGATAGCTAATATAAAATAGTTCCCGCGTCGCCTAACAGGACTGTAACTGCTTGGTTGCTGCTTGCGCAACAATTTTAAGAGCCAGTAGGCGGCTAGGCTACACAAAACACCCATAGGGGAAATTCCCGATAACTTGACATTTTTTCTCAATCATGGGTAGAATGTCAGGGGGAAAGTAATTAAAACCATAATCGGCATAATTATCATTGGTCTTTTGTTTTTCTCTTGTGAAAATAAAAAAACAGGCATAACAAAACCGGACACACAGGAATCCATCGATCAAGACATAAAAACCATTCATATATTTACAGCTCTTTGCGACAATAGATACCAGGGCATTACCCGCGTGTCGGCGGCGCTGGGCAACGGACAAAACATCAACACAAACCTGTATTGGGGGGCGCTTTACGGTATTCGCACTTATTTCAAAAAAAGCAATGAATGGGAATTACTTGCCGCGCCGAAGGTAAAAGGCGTTATACTTGAAAGGCTTGTTTTCAGGCATACCGAAAAAAATTATTACCTGATAGCCGACGCTTATAACGGAAAATATATCAAACAGTGTACCGTAGATTTTCTGAACAGCATCTGCGGAAATCAAAAAGACGCTTTACCCATTGACGGTAAAACTTTGGGCATCGGGGGCAATGCTTCTCTTTTGGCATACGTTGGCCATGACGGATTAATGGATTTTCAATTAACCGAGGCTTTTTTGAACACGGATAACATAAAACGTGACGTGATTATATTGGCGTGTTACAGCAAGCGTTATTTCAGCCCTCACCTGGAAAAGGCAAATGTAAACCTGCTGGTTTGGACAACCAATTTGATGGCTCCCGAAGCCTATACCCTGCACGATGCCCTAACCGGATATATCAACGGGGAAACCAACGAAGAAATTCGTGAAAGAGCGGCGGCGGCATACGCTCACTATCAAAAATGCGGCATAAACGCGGCAAAAGGATTGCTGGTAACGGATTGGTAATGAAATAAGGAGGAACTTATGAATTCTAAAAAAATGGTAAAACTCAGCAATACAATCGGTTTCGTTTCGGTTTTGGCGCTTATTTATTGGGTCATAATATTCATTACAATGCAGGTTTTTGGATTAAGGGTTTTCAAAGAAAATACGACAACAACTTTTTATTTTAGTATTTTGGGAATTTTGGCGTTAATGTCCGGCGCGTTTTTAATAAATGTAATGTTTAATCTTTCCAGAATCGCGGAAAGAGACAAGAACGAGGATTTGCCGGCGAAAAAAAACAAAAGGGGAATAATTATTTTCCTGGCGTCTGTTCCCGCGGTTATTTGTTTGTTGTTTCTTGGAAATTTTATTTCGGCAAAAAAAATGGAAATTAACCTGAAAAAGTCCGCTGATGAAATGATAGAAACATTTTCTGCTGAAATAGACAGGTTAACAGAATATTCTTTTACAAAAGAATGGATAAATGATACGGCAAATACGCTGACAGTAATAGAAAAAATAGACGAAAATTTTGACCATGTTTATCTGATTTTGCAGGACGATATAAATGGGAATAAAATGCATTTGACATTTTCCAGGTACAGTACCAGCAAGGATGAAAAAACCGAAACAGACAAAATAGATTATGTAAGTAAATCAACTCTGGACGAACGTGAGTATTTTGAAAAAGTTTTCCATGAAAAACATAAAGAAAAATACTTTGTTTCAAAAGACGGAAGTTATAAGTTATTTGTGCCATTGGAAAAAAATGGCAATATAATTATACTCATGTTCAGTAACGCGCGCAGTTATGGAACATTTAGCAGTTAAAGTATTGTACAGTATAGGATATAGACATTTTATACGCTCCATTCAATAATAGAGAATAAAGGAGAAGCCATTATTAATTTTTTTCTGGGGTTAATCGGCTCTATAGGATTTTATTTTCTTTTTTATAAACTCAACAAACCCGCGTCCCGTTGGCGGTCTATCTCGCTTATGGC
>JAITCL010000135.1 GCA_031283105.1 Treponema sp. | reverse complement strand
GAGCTTTTAACGCTTACCATTAATGAACTAATAGATAAAAAGGCATTAGACAAAGATTTTGTTCTTGGAAGGATGAAGCTGTTCTTACCTATGCTATTTTCTGATTTTGTGTAAATCTCGATCTTATAAGATAATATTAGCGTCGCTTTCTTATTTCCTTTTTCACTTTTTCCGCGCCCCTTTCAAACCGCCGCAATTCTTCTATGTCATACAGGCTGGTCATGTACAGAACTTCCCCGGCTTGCAGGGCTTCCCCGGCTTTTACATTTATATCGGTCAGGTATTTTCGGGTTTTGGAGTCCAGCTCCGGCGCGAATGTAATAGCCAGCTTTTTCCCCACAAACAGTTGATTTCCCACTACCTTGATTTTGGACGTGGGCGCCGCGGTTTCCATCCTCTTGGCGTATTCTTTGAATTCCCGAAGGGTAGCCTCTTTGACTTTCCGGAACACTTCTTTTTTCTCGTGTATCTCCAATGCCCTGTCCACGTAGGGCAGCTTTGTAGGGCCGTCCGCATCGCTGAATTCTATACGCTCCAATTCCCTGCGGTATTTGATATACGCCTCCCCGATGTAAAGCCAGTTGTGGGCGGTGCTTCTTTCAATCTTCATTTCATCACATAGGCGTTCAAGGTAATCGTTCATGCTGTGATAATTGAGGTCTATAAACAGGCTTTTTTCTTTCAGCCGGGCAAGCCCCAGCCCCATGGCCAGAATTGAAAGCCTGACACCCTTGATGGTCTCCCGGATACCGGCGTCGATTTCTGCGGCGTCATCCGAATTGGCATAGTCCAGGCTGATATGGGTTGACGGTAGCCGTTTGGCCGGGGGGCGCGGGCCGTCGTATTGGTTTGGTATGATTTTACTCATTCGGTGGTTCTCCAATCGTGCATTTATCGTGCGTTTATTATAGAACATATTGACACGATTGCGAAAGAAGCGAAATAATAGAAATCAAATAAATCTATATAGGATAAGGAGTTACACGTAAGTCTATATGCTATAAAGAAATACTGTTACCCAGAGTAAATACCTCTGGATCTGCTTGTGGGGGTTCAAATCCTCCCTGGGGAAAATTGCCTGAGCGGCTCCTTCGTCTATCGGTTAGGACATGAGATTCTCAATCTTAAAAGACGGGTTCGATTCCCGTAGGAGCTAATCCAATTTTTTGTAAGTTCTTGTTCTGTAAGGAAAAGGTTTGCGTTATTCCCCGTGGTATTGAATCAAAGTAGTAATGGGGGTGGGGGCGAGGATTTTTTCATAGTTGAGGAAGGGCAGCCCCACAATGCCGAATATTTCCGGAACATGAGCGCCGCCGGCTTCAAGCAGGGCGCGCGCCGCGTTCAAAGTGCCGCCCGTGGCGATAAGATCATCCAGCAGCAGTATACGTTTACCCACCGGAATATCTTCCCGGTGTACTTCGATTTCCGCCTGGGCATATTCAAGATCGTATTTTTTGGAGAGGGTTACGCCGGGCAGTTTGCCCTTTTTCCGTATGGGGATAAGGGGGATTTTCATGGTGGCGGCAAAAGGGGCGGCAAAAAGAAAACCACGCGCCTCGATAGCGGCAACGGCGTCAATCGACTTGTCCTTGTAGTGTGCGGCCATCGAATCAATACAGAACTGAAATGCCTGCGGGCTTGCCAGGATACTGGTGATGTCGTAAAAGAGAATCCCTTTTTTGGGAAAATCGGGAACTTTTCTGACATAATCGTCAAGGTTGAAGGCGCTCATTTTATCCTTTTTGAAGAATATCCTGTACCCAATTTTTTAATTTTTCACGGTCTATTGCGCCATTTTCCACTTGGAAAGGCCTGTCCGCGGCGATTTCGCTGTCACGGACAAGAGCGGAAAGGTATTCGAGTCCTTTGGCGCCGGAAGAGAAAATACCGCAGGGTCGTCCCGCCAGATTGATATGTCCCAGAAAAGTTTCAATAGAGGCGAATGAGGATGGTTTCGGTTCCTCGCAGCCCAGAAAAACGGCATGGGCGGGAAGAAGCTCTGTGCCGGAAAACCCCTGTGCCTGAATGACCGCCGCCGAATAACCGGGACAAGCCTCAATAACGGCGGCAATGTTTTCCGCCGCTTTTTGCATGAGGGCCGCGCCATCAATAATTATTGCTATTTTTTTGTTTGTTTCCACTTGTTATAGTCTATTCTTCCGGTGGATATATGTCAATGCTTGAATCACAGGGTGGCAGCATTTACCCTGTTACGTTGGTTATAGGGTGGAATAAGGCGGTGCTGTTCCCTGTGCCCGGTTTACGTACTATGTGTGTGTATGAAAAAAACCGAATGCTGTTGCCCTGCAATCTACTACGTTGACCTTTCCAGGGGGGTAAACAGGGCAAATTTTGAGCGCATGACCAGCTCTATCATCCCTACCGGGCCGTTGCGCTGTTTGGCAATTATCAGTTGGGTGGGGTAGCCCTCCTGAAAGCCCTTGTCCTCTTCTTCTCCGTCTTTTTTTGCTTTTTGCGGCTGTTTGTGGAGAAAGAGCACCAGGTCGGCGTCTTGTTCAATGGAGCCGGAATCCCGCAGATTGGCGAGGGTAGGGGACTGCCCCTGTCCGGTACGTTCCATTTCCCGGTTAAGCTGGCAGAGGACAACCACCGGAATTTTCAATTCCCGGGCAAGGCTTTTCAGAGAGCGGGAAATTTCGGATATTTGTTCGTGGCGGGGCAGGGAATTGTTTTCATGGCCGATAAGCCCCAGATAATCGACAAAGATGATTTGGACTTTTTCCTGGGCGCGGAGTTTACGTGCCTGGGAACGAAGGTCGAGGAGTTTCATGTTTGGCATATCGACTATGTAAAACGGGGCCTCGTTCATTCTGCCCGAAACGCTGAGTATATTGCGGAAATCATCCGAGCTTAAATAACCGCTGCGGAGGTTTTTGCCGTCCACCCGGGCTTCGCTGGAAATAAGACGCTGGGCAAGGGCGACATCGGACATTTCCAGTGAAAAAAAAGCGGTGGGTATATGGTGCTTAAAGGCGATATGCGCCGCCATGTTCAGGGCAAGGGCGGTTTTCCCTATGGAGGGACGCGCCCCGATAATGACAAAATCCGAGGGCTGGAAACCGGATGTCATTTCATTGAGTTTGTCAAAACCGGTGGGAATTCCCGTGATGGTTTTTTTGGTGCGGTACGCCTCATCAATTTTATCAATGGTGCGGGTCAGCACTTCATCAATTTTGCTGAATGAAAAAGCCTGCCGGTTGTCCCGCAGTTCAAAAATGTCCTGCTCAATTTCTTCAAGAATTTCAGGCGAATCTCTGGTTTCATCGTAGGCAGTCACCCCGATTTCCGCCGCGACCCGCAGCAAGGCCCGCCTGAGCGAATGATCCAGAACGGATTGCAGATAATATTCGATATTTGCGCTGGAAGGAATTACCGTAGTAAGAGAGGAAACATAGGCGGCACCGCCGGCCTCATCAAGTTTGCCGGTTTGTTTAAGTTCCTGAATGACGGTTTGAATGTCGGAGCGCAGTCCTCTGCTGTCAAGGCTGAGAACCGCGTCAAAAATCCGCTGATGCGCACGGGAATAAAAATCCCCCGCCTGTAAATGATGTTGAATGGCCGCGTCCACCGCATCGGCATCAAAGAGCATACTGCCGAGGGCTGCGCGTTCCAGTTCATCGTCATGGGGCGGGGTTTTATCCCTTGTTTTTGTCATTTTCCTCTTTAAGCCGTGGTTTCCGTGGCGGCGGCCGGTTCACTGGCTGCTGATGCTTCAGGCACTGCTGCGGTTTCCGGCGCCGCAACAGGTTCCGGCGGGAGAGCGGGTTGTTCCGCAGCGGGAGCTTCGCCCTCAGCGGGGGCTTCGGCCCCGGCGGGAGCAGCATCGCCCTGAGCGCCGCCAAAGCCGTCCCTGCGGCGGCGAACCGGACGGGCCGGCGCGTGATGCGTCTCGGTTTTTATTTCCTGCCCGATAATGGTAATCTGAATTTCCGCATGGGAATTTTCATACAGTTTGATGACGGCCTTGTACTTGCCGACATTCTTGATGCCCGCCCCCGCAAGGTCAATCCGCTTGCGGTCAACCTGGAAGCCCTGTTTAGTCAGTTCGTCCGCCACAGTCTGGCTGGTAACCGCGCCGTAGAGTTTTCCGTTGGGGCCTGCCGGCATGGTCAGCGACAATTCAAGATTTTCCAGCCGTTCTTTCAGTCCCAAAGCATCCTGGCGTTTTTGGGCTTTCTTCGCTTCAATTTCCTCTTTGCGCGCCTCAAACAGCTTGACCGTTTTGGGCGTATAGGGAAGGGCAATCCCCCGTGGAAAAAGATAATTCCGGGCATAGCCCCGCGCAACGTCCTTGACATCCCCCTCTTCGCCGAGGGTGGACAAATCCTTGTTCAAAATAACCTTCATACCAAGCTCCCTGGTGAGGCCGTTACGGCCTCCGTTTATGTTGTTATAACCGCCCAACGGCAGTTATGTCGGACTCGCACAAAGTGCGCCGCGTTTTACGCGCCAGCCCCGGAGTAGAGGCTGTTCCGTTGATAGGGCTGTCCAAGAAGAATTTTTTACCACGGAGTACACGGAGAACACGGAGGAATAAAGATTATCGTATCAAAACTCCGTGGTACTCTGAGGTTATATTCTTACTTATTGGACACCTCCTTCTTGTTTTTTAACCCGCAGGGGCAGCCAGCTTTCGGCAATGCCCAGCAGGATAAGAACCACCACCGCCAGTGCGTTCAAGCCGGGGCTGAATACCACGCCGATAAGCAGCAGACTGCAGAACAGGCGTATAATCACCGACCTGAATCTGCGGGTAAAGTTAAACAGTACAATGCCGCCGCCTTGGGCAAGAAACATTATAACGCAGATAACCAGAAGATTCCATGCCGCAATTTCGACCGTTTCCAGAGCGATTGCCCGGCAGAGTAAAATAACCGGCAGACAGAGGGAAAGAACCCAAATTGCCTTACGGGGGGCGTAAAAGCCGATTAAGTCATTGCCGGTATTGATACCCTTTATTCCCTGCCGGAGGAACAGCCGGGCAAAGGCGAAAGCCGCCTGACGGTTGATAAACAACAGAAAAAACGCCGAAACCAGCGCCCCGCCCCGCAGGATAATCATGATAAAAGCCTCAATTATTTTGTCCGGGGTCAGCAGACGTTCCAAAAACGCCTGCCGGGCGGCATCCACGCCGGATGCGGCGATATGCGATGAGAAGAATGCCTCAATCTGGGAATGGATAAGAGCGTAAAAGCCCTCATCGCCGCTCAGCGAAAAAACCATACCCAGAAATACCAGCGCTCCGGCAATGGATGCGGCAATAAAACGGACGAAGGTACGGACAGGGGGAATGATAGATGGCGCCGGACTGCCCGCCATTATCCAGATAAAACCCAAACTGATTATGGAAAAATACAGCATATTCATACCCGCGCCCGCCAGTCCCATACCGTGGCGCAAGGAAAACCCCAGCGACCATACCGCGTTACCCAGCGCGGCGCACACAAAGCCCAGCCATGCCGCGACGTGGCCGTACACCACCGCGCAAACCCCCAATGGCACGAGAAAAAAGAACGAGAAAAAACCAACCCTCATCAGGACAACGGATAAAGCCCCGCAGACAAGAACGGGAACGAGTGTTGTTTTGCCGGCAGGGGGCGCGGGGTCTTCAGGGTACATGAGCAGCCGTTGTTATTCCGCTACAAAGGGAAGCAGGGCAATGATACGGGCCTGCTTAATCGCCGCCGCCAATGCCCGCTGATGCTTCGCGCAGGTACCGGTAATCCGCCGGGGAAGAATTTTCCCCCGTTCGGTAATAAAGCGGCGCAGGGCATCCGCGTCTTTATAGTCGATTTTCAGTTTCTGAATACAGAATTTGCAGACCTTTTTCTTGGTAAAAAAAGCCTTGCCGCCTTTCATGCCGCGGCCCATCCGGTCGTCGCCGTCCCGGTTGTCTCCCTGGCCGTCCATTCCCCGGTCGCGCCGGAAAGACCGTTCGCCGTCCATATATTTTTCATCAGACATAATGTAACTCCTTAAGATTAAAATGGAATATCATCGGCAAAGTGGTCATCTGCTGCCGCAGAACCCTCTGCCGGCGCAGAGGCCTGTGCCGGGGCTGATCCGCCCTGAGACTGCCAACCGCCGTTACCCTGGCCGTTATAGCCGGAATTGTTGTAACCCCCGCCGCCGCCGGAACCCGGATTCCCCCCCAGCAGTTGGATATTATTGGCAACTATTTCTATTTTTGAACGGTTTTGCCCGTCCTGCTGCCAGCGATCCTGGCGCAGTTCACCGTCAACGGCGATCATTTTTCCCTTGACCAGATACTGGTGCAGGGATTCGCCCTGCCGCCCCCAGACCACGATATCAAAAAAATTCGCCTCATCTTCCCACTGGTCGCCGTTTTTTTTGCGGCGGTTCACGGCAATGGAAAATTTACAAACTGCCTGGCCGCTGGCGATGGATTTCAGTTCGGCGTCTCTGGTCAGCCGCCCAATCAATACGACATGGTTTATATCGACCATAACCTTACCCCTCTACCCTCACAAAGAGATACTTGAGAAGGTTGGTATTGAGTTTGAATACCCGGTCAAGGCCGGTAATTTTTGCCGGATCCGCCTTGATCGTGAACAGGACGTACTTTCCCCGTTTTCTCTTTTTGATTTCATAGGCAAGATCGCGGTCTCCGGTTTCATCGGTTTTCTCGATCTCGACTCCGTGGGCGGCAAGGTCGTTCAGTAAATGTTGACGGCCCGCCGCGTGCTGATCTTCTTCCAGAGGGAAGATGACCGTCAGCTCATATCGGCGCATAGGTCCTCCTTACGGACTGGTTTTACCCTGTCCGGCGCCTTTCAACGCCGGAAAAGAGGTTTGAAATAACAAGGTAGCATAAAAGCGATTTTGTGGCAAGAGCTTAATCCCCCACTAATCTGCGGCTTTGACAAACGCTTTTTTCATCACTATAATTGATGACAATGGATAAACCATATACTATCGCAGAAATAAAAAACAAAGTTACCAATACCGCCCGGCACTATGGCATTCAAAAAGCCTATTTATTTGGCTCCTATGCGCGCGGAGAAGCCGGATTTGGAAGCGATATTGATATATGTATTGAAAAAGGAAAGATGCGTACGCTTTTTGAACTTTCCGGTTTTTGCCAGGATTTGGAAGAAACGTTGGGGAACAAGGTTGATATAGTTACCACTGCCGGCCTGTCCGGTGATTTCAGGGAACAGATAGAAAAGGATATGATTCTCATTTATGAATAAAGATACCGGAATAATCAAGCGCATTATCGGACATATTGAAAATGTGCGTAATGCACAAAAGCGTTTTGGCGACGAATATACACTGTTTGTTTCGGACAAGGATTATTTCAATTCGGTCTGTATGAGTTTGTTACAAATGGGGGAGCTTGCGCGTCATTTAACAACGGAATTTACCACCGCTCATGCCGATATTCCCTGGAAAAATATCATCGGGCTTAGAAATGTGGTAGTCCATGGATACGGCCAATTAGATACGGAGACGGTCTGGTCAACCCTGACCGATGATTTACCTGAATTGTACCGGAAATGTAAGATAATAGAATCATCAGCATAACCTATTTATCCTTGATTTTTATTTGATTAATATAGTTTTGATACATGGCGCTTAAGGTTTCGCCAAAAATCTGGTAAATATCGGCAGTATATTTTTCCAGTATATCAACAGCATTGTCGGGGATGATGGTTTCAGGTCTTAATAGCTCATAGACTTCAAGGTTTAAAGCGTCCGCCATTTTTACCAGAGTAACCGGAGAAACCCATTTTTTGCCATTTTCAATATCACTCAAAAAAGGTATGGATATATCAATTTTTTCCGCAAAATCAGCTTGGGACAACTTGCGATAACCCCTAAATCTCCTGATATTGCGGCTTAAAATAGCCCTTAAATCTTGTTCTGTCATTAATTATCCTTATGGATAATTTAGTATGCTATTGGCTTGACAGGTATAGAATAATCATATA
The DNA here is from genome assembly GCA_031283105.1 of Treponema sp. Classification (GTDB taxonomy): domain Bacteria; phylum Spirochaetota; class Spirochaetia; order Treponematales; family Breznakiellaceae; genus WQXQ01. The sequence continues at coordinate 10,597 of JAITCL010000135.1, read as the reverse complement.
AATTAAGTACATTAGCCAATAGAAAACATTGAGTTTGGCTAAAATCTTGCAATTCGCATTATTTAAGGAGAAAAAAATGGCGAACAAAAAGAATGGGCTAGTCCTTTTGAAAAAGGGCTTATGGTTTCATGGAAAGACGAAATCTTTTTTGTCACTTTCCATTGTGGTTTCGATTTTGGTCTTGGTTTTTTCAAGCTGCGCGAGTCCCGCGCCAATTCGTCCTGCGCTATCGCAAACGGTTATTAATATCCAGCGTAGTGCAACAAAACTGGATACGGGGAAACTGTACATTTATGTGGATGACCGGTGCATAAATAGAAATGCACCAATACTCAAAGGGCAATTTATATCATACCCTGTTAATAATGGAGTGCATTATATCCATGGGATTTGCGGAAAATATGTCAGTGAGGCAATTAATTTCTCCGCCAACTCCAATACCGTGTCATTTGTAGCGGAAATCGTGAAAGAATCCGGTGCTTTTGGAAAAACAAAACTGGTTATCAATCGCGGTGAAGTCAGCGATGATACGGGAAGGCAGACTAACCTGGATATTCAGGAAAGTTACGGAAATAAATGATTTGGATAGGTGATTGTATACGAGGGGTACGCTCTCCTTAATATGATCGTTGGTAATTAATCTGAACAAGAACGTAAAAGTGTTAGTTACCATGCACATTAATTTTAGAAGAATATAACCACGGAGGATACCTGCCTGTGCAGGCAAGCGGAGAACACGGAGGAAGAGGAAGAAGATATAGGGGGTTGTTGTTTGAAATCTGATCGTGAGCCTTACGCAAAGATAACGAACAACAACACCTTCTTTTCTCTTCTTTGTGTTCTTCTCTTTCTTTGTGATCTTTGTGTGAATCTCTTCATCTCCTCTTCGTGTCTTTGTGTGAACCTTTGGGGTAAATAGGGCATTTTACCTATGGTAACTGCCGCCTGACTATGCTATGGTCAAAATCATGTCTACACCCCATAATGCCGCCGAAAAAGGCCACATTGCCAAAACCGTGCTGATGCCCGGCGACCCTTTGCGGGCGCAGTTTATCGCCCAAACGTATCTGGAGAACGCGGTTGAATTTAACCATGTCCGGGGAATGTTGGGATTCACCGGAACGTACCGGGGCAAGCCCGTATCGGTGATGGGAAGCGGCATGGGTATGCCTTCCATCGGCATTTACTCATACGAACTTTTTACCGAGTACGATGTTGACGCCATTGTCCGAATCGGTTCAGCCGGGGGCTACAGCGATACCCTCAAACTATTTGACGTGGTGCTGGCTGTTGAGGCTTACAGTGAATCAACCTTTGCCCGCAGTCAGAACGGGTTTACCGGCAACCGCATAACGGCGGATGAAAGCCTCTGTGCGCGGCTGAAGGAATCCGCGGCGCGGCTGGGATGCCCCCTGATTGAAGGAACGATTCATTCAAGCGATGTTTTTTACCGTGCGGAAGCGGCGGACGGCGGCATTCCCTACTGGCAAAAAGTCATGCGGGAGCAGGGCTGCCTTGCCGTAGAAATGGAAAGTTTTGCCCTGTTTCATAACGCCACAGTAACGGGAAAAAAAGCCGCCTGTCTGGTGACGGTTTCGGATATGCTTTCAGGCGGACACGCAGCCAGCGCGGAAGAGCGGCAACGGGGCTTTACCCGGATGATGGAAGTTGCCCTGGGAATCCTGTAATGAGGATTATCTCGTGGAATGTTAACGGCATACGCGCCGTGGAAAAATCGGGCTTTATACACTGGCTGGAAAAAGAGTCCCCCGATATATTATGCCTGAACGAAACCAAAGCCGAACCGGGACAGCTTTCGCCGCAACTGATCAATCCGCAGATGGGGGGAAAACCCTACCACAGTTATTGGGCAAGCGCCTGTAAAAGGGGCTATTCCGGCGTCGCCATTTACAGCGCCGTCGAGCCGCTTGACGTGCGGTTTATGGGAAAGGCTGAATTCGACGATGAGGGCCGGACGCTGGTCGCGGATTATAAAGACTTTACCCTGATAGCCGCCTACTTCCCCAATTCCCAGGATGCCGGACAGCGGCTTGATTATAAATTGGCGTTCTGCCGCGCGATGCTGCGGCTGTGCAATTCATTGGTCAAAAAAGGGCGGCGTATTCTGTTATGCGGTGATTACAACATTGCCCACACGGCGATAGACCTTGCCCGCCCCAAAGAAAACGAGGGCAACGCCGGTTACCTGCCGGAAGAGCGGGCATGGATGGATAAATTTACCAAAGCGGGTTATGTTGACACGTTCCGTCATTTTCACCCGGGCGAGGGTAAGCATTACAGTTGGTGGTCGTACCGGATGGGGGCGCGGAGTCGTAATGTGGGGTGGAGAATAGACTACCATTGCGTTGACAAGGCTTTTCTCCCTCAGGTACAATCTTCTATTATCAGGCCCGAAGTAACGGGTTCTGACCACTGTCCGGTGGAAATCATTTTAGACCTGTGAGGATATGCCATGAAAATTAAATATAACGCGCCGACTATACTTACCTACGCGCTTATCTGCGCCGCGGTGATGGCCCTGACTACCACCTTGCTGCCCGGCCTTGTCCAAAACTGGTTTATGATTCCCGGCAAAGGGCATTTTTCCCCTTCCAGTCTGCGGCATTGGGTATCCCTGCTGACCCACGCCGCGGGTCATTCCGACTGGAGCCACCTGGTGACTAATTTTTCCCTTATCCTTTTAATCGGCCCCCTGCTGGAAGAAAACTACGGCTCCTTTGCCCTGCTGACCATGATTACCATTACCGCTGTTGTAACCGGCATATTGAACGTGCTCTTCTTCCCCACCGGCCTTATGGGGGCTTCCGGCGTGGTTTTTATGATGATCCTGCTGGCGTCGTTTACCAACTTCAGGCGCGGCGAAATTCCCCTCACCTTTATCCTGGTGCTGATATTGTATCTGGGAGACCAACTGTTCAAATCTTTCAGCGGCGAGGACAAAATTTCCTATTTTGCCCATATCGCCGGGGGCTTCTGCGGCAGCCTGTTCGGTTTCTTCACCCCGCCCAAGCGGCACATTTAGCGTCAAAGTAGTAGCAGTTAATTTTTTATTTACATACCAATAGTACGTAAACCGGTACAGGGAACAGCGCCGGGGCTGCCAAAACAGATGGGGGAACTCAACTACGCAGCCCCCGCACGGCTTCTGTGCGTTATTGAAAACTATGGGTAATTCCGTCTATAAGCGTGTCCTCTTGCTTTCCGTGCCGTGCGGCTTTTACTGTACACCTAGTTTTTGCTTTTACTCCCTGGTCTGCTCCGTCGAAGAATCCCATAATATTTTGGCAACCCCGCACTGTCTCCCTGTACCGCCTTATTGTGGCTATAGCCAATATAACAGGGTAAATGCTGTTGCCCGTAGCGCCCGGCTGGGTTTTTGCCCGCCTCGCGCGGCCTTCTCAGGCGACTTATGCTGAATTATCATGGTATTCTGTAATTTCACCCCTGTCCTCTTCCTCCGTGTTCTCCGTGTCCTCCGTGGTGAAAATTCTTCCCCGCTTTCTCATCTCGCATAGCTCCCTGCGCGGCCTTCTCAGGCGGATTTTTCTTTGTGTGGTAATTTGATACAAAACTAAATGCTGTTGCCCTAATTAGCCAGGGATTTACCAGCTTTTCTCTGTATCGCCGTTATGCTATAATTCTCCCATGAAAAAGGAATTCCTTCATTTTGACATTGTGCGGAATAACGCCATTAAGCTGGCATTCCGCATATACAGTGACGGATTTATGCCCGATGTGATTTATGTATCACTGCGGGGCGGAATATATATGGGTAATGTAATCAGCGAATATTTTAAGATTATCCATAAGGGCGAACGTCCGGTGTATTATGCGGCAGTGGTAGCGCACTCCTATGCTGATGTGGCAAAGGCGACAAAAGTACGGATTGACGGCTGGACTTATGCGCCGGAACATCTGCGGATTGGGGACAAAGTGCTGCTGGTAGACGATATTTTTGACACCGGCAGAACGGTCAACACCCTGGCGCGGGTTATTCTTGAAAAGGGAATTCCCCGCAGCGATTTGAAGATCGCCGTCCATGATTACAAATTTTTTACTGACAAAGAAGAACAACTTCCCATTCAGCCCGACTACTGGTGCCGCAAGCATGAGATGTCCGTTAAAGACGAAGTTTTCTGGATACACTATATGAGCCATGAACTGGTGGGGCTTTCCCAGGCGGAAATTAACGAAAATTACTACAAGCAGGACCCCGACCTGAAAAAAGTGATGCAGTTTATTCCTACCAGCAGTTAGGAAAGCGATGTTGTGCGGCATTGATGAGGCGGGAAGAGGGCCGCTGGCCGGCCCGGTCTGCGCCGCGGCGGTGGTATTGCCCGCGGATTTTCCCCTTGGCGTATTAGGCGACTCCAAAAAACTGAAACCCCGTCAGCGGGAGGAAGCCCGCCGCCTTATTGTGGACAAGGCCGCAGCCTGGGGAGTAGCCTGGGCAAGCCATACCGAAATTGACGAAATCAATATTTTGCAGGCAAGCCTTTTGGCGATGAAGCGGGCGTTTGACTGTCTGCTTAATCCTCTTTTACGCGGGTGGCCGGGACAACTGGAAACGGAAACCCCATTCGGCAAACCCTTCGCCCAGGCGGCGTTCCCCTCCGGCCTTACCGCCGTGGCAGACGGCCTGTATGCTCCCGATGTGCCCATTCCCTGTACGCCGCTGGTAAAGGCCGACGCCTCGGTTCACGAGGTTATGGCCGCCTCAATTCTCGCCAAAACCGCGCGGGATCAACTTATGGAGCATTATGCCGGCCTCTACCCCGCGTACGGCTATGAACGGCACAAAGGCTACCCCACCGCCGAACACCGTTCCCTTATTCTCAAACACGGCCCCTCGCCCATACAGCGGGTAACTTTTAGAGTGGTGAGTGGGAAGTAGAGAATGGGGAAAATATACCAAGGCAATAGTACTTTCTTACAATATATAGACCAGCCGGAGGCGGATTCTACAAGCGTTTCTGCTCGCCCGTAGCGCCCCCTCCGGCTGAATTATACGATATAAAGTAAATGCTGTTGCCTTGGCGGCCAGTTGACATAATTCATCATTTTTCACTATACTAGAGCATTATGATTTTCCCCCTGGAAGAACTCATCGAATACGACAAAAATATGTATGAAATCACCTCCGCGGCTTCCCGCCGTTCCTACCAGCTTTCCATGCTGTATGACAAGGAACGGAAAGAGGAATATGACGGTAAAATGGTCGCTCTTGCCGCGCGTCAGGTTTTTACCCAGGAAGTCGAATTCCGTCTGGAAGCCGAGTAATCCACTGGCAATGCCATCATGGAGAGGAATGCCGTCCCTATTCCGGTTTTAGTCCTCTTTGGCCCTACCGCGTCGGGAAAGACCAATGTATTGCTGCGCCTCTTTGGTTCCGGCGGCCTGTTTCCCCGGAAGGCGGAAGTTGTGTCGGCGGATTCCATGCAGGTATACCGGGGCATGGATATTGGCACGGCAAAACCGTCCGCGCAAGAGAGGGCGCAGCTTCCCCATCATCTTATTGACATTCGCAATCCTGACGAACAGTTTAACGCGGGGGATTTTGTCCGCCTTGCCACGGAAGCGGCGCTTGACATTGCGCGGCGGGGGAACATCCCCGTTATTTCCGGCGGCACCGGTTTTTACCTGAAAAATTTTATTTTGGGGCTGCCCGAAGCCCCTCCCTCCGACGCGGAAATCCGCGCCGCGCTCAAGGGGGAATTGCGGGAAAAAGGCGCCGCCGCCCTCATGGAGGAACTTGCCCGCTGTGATCCGGCCAGCGCGGTAAAGATTCACCTGAACGATGAATACCGTCTGCTGCGGGCGTTGGAAGTGCTGCGTACCAGCGGGCGGCCTTTAAGCTCATTCGGCGTTTCAGGGGTGGGCGCCGCCGAAACGGGATTCCGTTTCCTCGTGACCGGCCTTTTCCGGTCGCGGGAAGAATTGTACCGCCGCATCAATGACCGCTGCGCCGCCATGTTTTCGCAGGGGCTGTACGATGAAGTCCGCGCATTATACGGCAGAGGTTACACTCCCCGCGATCCGGGGCTGCGGGCTATCGGCTACCGTGAATTTTTTGTGCAGGATGAACCGGGGACTTACCGTCTTTCGCAGGACATTTCTGGCGTTCAGGCGCTCATTGCCCAAAACAGCCGCCGTTACGCAAAACGGCAGATTACCTTCTTTGCCTCGCTGCCCGGCGCGCAATGGGTGGATGCCGGCGGGAACGATTCAGAAACAGCAGAAAAATTTTTCAAAATTTATGACTTTTGACTAATGCATTTTCACACTTTTCGCCCTCTATAAAGCATAACATTCATACGTTTTTCAGGAGGAAGTTATGAAAAATAGGGCGAAAAAGGCGCAAATCCCGCTTGCAGGGATTGTCACCCTGGCGGGCATTTTTTTAATGTTAGTGGTAACGGCTTGTCCGTCTCCGGCTGCGTCTGAAACAAAAGCAGCCAGATATACCATCACGGTTAAAAATTCCTCAAACGGCACGGTGAGCGCCGGCAGGCAGACCGCCCGTGCGGGCGAGATTATCAACCTGAACATTGAGCCGGATACGGGATATGAATTAAGTTCTATCCGTGTAACCGGTATCCAGGAGATTGCCCTTAACGGCAGCGGCGATACCCGGACTTTTTCCATGCCCGCGGAGAATATAATGGTTTCCGCAGCCTTTGAATCAATCGGCGTGTCGAAATACCGCATTAGCATTAACAAAATGACCGGCGGTACGTTTGAATCATCACCGGAAGATTCGCAGTATAAAAACTATAAGGTACAACTCATTGCCCGGCCCGATCCCGGTAAAAAGTACCGCCCCGGCTCACTGAAAGTTACCGGTATCAACAGCCAAGAAACGGTTAAAGTAACTCAGACGAAATATTCTGCCGCGGAGTGGGCTTTTGAAATGCCCGCCGAAAATGTAGAAGTGGACGCTTCGTTCATTGATGAATCGACGGTACTGTACAACATCGCCATTATACAGATGGACAACGGCAGTATTGATTGTGACCAGACCAGCGCGGTGCCGGGGGATACAGTGACCTTAACGCTGGTCATTGACGATGACGCCAATTACCGTTATGCGAAAGACAGCATCGTGATTACCGGAAAAAACAGCGGCGGCACAATAGATTGTAGACCGGACGGCGAACTTCAGTGGGCTTTTGTGATGCCGAAAGAAGCGGTAACGGTTGAAGCGGCGGTTGAATTTATCCCTTACCATAACATTACCATTGCGGCAAATGTGTACAACGGCCGCTTTACCATAAGCGGCATTGAGACGGAAGGCGGTTATGCGGGCAAGGCGCGGGAAGGCGCCGCCATTACCATTACCGCAATACCTGATTCGGGATACAAACTGACGGAGAAGGGTATATCCGTGACACCGTGGGGAACGGTTGTTTTTACGAAACTTGAGGGACAGGTTGCCTGGACTTTCGACATGGCGGATACAGACCTGGAAATAGGCGTTACCTTTGCCGAACTGGGGCCGCTGGAGATTTACCGGGGCGGCGCCGGAAAGGGAATAAGGGTTGGGGAATTGACGGATGACGAAAATAAATATTATGAAAATTCCATTAACATGGAATCCGATGAAGGCGGCCATAACGGCAATCAACGGGCAATAAAAGTTACCACCGCGTATAACGTCAACGGCAACGCGGTTCAGCAGTCATTCGGCCTGTTCTCCGATACGGAAATTAATCTTGACAGCGTAGCCGCCCTCTCCTTCTGGGCAAAGGCAAACAAAAATTTAAATATCAGGTTTGCGGGTTTCGGAAACGCCGACATTGACAAGCGGGTAGTATATACCGGCGAAGGCTTTAACCAGCAGATTGCCCTAACCGCCGAATGGAAACGCTGCGTTGTGCCGGTGCCAGCCGCCGGCAGCGGATTGAAAACGGCAAGGGTATTCTTTTTTAACGCGTTAATTGCGGCGGGGAATTGTGTATATATTGATGACATTGAATTTATCGAATCCGGCGTAACTTTAACCGGCATACAGATTCCTGATGCCAACGACGGAATTTTTTACGGCGCAACCAATGCGGCGAAAATGCTGAAAGGCGCCCCCCTGAAACTGAGTTACGTCTGCACCGATGGAACAACCGTAACATTGCAATGCGCAAGCAACAGCCACACATTGAAAGACAATCTGGCCCATTGGCTGACGCCGCACATTAAGGTAAGCGGCAATGTTGTTTTTTCACAGGGCGTAATTACTCCCACAGAAAAAAACAGCGCGTTTACGCTCACGGTAAGTACGGCCGGCAAAACCAGCAATCAAATGACCGCCCATATTTATGACGGAATCCTGCTTGATGATTTTGAAGATGTGTGGGCTGCGGGAAATGTAAGTATTCCGGGTACTCCTGTCTCCGCCACCGGCTATTTATGGCATACCACCAGCAGCGGATCCACAGTAACAACCAGGGATTACTTTAATGTTGAAAGCAGGGAAATCCACAGCGGCCTCTGCGCCGGAAACTGGCGGTCTGCCGCGACTGCCAACAAGCCCCGCGGCGGAAGAAACTTCGGCGCAAAGGACGCAAACGGTTACACTACGCTGACATTCTGGATAAAAGTAACCACCGGCGGCAATATCATTATTCAAAAGAATACGGTCTTTACCTTTGAAATGAGAAACGGCGGTACGCTGACCGGCAAAACCGACGGCGCTTTTTTTACCCAACAATTTACTTATAACGCCGACGGCATGGCCGATAACTGGCAGGAAGTGAAAATCCCGCTTACTGATTTTATTGACGCAGGGCTTGATATAAGAGCCATTACCGGCTATGCCGTTGGCGTTGTCAACAATCAAGGTGTTGACATACGGATTATGCTGGATGATATTGCCCTGATAAAGGATTGAAATGGTGACTGTCACCAAATAACAGCGCCGCCACGAAGTTATGCGAAGTAAGAAAGCTTTGTATAGGCACTAGACGATTCCAGTGTCAGGTACTGTTTGCGTTGCCGTTTACTCCAACTTAGTTATTGTCCAGGAAAAATTGGATATTTTTGCCATCATTTTACCTATATCAGTCTCAGCAACTGGTTGAAAATTCCAGAGAGCAATAAATGCTTTGTTACCATATCGTGTAACATCATTGTTATTTTTGGTTTTGACAATAAATTCACGCGTAATAGTACCAGCAGAAATGGTGTCCTCTAATATAGCACCATCACACAAATAAGTCCATTCATACTCTCCTTCTTCAGGAGAGTTCCCACAGATATTAAGATATAAACCTTCAAGTGAAGTATCTAATACTCCTTTAATTACGACTTTATAGGACGTGTTTTTTTCAAGTTGTCCTGTTAAGGTATCTTGTAGTATTAAATCCTCAGCTATAATCCAATTTGGAGTTCCATTATCATGAACCGCGCCTCTGAAATAAAGTGTTTGGGACATTTTGTTATAAGTCCTTATGTTAATCCAAAAATCACGGCTAAAATCGGTATCTTCCGTTTTACCTTTGATAATGCTTGCATTAATTATAATATTACCCCAGTCTGTTCCAAAGTTTGTCACTGTCAGCTTATTTCCATTTATAGCCGCACCACTATTATTGGCGGTTTTTACACTCCAAATAATAGTTTTATTAGTTGCATTGTCAGGTAATACCGTGCCATTAAGGCTTAATGGGCTTCCAAAAGGCATCATTGAGGGTACATTAATAATGTCCGTTACTGCTACATAAGCAATACTACTATCACCGTTTCCGTCATCACAGCCAACAACCGTCATTCCGAATGCCAGTACCATTACCAGTATTCCCAGCCAAAACCTTTTGTTTACCATAATTTTCATAAAAACGCCTTCGCGGCTTTACCGCATAATGCTCAAAATATATAAACCCTACGGGCTTATTTCAAAAAATAACCACAAATATTGTGTATATAACAATTATATTGTATTTAACACAATTTGTCAACCCCTGCTAAAGCATTATTATTACCTACAGAGTAATTAAATGACCAATCTTCGGGAAATTTTTGCCCATAATTTGAAGGCAAAACGCCAAAAATTCGGTATCACACAGGCTAAACTGGCTGAAAAGGTGGGTGTTTCTACTCACCACATCGCCATGATAGAAATTGCCCGGCATTATCCCACGTTGGAACTTGTAGAACGTATTGCCAACACGCTAGACATCGAGATTTACGAACTTTTTATCGAAAAACCTACCCCCGAAAACGCAATGGAAAAACTGCATAACACTCTCGCAGGCAATATTGAAAAAGTAGTCGCTGACGCTATTGAAAAAACCCTTTCCGCTAAATTTGGTAAAGAGTAGTATTATGGTAAAATAATATTTGCTTACTGCCCCATACACCGTTCCGGCAGGGTGAAAACAGCGGCAGAGCTTGGTTTTGGCTCGTTTTTGGGACCTGTCCCTGAAACCCCCGTAAAAGGGCTAAAATCGGCGTCAAATATAAAAACGGCTATTAAACAATTATATGGATAATTTTTCAAAAGGTATTGACATTAATTTGACAAAAGTCTATATTTTGATTAGTTGGATGATTTTTAGAAATTGAGTAGAGATTATTTTTGCGGATT
>JAITCL010000134.1 GCA_031283105.1 Treponema sp. | reverse complement strand
TTAATAAATCGGACTTGTATGATTGCGGAGCCTGTGGTTATGGCAGCTGCAAAGGAATGGCTATTGCAATTCACAACAATGTTAACAAGCCCGAAAATTGCGTACATTATATTCTTGCCCTGCTTAAAGAAGAAAAAGACGTGGAAGAACTAAACCGTCTGCTTCAGGAACACATCAAACGCGGGTCCGAACTTACCAAGAGGATAGACGATCTTGTACATGAAATGAACGCTAGTATTGATTTACAGGCGGAAGCGGTTGATCAATCTTCGGCGGTAACAGAAAAAATGGTCTTATCAATCAATGAGACTTCGGAAATTTCACGTAACAAACAGGAATCAATGAAAGGGTTGATAGGAAACGCAGTTAAAAGCCAGGAATCCATGCGTGAAACAATTCAGTCGGTTGAGGGTATCTCCAAATCGGTGGACGGCATAACGCAGGCGATCAAAATAATCAGCACAATAGCGGCAAATACCAATTTGTTATCAATGAATGCGGCGATTGAATCCGCCCATGCCGGAGAAGCGGGCAGAGGCTTTGGGGTTGTTGCAGGTGAAATACGCAAACTTTCAGAAAGTACCAGGGAAAATTCGCGTAACATTTCCCTGACTCTGAAAAACATCATTGACGGCATTGCCGTTACTTCAAAACAATCCGGCGAAACCGACAACCGTATTAACGCAATGTCCAAAGAAATAAGCGGTTTTACCGAAACCATGACCGTCTTTCTTAATACCTTTAACGAATTGTTGTCAATGACGGACAAGCTAAACGACGCAATGTCTGATATGACCGCCATATTGAAGAACAAATAGGCAAGTTAAAAATATTATTTTTCAATTATTCCTTAAATTCTCCTTGACAGTTATTTGCAAACAACGTACAATGTAAGCGTATATTTCAAAGGAAGTGGGGTGAGGAACTTTAGTTCCAAATCCCCCGCTAACCCGTAACTGTGAAAGGGAAGATTTCATCATTTACGGCCACTGTATGACCGCTTGAAACAGGTGGTTGAATGGGAAGGCCGATGAAAAAATTGCCCTCAAGCCAGGAGACTTTGGTATACGCGCCTCTTTAACGAGGCGGCGGATTTCGTAGAAATCCGCTATCTTTTTTCAGGCTTCGTGGACAGAGCCTGGAGGAGTATCCTATGTTTTCCTTTTTACGGAAGAAGTCCCTTGTTACAAGGGCAGCCCTTGTGGGCGCGGTTCTGGTTTTATTGACCAGTTTTTTGTTTGTTTCGTGCGCCGATCCTATCGGTACTAATTCCATCAACGCACAGAAGCCGAATATTACCGGCTTTTCTGCTGCCGGTACATGGAATGTAAGCTCTGCGGATACTTTTTCCGTAACGGTAACAGCAACCAGCCCTGATGGTGGGACGCTGAACTACCAGTGGTACTTGAATTCAACTAACAGCAATTCCGGCGGTTCTATACTGGCCGGAAAAACAGCCAAGACCCTTAGCCTCGCAAAGGCGGATTATCCCGAAAATAAAGATTACTACTTCTATGTCGCAGTAACTAACACGAACAACAGTGTCATCGGAAACAAAACCGCGGCAGCGACCAGCAATGCCGCCACGGTTACGGTGACGGGCAATATTGTCCCCACTGGAATTCAAATAACTTCGCAGGCGGACATGGAAAAAATCGGCGTTGCGGGAACCCACCCGCTTAATGGAGACTATGTGCTTATGAATAATATCACGCTGAGCAACTGGTCTCCCATTGGCGACGCAACAACGCCTTTTACCGGAAAATTCAATGGTTACGGCATGACCGTTACGCTGAACGGTTTTAATGCCACGGCTGTTTCCGGCAAAACCTATCTGGGTATTTTTGGCTATGTAAAGGGCGCGTCCAGTTCGGCAAAGGCGGAGATTAAAAATCTGACGATCGCTTCATCGGTTAACGCCTCATCAACAGCCACGAGCGCGCAATACGTTGGCCTTTTAACCGGTTACGCGGAACAGACAGTCATAGAAAATAATACTCTTTCGGGAACTTTAACCTTCCAGTCGTCGGGAAATGTTAACGTGAGCGGCGGCATCGGAAGCCCCCAAGCAGGAACGCTCATTAAGGACTGTAACAGTTCAATGTCGATGAACATTAGTCCCGGCGGGAGCGGCGATTTCGGCGGTATTGCCGGACGTTTTAGCGGCGGGGTCGGAATTGAAAATTGCCATAACACCGGGAATGTTACCGTAGTCAGCACTGCTTCCGCTTCACAGATTTTTGTCGGTGGCATTACGACGGGTAGTAGTTATGGGTTTAGCACAGCTTACAACGGTTATATACAAGATTGTTCGTACATCGGAACCGTTACCGCCAAGGCGACGGGTAATTGGACTTGGGCCGGAGGTATCGCGTCAGTTATTTGCGGCGGTACTACCGCTTCATTGGAAAGCACAACAAGAATTGAACGCTGTTTCGTGGAGGGAACCGTTTCTGTCGAGGGGGCCACTTCCGCTTACCCCTATGTCGGCGGCATTGTCGCCTATGTCTACTACGGCGCTTTGGTATCCCAGTCTTACTTTAAGGGATCGGTCCTTTCCAACAACGCAAGCGACTACGCTGGAGGCATAGCCGGTTACAATTCGCAAACAACGGCGCCTAACAATTCCCGCATTGAGGATTGCTGGTCAAGCGGCACGGTTAAAGCGAATTCCACCGCTGTGGCGGGTATTGCCGGACAGAATCAGGTAAATGCCTATGTCCGGCGTTGTTATTCAACGGCGGCCAGCGCCAGAAACAATGGCACCGCCGGTGGCAGTATTGCGACCACGAACATGACCAACGTTATCGACTGCGTGGGGCTGAATACCTCCCTCCCCTCACTCCAATCCGCCGGCACGGCTGTTCCCGATGAGTATCTTTCCGGCGGCAAACCAATACAGGCTTACTACCAGACTGTTCTTAACTGGGATTTTACCAATGTCTGGAAAATGGGTAGTGACGGCTACCCCAAACTGAAATGGCAACAGTAGGAAGCAATGAGCAATTAACAATGAGGAGTTGTTATGAACAGCAAGAAAAATATCGTTTTGTTATTTTGTACTCTGAGTTTTGTATTCTGGTCATGCGATAACGGGACGCTTGGCGGCGCGGATAAAACAAAGACATACTATCCCACAGACGCGGTCTTTACGGAGCGTATGAACTTCCTGTGCGGAGTCTGGTATTCCCATGATCCCTCTATCGGGCGGCTTGACGGCTACCGTATCCGTAAATGGAGCGATTTTAACGATTCGGACAAGACAAAAGCACAGGCCCTTTTTCCCGGCTTGGACATCAATAGCCCCAAAACCTGTTCAGGGCAGGATATTCCGCAAGACAGCTATTATGTCCTCCTTTTTGATGACACAGTCTACGGGCAGGATGATGATGATTCAGGTGATACCGAAAGTTGGGGCTTTAGTTATATGGGGCTGGTACGGGCTATTAACATTTTTAACGACGATAAAAACCGTGGCGCGATTATCCTCGAATATTTTGAAGGAGCCGATCCGCTGTGGCTTTCCGACCAGGGACTAGAGCGGGGCGAAAAACCCTTCTTTGGTATTTACTTCAAGGTGCTTGACCGGAATACTGTTCAAATGGCCAATCCCATAGACCTTGCCGCGCTGTATGAAGAAAAGCCCTACTATACCGAAAAAGCAACTCTTGATGAAGCTATAGCCGTGAACAGCGTGGAAAACGAGGCGGAGTTTATCAATTGGGGCGTGACCATTCCACAAAATAGGGAGTAGGGAGTGGAAAGTGGGGAGTAGGGTTGTTGTTAGAAAACATTGCGTGTTTCTTTCTATTGCTGTTTTGTTATTTGTAATGTTCCTCTGCCCCCTTGCCGGTCAGGAAACCGGTAAAGAAGAATATGATGATTTTCTTGATTTCGGCGGAACATCCAAAGACATTACGATTACCGGGACTCCCGAAACGACCCAGCAGATGACGGTTATTGATAAAGAGACTATCGAAAAAAGCGGGGCAAGGGATTTAGCCGCACTGCTTGAAGAAGAGCTTGACATGAGCATTGTCCGCTTCGGGGGATACGGCAATAAAACCGAAATGAACCTGCGCGGTTTCGATACGGAACGCATAGCGATTCTGATTGACGGGATTCCGGCCAACTCCCCGCGTTCAGGCGAATTTGACATAAGCCAGATCGACCTGAGTAATGTCGAGCGCATCGAAGTAATATACGGCGGTTCGGATACCAAGTACAATGTATCGGGCGCGTTAGGTGGTGTTATTAATATCATTACCATTAAAAAACAACCCGCCGGCTGGAATCTTGGCTTTACCCTTTCCAACACCGGTTATATGCCCGGAAAATACAACAAGCGCCACGCGGGGGGCGAAATCGGCGAACCGGAATTTATTGACCTTGTCGATATGCAGTCTCTCAGCCTTTCCGCGGGGTACGGCGCGGAAAAGTTTTCATGGAAAAGTTCTGTTTTCGGCAACAGCGCCGGCAATCATTACCTTTATAAAGACGACTACGGTTTTGCGCGGCGTAAAATCAGCAATGAAGTGCTGGACTGTGGCGGAGGTTTTCAGCTAATGTTCGCTTTGCCGAAGGACGCGACCGTACTTTCCGATACCAAACTGTATTACGCGCACCGCGATTTTCCCATAACGATGAATTCTGTCGGTTCCGCCCTTGCCACGGATTTAATGGTAACCGAAAACATCATGTTCGCCGCGCCCGTTATCTTTCGGGACGACCTGGCGGCTGAAGGATCAATGAGCTATCAGACCTCCCGTACCACTTACGGTATTAATATTTCGAGTAACGATCATTACCTTACCGGCATAAACCGGTGGAGTTGGTATCCCTCGCAGAAAACCACCATTCGTTCGGGAGTTGACGGGCGTTTTTTGTACGTCAACACGGACAGTCCCACCGAGTTGCAGCCGGTAAAAACGGGCGCTCAGGGCGGGCTGTATATTACCGGCGAGTATAAAATTCTGAAAAAACTGCTGCTGGTTGGCTCAGTAAAGGGCGTTACCGATACAAAACAGGCGGCGGCGGCTCCCAAACTGGGGTTAAACTGGCAGGTTCACCCGCTGTTCACTTTGAAAAATAATTACTTCCGCAGTTTTAAATTTCCCGATTTCGACGACCTGTATTACCGCAGTTTTGACAGTACAATGGCAGGCAATCCGCACCTTAGACCGGAAGACGGCTGGGGCGCTGATCTTATCGGTGAGCTTACACTTGAAAAATATTTTTCGCTTGTTTCTACGGTGTTTTGGCAGTATACGACCGACTCGATTCACTGGATAAAGAGTCAGGGAGGACGGTGGAGTCCTGAAAATGTGGGAACGGCGTGTTTTACCGGCGCGGACTTTCGTCCGGTATTCACTCTGCCTCTGGACAAAGGGAATTTCACCTCACTTAAAATCGGGGCAAATTATCAGTTTCAGTTCAGTTGGCTTATGAACGGCGATCTTGATTTTGAAAACAGTTTTCGTATTCCTTATATGCCCACGCATATCATGGGCGGCACGGTTGACCTTGCGTGGGAAACGGGTTCTGTTTTTATTTCGGCGCATTATGAATCCACCCGCTATGCGGACACGATGAACCAAATGATCCTTGAGCCGCATTGCGTAGTCCACGCGACTGTCAATCAGAAGACGGGAAAATACCTCACCTTTTTTGCCTCACTGCGGAATATACTTAACGCGCAATACGAATCATTTGCCAGTTACTATATGCCCGGCGTCTCTTTGGTCATCGGCGTTAGGTCAAAATTTAATATAGACTCAAGCAAGGGAGATAAAGAAAATGAATCAGAAAAATAAAACCGGTTCGTTGTTAATGATATTAATAATATTATTGTTATTAGGATGCGGCGCAGACAAAGGCAAAGAAATAATTGACCGTTCCGGCAGAACGGTAATTGTCAAAAATTCAGTTAACAAAATTGTGTCCACCGCGCCGTCAAATACGGAAATAATAACCGATCTGGGACAGGCGCACAAACTTGTCGCCATAGACCGTCATTCGGCAAATGTTACGGGAATTCCCGGCGGCCTTCCCCTGCTGGATTTTTTCTACCCCGACGCCGAGGTGATAATCAAACTGAATCCTGATATAATTATCGCAAGCGGGCATAATCCCACCGGTTCGGGTGAAGACCCTTTCCGCCTTCTGCGTGAAGCGGGAATCCCCGTGGTGTATATTTCCATGAGCAAGAGCATTGATGAAATTTATAATGACATTGCGTTTGTAGCGGAGATTTTACGGGTGGAAAAAAAGGGAGAAGAAATTATCAGTTCGATGAAGGCGCAAATAGCCGAAATAAGCCAAAAAACAGCGCATATTGATACAAAAAAGGCGGTTTATTTTGAAATTTCCGCCGCGCCGGACATGATGACGTTTGGGAAAGACAGTTATATTGATGATATGATTTCCGTTATCGGGGCGCGCAATATTTTTGGAAATGACAACTGGCTGGTCAGTCCCGGCGCGGAGTCCATCATTGAACGTAACCCCGATGTAATCCTGACCAATGTAAATTATATTGACGATCCCATCGGCGAAATAAAAAACCGTCCCGGTTTTGAACATATTAACGCCGTTATCAATAATCGCATTTATCAAATAGATACCGATTCTTCGGTACGGCCTTCAACCCGTATTATTTTGGCTTTGCGGCAAATGTTGCAAGCTGTCTACCCGGAGTTGTATGAGTAACAAAAATCGCATCGTCGCGGGCGCTATTATCTCGCTTTTTATAATCGCAGCCGCCGCCTCACTGGGCAGTTCCGGCATCAGTTTGGGTGACACGGTTTTGATTGTCCTGCACAAAATTTGCAGGATTCCCCTTAAAGCGGGTATAGACCTCAAAAATGTTTCCATTGTGTGGCTTTTGCGCCTGCCGCGGGTACTGCTCGCCTTTTTGGTGGGGGGTTGTCTGGCGATGAGCGGCGCGGTCTGCCAGTCAATATTGCGCAATCCGCTTGCGTCGCCCTACATTTTGGGCGTTTCATCCGGCGCGTCTCTGGGCGCGGGAATAATAATCATCAGCGGAATTGTAATCCCCCTGCTGGGCGCTTTTACCCTGCCTTTAACCGGTTTTGTCTTCGGCCTGTTGACCGTTTTTGCGGTCGCCACCTTTTCCGCCCGCATAGACAAGTCAATGTCGAATAACACCATCATACTCTGCGGCATGGTATTTTCGCTTTTTTTAAGCGCCCTGCTTACCCTGTTAAGCGCTATTTTTTCAGATGACTTAAAGCGCATAACGCTCTGGCAGATGGGCAGTTTTGCCATGCGGGGCTGGACGTACATTCAACTGCTGTTGCCGTTCTTGCTTATAGGGGCTATAGGCATACTCCGCTATGCCAAAGAAATGGACATTATGACATTTGACGATGATCAGGCGCAATCGGCGGGCGTTGAAACCGGAGCGCTGCGAAAAAAATTACTGGTATTATGCGCCATACTGACCGGGGCGGCGGTGTCGTTAAGCGGCATTATTGGCTTTGTTGACCTTATCGCCCCACACGCCGCGCGGAAAATCACCGGTTCGCGCCACTGTTATTTAATCCCCCTGTCGTTCATCATCGGCGGCTCATTAATGGTAATAACCGATTTAATCGCCCGAACCGTCATCTCGCCTTCGGAACTGCCGGTGGGCGCAATCACCGCCCTTATCGGCGCGCCGTTTTTTGCCTGGGTGTATTTCAGGGGGCGGCGATGACCGAAGTAAAAAACCTGTGCGCCGGATACGGCGGCAATGACGTTATACGCAATATAAGTTTTAAGGTGGAAAACGGTAAATGTCTGTGTGTACTGGGACCGAACGGCTGCGGCAAAAGCACCCTGCTTAAATCCATTGCCCGTATTATTAATTACCGGGGCTTTGTTCTGGCAGATGGCGACGACATTTCCGCCGTTCCCCGCAAACAACTTGCGCGTAAAATCGCCCTGCTGAGTCAGAATATGCAGGTCTTTTTTCCCTACACGGTATATGAAACGATTTCAATGGGACGCTACGCCTATTCCCGCGGCTTCCTCAAAAATCTTTCCTCGGAGGATACCGCCATTATCAATGATACGCTCAAAAAACTGGACCTCTGGGACAGCAGGGATTGCATGATTGATGAACTGAGCGGCGGCACTTTACAACGGGTTTTTTTGGCAAAGACATTAACACAAACTCCCCGCGTAATTCTGCTGGACGAACCGGCGAATCACCTTGATCTGAAACATCAGATTGCGTTACTGGATTATTTGAAAGCGTGGGTCAAGGAAAACAACACCAGTTTAATCGGCGTGTTTCACGATCTTAATCTTGCCCGTTATTTCGGCGACACGGCGATAGTCATGGATAACGGAAACGTGGCCGCCTGCGGAACGGTAGAAGAAGTATTAAACAGCGCGGTTCTGGAAACGGCCTACGGCATCGACATTCGCGGCTTTATGCGGGAGTCGCTGGAGAAGTGGAAAGATACTCCGCTCCGTACTACTTCACCGTAATCAATTCATACTTCCCGCTGCCCAGGCCAATTTCTTCCGCGTAGGAAATCTGCTTGCGCCAATCGGTGGTGGGGTGAATGTTGGTAAAATAGTCTTCGTTGCCGGCCGCATCGCGGCGGCTGCGGTCGCGCTCGCTGAGAATACTGGTTTGAATGGCAGGGGCCGCGTTAACCGCGTCAATACACGCCTTGTCCAGGGCGACCGGATCGAAACTCGCAAAAATCCCGATGTCGGGTATTACTGCGGCATCGCTTTCCGCGTGGCAGTCACAATACGGTGAAACCTGATTTACCACGTTAATGTGAAAATTGGGACGCCCGTCAAGCACGGCTTTGGCATATTCAACAATTTTACAGCACAGCGCTTCACTGCTGCTGTCCCAGTTGGTGAAAATGGCGTTCTTGCTGCAGGCCCCGATACAGCGTCCGCAGCCCGCGCATTTATCTTCGTTAATAGACGCCTTTCCGCCGTCAAAACCAATCGCGCCGTGGGCGCAGAAGCGGGCGCAGATTTTACAATTAATGCAAATATTTTTATCAATTTTAGGCTTGCCCTCGTTATGCACCGCCATTTTGCCCGCCCGGCTGCCCGACCCCATGCCGATATTTTTGAGTGCGCCGCCAAAACCGGAACCTTCGTGTCCCTTAAAATGATTCAATGAAATAACAATATCGGCATCCATTATGGCTCTGCCGATATGGGCAACCTTGCAATACTTTCCGCCGTTAACCGTCACGTCGATATCATCGGCGCCGCGTATGCCGTCGGCAATTATATTCTGACAGCCGGTAGACAGCGAGGTAAAGCCGTTTTCCGCGGCGGCAAGCAGATGATTTAGCCCCTGATTGCGCCGCCCCACATACAGGGTATTGCAGTCGGTGAGGAAGGGCATCCCGCCCAGCGACTTAATCTTGTCCGCCACCACCTTCGCAAAATTGGGGCGCAAAAACGCCAGATTACCCGGCTCGCCAAAATGTATTTTTATGGCAACGTATTTGTGCTTAAAATCAATTTGATCAATGCCGGCTTTTTGTATCAGCCGGTCCATTTTTATCAGAAGACCTTCATCAAACTTTGTCCTCATATCGGTAAAAAAAACCTTTGACGTGTTCATGGCAACCTCGCTTGTATATATGGTAAAAACGCGGTGTACAAGTGTCAAGCATTATTGTCTTAAAATTCTGTGATTTTTTTCTCTTTCCACTAATGCAAAATCCACTTTTGTTCCCTATATATAGTATCTATCAATAATGTAGATACATTATTGATAGACTACCTTGAAAACCGCATTTTCGCAGCCTTTAGGCTTAGAAAATGCAATGTCCATCCACAAAGTAACCGACTTTGTGGATGGACACTATATATGTGGAGGTAAAAAGTGAATGAATTAACTGATGCCTGTGGTGATTTTTGGGGTAATCCCGGCGCTGACGCCCTCGGCAATGCGGTTAACCGCCTGTTCGGGCTGTCGTACTTGTTTCCCTACCAAAGGCTGGTAGTGGCGAATATTCTTGAGGCGGCTGAAGCGGCGGGACTTACCTTAAATTGGCCCGCAGATGAACAAACTGGTTCAATTGATCAGCCTGTTGAGGAAGATGGCGAGGAGGATTCGCCGCCGGATGAAGAGGCGTCCGATCGGGGTTGTCTGGGACGCCAGATTGTTATCCTTCCCACCGGCGCGGGAAAGTCGCTGTGTTTTCAACTGCCGGCGATGATTATTGAGGGGCCGACGCTGGTAATTTATCCGATTCTGTCGCTCATGGCCGACCAGCAGCGCCGCCTGCATGAACGGGGTTTTGCTCCGGTGACATTGCGGGGCGGGCAGACCAAAGAAGAACGGGATGAGATTTGGAGAAAACTGGAATCGGGGGAAAGCAAATTCATTATCGCCAACCCTGAAGTGTTACTTACCCCGCAGGTGATGAACCGGCTGGAAGCAATAAAAATCGTTCACATTGTTATTGATGAGGCGCATTGCGTCAGTGAATGGGGTGAAAGTTTCAGGCCGAGTTATCTTGAAATCAACAGTATCATAAAAAATGTTAAGGCCCCTCTGGTAACGGCGTTTACCGCAACGGCCAGTGCGCCGGTTTTGGAAAAAATCAAAAAATATATTTTTGGCGATATTGAGGCCCATCAGATTGTGGGGAATCCCGACCGGCCCAATATTAACTATACCGCCAAAGGCTGCATTGTGCGCGACATGGCGGTGCGGGATTTATTGATGCAAAATTCCCGCCCGGCGATTGTGTTTTGTTCGTCAAGGCCCGGTACGCAGAACCTTGCCCGCTACCTCAGAATCAGTTTAGGGGAAATGGGCATGGACTGGCACAATGATATACGGTTTTACCATGCCGGTTTAAGCAGGGAAGAAAAGGCCGATGTTGAAAAATGGTTCATGGGCAACAGCAGGGCGGTGTTATGCGCAACTTGCGCCTACGGCATGGGTGTGGACAAGGCCGATGTCCGCACGGTGATACACCGGGACTGCGCTCCCTCGGTGGAGGCGTATTTGCAGGAGTCGGGGAGGGCAGGCCGCGACGGGGCGCAGTCAAAAGCAATTCTTCTGTGGGGGCCGGATGATCAGGCAAGCCTGCGCCGCGCCAAAACCGATGCCGACCGGGCGCGTCTTTCCGGCCTGCTGGACTATGCCCGTAATGTAACGCAGTGCAGAAGGCAGGCGCTGTTGAAAATGCTCAATTATGACGCAAACGGCGAAAGCCCGGAAACCCAGTGCTGTGATGTGTGTGAACAGCAGGCAAGCGCCGCCCTGCGCGAAGAGGCGAGTATAGAGAATTTTATTCGCAGAAATAAACGGCGTTACACGGTAAACGAGGCCGCCTCCGTTCTGGCGCAAGAGCGGCAATTCCACTGGTCGGAGAGAGAATCTAATCAGGTTATTGATTATTTGATAAAAACCGGCAGGGTTAAAAAATTGAAAAATTTTTTGTGGAAGAATGTGCTGACAGTGTAAGTGTTAATTATGCGTTATACGCTTGCGGCGATATTTATATTAACGCTTTCCATGATTGGCCGGTAATATTGTCGTTCTCATCCCGTACCTCTACCGGAATCCTTACTCTTTCCGTACCGTGAAAATCAAAGCGGGACATATCTGTTTTAAGGCTTGAAATCTCATTGTTTACAATTATTTTTACATAATCGGCGATGCTTTTCAGCTTCCTGTCAAGATATACGCCAAATATCTCACCATCATATATAACGGAAGCGTCATGCATATCGGTTCCCGCAGTCATGGGCTTGCCCAGTTTTTGCGCGTAACGGTACGCCAGAGCGTCAGCCGATATATTTTCATTGCCGCCGTTGGCAACTTCAACCGCATCAACACAGCCGGTGGAAAGAATTACTTTTGATATGTAATAATGCTGCCTGAAAGGGTGGGCTTGTACCACACAGCCTCCCGCTTCTTTTACCGCGCGATACTGTTCGCCCCTTGTCCAGCTTCGCGCCTGCGGGTGTTCCAATAACCAGTCCTTGTCCAGTCCGTATACCAGATAATCATCGCATTCATCAAACGTTTCTTCCCAGCCGAAAAAAACATCAAGTCCCCGCCGCTCGCCTTCTTCTTTCGCTTCCTCATAACCCCGGCAAAACTGGTTTACCCATTCTTTCCACGGCAGTCTTCTTGATAATGCGCAATTTCCATTAAAAAAATGATCGGTTACAATGATGCCGGAATATCCCTTGTCCTTATAACCCGCAATGTAATCCGCCCCTCCTGAAACCGCGCATTTACTGACGCCGGCTGTGTGAAGGTGGGTTTCATAAAGATATGCCACAAGTCTATTATAGGAAAAATATTTTGTTTAACTCAATAAGGGAGGTGTCCAATAAGTAAGAATTAACCACGGAGTACACGGAGTACTGCTATCCGGTTGCACCGGATAGCTTAGGAGTTTTGGTACGAGAACCATTTCTTCCTCCGTGTTCTCCGTGACCTCCGTGGTGAAAAATTCTTTCTGGACATCTCCGGCAGTGTGCGCCGCGAGGACGAGATTTTCAAACAAAGATAATTTTTTTTGCCGGGAACGAGACTCGAACTCGTACCCTCTTGCGAGGAGGGCGCGCTGACGGCGGCCTAAAGTCCGCCTCCCTTTATTGGAGGCGGCGGCAATTACTGGCGCTAGGGCGTGCGGATTAATTCATCTACACGGCTGTGCCGTGCGTTTTATTGCCCGGATTTAAAGTCCCCGATGTAATTTTTGCCGGCGATGAGACTCGAACTCATACCCCTTTGCAGGGAGGGGATTTTAAGTCCCCAGTGTCTACCGTTCCACCACGCCGGCTTATGCACCACGTCAAGGGGTGTTCTGAAAAAATGTATCACGCGCAGGTGTTCAAGGTCAAGGAAACTGCGTTGCCGCATTAAGAATGTTACCCAAATCAAACTAAGGATGCCGGAAGAAGGGCCCCGAAAGGTTTTTGGAAACCCTTCGGGGTTTGGGAACGCTCTCTCGTTGCTTGGGGAGGCCCCGAAAAGTTACTGGAATTGACTCCATGCCACTGTGGTGGTCGCTTGGGAAATGTTGACTTTCGTTTTAGTTACAGCAATGGGAGTAAATGATATGTTATTGTTACTGTCTATCGGAAATAAAACGATATAGTATTCGCCAGTGCCTGTCCAATCCGGGCTGCTACTACCAAAACTAATGCCTGTTGTTGGTTTTCCATTTTCTTTTAATTGAACACTCACAGTTCCGGAAACGGTCGCTCTACCGGCTGCAGGCAAATTATAATTTACCATGGTATTGCCAACGGAAAGCGCAACAATAACACTGGGAGAGCTTACCCCAGTAATTCCAGTAATGGTAATCCTTTTGGGATCCGTGTTTTCTTTTTCGCCGCAGGATACCATTGACAAGCCGATTACCGCCATTATGGCGACAATCCCAAAAAACTTAATGTGGTTCTTCATAGAGAACTCCTTTTATTCCATGAAAAGCGCCTAAAGGCGGCTAATCATGGTTGATTAA